>CAYGVJ010000161.1:0-11413 GCA_964353255.1 uncultured Solibacteraceae bacterium | reverse complement strand
TGCGCCAGGCCGCGCGCGGCACCGTCGAGGTCATCGAGCCCCCGACGTTGGGGTCGCCGAACTTGTTGGCCTCCCAGGTGAAGAACCAGAAGGTCCTGTTCTTGCCGTTGTAGAGCTTCGGCAGAAAGACCGGGCCGCCGCCCGAAAGACCGTACCGGTTGTCCCGGTAGACCGGCAGCTTCAACCCGGAGCGGTTCTGGAAGATGGTGGGCGTGTCGAAGGAGGAGTGGCGCAACCACCACCAGGCCTGGCCGTGGAGCGTGTTGGCGCCGCCCTTGGTGCTGACGTTGACCAGCGAACCGAGGGTGCCGCCGATCGAGGCGTCGAAGGAGGAGGTTTGCACCTTGAACTCAGCGAGCGAGGCGGTAGGCGGGGAGAAGGCCACGCGCGGGCTGGTGCCGTCGGAGTACACGTTGGCCACGCCGTCGATAGTGAAGGCGTTGCCGTAGTTGCCGCTGCCGTCGGTGGAGAACTGCGACGGGGCGTTGTTGAAGGGCGCCTTGCGGAGCCGCATGTCGGTCCCGTTCACGGTGCCCGGCGCCAGGTGCACCAAGTCCATGGCGTTTCCAGCGAACAGCGGCAGTTCGGCGATCCGGCGCTCGTCCACCACCTGGCCGAGCGAAGCCTCAGCGGTCTGGAGCAGCGGCGTCTGGGCCGTCACTTCCACCGACTCGGCGATGTTGCCCACCTGAAGCTGCGGGTTGACCTCCACGGTGTCGCTGACGCGCACCTGAACGCCCTCGCGGACGAACTTGCGGAAGCCGGTCAGCTCGACCGTCATCGTGTAGGTGCCAGACAGCAGGTAAGGCAGGACGAAGTTGCCGGCACCGTTAGTCTTGGCGGCGGCGACCACGCCGGTGGCCACGTTGGTGACGCGCACGTCGGCGCTGGGAATCACCGCCCCGCTGGGATCGGTGACGCGGCCCAGGATGGTGCCGCGCGGATCCTGGGCAGCCAGTGGGAGAAGAACGAACGCGGCGATCAGGCCGACCGCCAGCCGTAGACGATTGATCATGACCTACCCCCTTGCGAATGCCAAACAGCCGAATCATAGCACAAGGGAAGCGCAGAGCACCAGAGCCCAGCGGGTTAGCGCTAAGGGTCGCGGGGAAGCCGAAGAGTCAGCTTTGGGACTCTGCCGGCGAGGCCAGGTGCGGCTGCACCATGCGGAGGACTTCCGCCCGCGGCAGCAGCCCGACGCGCTGCTCGACCACCCGGCCCTCCTTGAAGAGCAGCAAGGTCGGAATGCCGCGAATGCCGTAGCGCGCGGCGACGCCCATGTTGCTGTCCACGTTCAGCTTCCCGACTTTGAGAGCGCCGGCAAACTCGTCGGCGATGGCGTCCACCGTGGGAGCCATCATCTTGCAGGGGCCGCACCACTCGGCCCAGAAATCCACCAGCACCGGGAGCTCGGACCTCAAGACGTCCGCGTCGAACGTGGCATCGGAAAAAGTCTGCGTGTTTGCGCCGGCCATGTTTGGGATCAAACCTCCAAGTCTCTATGATGCAAAAAGGCGCGGCAGGATTCAGGCCGCCAAGCGCCGGTACAGGGCCGCGTACTGGGCCGCCGAATCCTCCCAGGAGAAATCCTTGGCCATCCCCCGCAGCATTCTGGCCCGCCACTGCTCGGGATCCCGGAAGGCCGCCAGCGCTGCGCGCAGCGCGCCCAGCAAGGCCGCCCCGGTGTAGTCCGCGAACTTGAAGCCGGTGCTCTCGTCCACCGTATCCTCCAGCCCGCCGGTGGCGCGCACCACCGGGACGGTGCCGTAGCGCAGGGCGTAGATCTGGCCCAGCCCGCAAGGCTCATACCGGCTGGGCACCAGCAGCATGTCCGCGCCTGCCTGGATCTTGTGGGCGAGGCGCTCGTCGAAGGCGATGCGCACCGCGATCTTGTCCGGATGAGCCGCCGCCCAATCCCGGAGGAACCCCTCGTAACGAGGGCCGGCGGTGACCAGGACCGCCAGGCACAGATCCTCGGCGGCCAGTTCCGGGGCCGCCTGCCCGAGGAGGTCAAACCCCTTCTGGCTGTCCAGGCGCGAGACCATTCCCACCAGCGGCCGGTCCAGATTGTCCGAGGGCAACCCGAGTTCGCCCAGCAGGTCGGCTTTGCACCGCCGCTTTCCGCTCAAGTCCGCCGCCGAGTAGTTGGCCGCCAGGTGAGGGTCGGTCTCCGGATTCCACAGCGCGTAATCCGCGCCGTTCAGGATGCCGCTGAGCACGTCGCTGCGGGACGCGAGCAGGCTGTTCAAACCGAAGCCCAGCTCGGGAGTCTGGATCTCGCGGACGTAGGTGGGGCTCACCGTGTTGAGCGCATCGCTGTAGCGAACCGCGCCCTTCAGCAGGTTGACTTGCCCGAAGAACTCCAGGGCGTCCGGGTGAAAGAGGGTCTGCTCCAGGCCGATCTGGGACAGAATGTCCCGCCGGTAAATGCCCTGGTAGCCCAGGTTGTGGATGGTCAGCAGCGTTTTCAAGCCCAGGAAGGTGGGGTCCCCGTACAGCCGGGTCCGGACATATATGGGCAGCAAAGCCGCTTGCCAGTCGTGGCAATGCAACACCTGGGGCCGGAAGACGTAGCGGACCACCCCCAACGCCGCCTGGCAAAGGACGGCAAAGCGGAGGTGATTGTCCGGGTAGTCGGCGGGGTCGCCATATATGCCGTCACGGTCGTAGAGCGGCGGGCACTCCACGAAATAGTAGGGCACCTGGCCCTCCATGACGCGCCAGAGACTGGCGTCATAGAAGGTTCCCGGAGCCAGCCACACCGCCAGGCGCTCGCGGACGCATTCGGCGCCCTCCAGAGAGACGCCTCGATACCGCGGCATCACCACGGCCACTTCCTCGCCCCGGGCGCACAGCGCCGACGCCAAGGCGCCCACCATGTCGGCCAGTCCACCGACCTTGGCAAAGGGAGTGGCCTCGGAAGCCACCATTAACACGCTGGTCATGCACTTCCATATTAGCCCGATCGTGTCACCTCCGCCGGGCCGTGGCATCCTGAACCCAGGGGGTACAACATGCTGTTTGAAGTCGCCTCAGGCAAGCCGCTCGATCAGATCGCTGCGGGATTGGAGGCCGCCGCCGCCCGGCACGGCTTCGGAGTCATGGCCGTCCACAACATCAAGGAGACCATGAAGAAGAAGGGCGTGGATTTCGAGGGCGAGTGCCTCATCTTCGAAGTCTGCAACCCGCACCAGGCCAAGAAGGTGCTGGAGGCCAACGGGGCGATCTCGACGGCCCTGCCCTGCCGCATCTCGGTTTACCGGGCGGGCGACGTTTATCGGCTCGCCACCATCCTGCCCACCGCTATGCTGGCGATGTTCGGGAGCGCGGAGCTGGAGCCCGTGGCGCGCGAGGTGGAAGAGGTCATCGTGGCGATGATGAAGGAAGCGGCGTAGGTCGGCTACACTAGTAGGTTGAAAAACCGGGACAGTACACCATTTTTCGTGAGGGCGGAGCGGCATGCCGGCATCGGAAGAGCTTCGCGGAAAAATGGTGTACTGTCCCGGTTTTTCGCACTCCTGCTGCTGGGCAGCGGCGCGGTTCGCGCGGCCGAGCCGAACCAGCTTGACGCCAGCCCGGCGCTGTTCGCCGTGCTAGCGGCCATTAACGCCGCCGGCTACGACGCCGATCTGAGTTCGCCCGCCAACCACCCGCTGCGCGAGACGGTGCGCCGGGAGCTCGCGGCGCGGCACGTCCCTAGCCTGGAGGAAATCAAGAGTTTCTTTGCGCGGCATCGCCAGAAGGACCCCTCCGCCGAACTCAGCCAGTACGTTTCCTTCGCCCTCAGCGTGGACGGCCCTCCGAACTTTAAGTACCGCTTCCTGACATACCAGCTTCCGCCCGACGTGCAGCCGCTGGAAGGCTTCGACGCCCTGATGCGGCGTCTCTGGAAGGAAGCAGATCTGGAAGGGCTGTGGCGGCAGGCGCAGCCGGCCATTGAGCAGGCCCTGACGCGTTATCAGCAGCCGGCCGCGCACGCGCTGCTCGAAGTGAACGCCTACTTGCGGAGTTCCAGCGCCAGCGTGCTGGGGCGCCGCTTCCAGATATACGTGGATCTGCTGGGCGCGCCCAACCAGATCCACACGCGCAACTATGCCAACGACTACTACGTCGTCCTGACTCCCTCGAGCGAGCCGCAGGCCGGCGACATCCGCCATGTCTACCTGCACTACCTGCTGGATGCGATGGTCGGCAGGTACTCCGAGCAATTCAACAAGAAGAAGGCGCTGCTGGACTACGCGCTGGGCTCTCCGCTGCTGGAGGAGCATTACAGGACCGACTTCCTGCTGCTGGTCGCCGAATCCCTGATCAAGGCCATCGAGAGCCGGCTGGCCCGCAACCCGGAACTGGTCCAGCAGGCCCTGCGCGAGGGCTTCGTTCTGGCGCCGTATTTCGCCGAGGCCCTGCCGGCTTACGAGAAGCAGGAACAGGCGATGCGCTTCTACGTCGGCGAGCTGGCCGACGGAATCAGCCTGAAGAAGGAGGAGCAGCGGCTGGAGAAGGTCGAGTTCGCCTCCGAGCGCGCGGTCCGAAAGGCCAAACCTGCGCCGGCGCCGAAGGCCGATGCCACCGGCCCGCGGAAGATCCTGGAGGAAGCCGAAGACCATTACGCCAATGGCGATCTGGAGCAAGCCAGCCGGGCCTGGCGCAGCCTGCTGGAGCCGACGACCGAGAAACCCATACACGCCGCGGCCTACTACGGCCTGGCGCGGATCGCGGCGCGGCAGAAAGATCCGGAGACCGCGGAGAAGTTGTTCCAGAAGGCGCTGGAGTGCTCGCCCGAGCCGCTGGTGAAGGCCTGGGCGCACGTCTACCTGGGCCGTCTGGCGGACGCGGCTGGGGAGCGTCAGGAGGCGCTCCGCCACTACCAGGCGGCGCTGGCGGTTGAGGGAGGCTCGGCCGCGGCCCGGGCGGCCGCCGAGAAGGGCCTCCAGGCGGCCCTGCCGAAACCGGGCCAGCAGAAGTAGGCCGGAAAGCAATACAATCAGCAGAGGCGCGGACTGAGCCGGCGGGCCCCGCCAACGGGGAGCGGCGCAGTCCCGTCCAAGGAGTTTATTGATGAATAACCGATTCGTAGTTCTCGTCTTTTTGGCGCTGGTCGCCACGATGGCGGTTTGGGCGCAGCGGGCGAAGCCGACCAAACCCGCGCAACCGGCCCAAGCCGCCGAGTCCCAGACGCCGGTGGCCAAGCAGCCCCAGGCCAAATCCAAAGGCGAAGCCGAGGCGCTGATGGCCGTCTTCAACGCCCAGGATCCCGACACACGCCTCAAGGCCATCGAGACCCTGTTGTCGAAGTTCAACGACACGGAGTTCAAGGCCGTGGCGATGCAACTGGCGGCCGCCACCTATCAGCAGAAGAACGACTTCGACAACATGGTGATCTGGGCCGAACGCACCCTGGAGGCCGACCCCAATAGCTTCGCGGCTATGCTCATGCTGGCCACCGGGATCGCCAGTCGTACCCGCGAGTTCGACCTGGACCGCGAAGAGAAACTGGCCCGCGCCGAGAAGTACGCGCGGACCGCCGAAGAGGTCCTCAAGACCGCGCTCAAGCCCAATCCCAGTCTGACGGACGAGCAGTGGGAAGCTGCCAAGAAGGACATTCGCGCCCAGGCGCATGAGGCGCTGGCTATGGCAGCCATACCGCGGAAGAAGTACGACGTGGCCATCGCCGAGTTCAGGACCGCCGTGGAGATGGCCTCCACGCCGGATCCAACCTCGCTGGTGCGACTGGGTTTGGTCTACAACATGGCGGGGAAGTACGACGAGGCGATCGCGACCCTCGACAAAGTCATGACCGCCGCCGACGTGCCTCCTCAGATCAAGCAGTACGCGCAGGCCGAACGGGTGCGGGCCATCCAGAACAAGGCGGCGGGCGCCAAGCCGGCCGCGCCGCCGGCGGCCGCGGCGCCGCCGCAGGTCGAGATCAAGAAACCGTAGTCGCCGCCGTCATGCGCGCGGATGTGGAGGTGCTGGAGGCCGCCATCGGCCACTCGTTCCAGAGCCGGGAGTTTCTGCTCCGCGCGCTGACCCACACCTCCCACGCTTACGAGAAGAGCCTGCCCCTGGGCGACAACGAGCAACTGGAGTTTCTGGGCGATGCCATCCTGGGCTTTCTGGTGAGCGAGCACCTGATCGACCGCTTCCCCTCCTATCGGGAGGGCCGCCTGTCGGTGCTGAAGAACTTCCTGGTGAGCGCCTCGCACCTCCATGACGTGGCGCAGAAGCTCAGCCTGGGAGAGTACCTGCTGCTGGGGCGCGGGGAGGAGATGAGCGGGGGGCGGGTGAAAAAAGGCCTGCTGGCGGATGCCGTCGAGGCCCTGATCGCGTCGATTTACCTGGATGGCGGCCTGGAAGCGGCGCGTCGGTTCGTGGTGACTCAGATTCTGAGTGACACGCCCACGCTGGCCGGCTATGCCGACTCGCTGTTCGCAAACTTCAAGGGCGCGCTACAGGAGATCGCCCGGTCGCTGAACCTGCCGGCGCCCCGCTACACCGTGGTTTCGGAGCACGGCCCGGCTCACGCTCGCAGGTTCGTGGTAGAGGCCCGCATCGGGGAGGAGTGGCTGGCCCGGGGCGAAGGCGATTCCAAGAAAAGCGCTGGCCAGCAAGCAGCGCAGGCCGTTCTCAAACAGTTGATGGCGCGGGTGGAGTAGGGGCCGGGCATGTTCGGCCCGGCGGTTCGATGAGAGTCTGCCTCTACTACATCGGCAAGCCGCGCGACGCGCACGCCAACGCCATGGCCGAGGAGTACCTGAAGCGCGCGACGCGGTTCGCACGTTGCGAGATGCGGGAGATCCACCCGCCCCGGTTCGACCCCTGGCAGCGGCACCCCGCCGCCGGCATCATCCTGCTGGAAGCCGCGGGAGCGGTGGTCACCTCGGCGCAGTTCACCGCCCTGGTGGCCAAGGCCGAACAGGAGAACCGGGACCTGGTCTTCGTGGTGGGCGGCGCCGAAGGGTACCCTGCCGGCTGGCGGGAGCGTCCGGGGACGCGCCTGGCGCTGTCGGCGCTGACCCTACCGCACGAGCTGGCTCGGGTAGTGCTGGCCGAGCAGATCTACCGGGCCTTCGCCACGCTGCGAAGGCACCCCTACCCGCGGTGAGAAGCCAGGAACGGCAGTCGCACGAGGCTTGATCTTCAGCCGGGCTTCTTCGTGGTGGCGGTGCGCTGTGCTTCCAGGAAACGGCCTACGTTGCTCTTGTCAATCAGCGTGGTGCCCGTGTCGATGAAGGTTGCTATGGGAGCGAAGGGATTCTGCCCCCACTGCTGGTCCAGGGAAGGGAGTTTATGGTGATGGAGGTCGTCCAACATCTTTAAGCCCACGAACGCCATGGTGTACGGCTTCTGGGCTATGGTCGCCGCAATGAGACCTTTCTGAATCCACTCCAGCGTGGCCAGATCGGTGTCCATCGCAATCACGAGCTTGTCCAGGATCTTATTGCGGTCCAGGACCTCGGCCACCATCTGGCAGGCAGAGGCCTCCAGGCACACGAAGGCGTCTGGCCGGTCCTTCTTCTGAACGATCAACTCCTGGGTCCTGGCGGCGGCGACGCCCGGGTCACCCTTGATATCCACAACTTCTGTAATCTTGATTCCGGGATGGTTGCTCAAGACGTCCTGATAGCCGCGCAGGCGCTCATGCAAGTTGGCCTGTCGCGGCATAGTGTAGACCACTACTTTGCCCTTACCCTTCAACCTATCCGCGAGGACTCGGCCACCTATCACGCCAGCCTGGTAGTTGTTGGTGCCAATAAAGAGCAGGCGCTTGCTGGCCGACGCATCGGAGTCCATAGTGATGACCGGGATGCCTTGTTCGATCGCCTGGTCGATGTCGGCCTTCATCAGCTCAGGGTCGGCCGGGGAAACCAGGATCCCCGCAGGCTTCTGGGCGAGCACTCTGCGGAACTCCTCTTGCTGCGCCCGCGCGTCGTAGGCGTCGGGCCCTACGAAGTCGGATTTGACCCCGAGCTGGTCAGCCGCGGCGCGCAATCCGGCGCCGGCGGCATGCCAATACGCCAGCTTGGGTCTGAGAACCACCAGGACGTACCTCTCCGCGGCGCTGTGCTGGGAGCCGCCGCAGCCTGCCAGTAGCAGCAGGATGGGCACCAGCAGGTAGCGCACACGCCTCGGAGTCCGCATTGACACCCCCCGTGCCAGTATATGCCAGAATGAGGCAAGCGTGAACATCACCCTTACCGGCGCAACCGGTTTCATAGGCCGAAGGCTGGCCGGGCGGCTGCTGGTCGGCTCCCACTCCCTCCATGTGCTCGGGCGCAGAGCCGTCCCCGGTCTGTCCTTGTCGGCCTGGGACGCCGGCGGCAACGCTTCCCCACCCCTGGAGAGCCTTCGCGATTCCCAGGCAGTCGTCCATCTGGCGGGAGAACCGGTGTCGCAGCGCTGGACGCCTGAGGCCCGGCAGAGAATCCGCTCGAGCCGCGTCGAGGGCACGCGCCGGCTCGTCGAGGCGCTGGCGGCATTTCCGCGGCCTCCGGCGGTGTTGGTGTGCGCCTCTGCCATTGGCATCTACGGGTCGCGGGGCGACGAGATCCTGACCGAATCCTCTCCGCCGGGCGGAGGCTTTCTCGCCGAGGTGTGCCAGGAGTGGGAGCAAGCGGCTGATCAAGCCGCCTCAGCGGGCATTCGCGTGGTCAAGCTGCGCACGGGCGTGGTCCTGGGGCCCGGCGGAGGAGCGCTCCAGCGCATGCTGCCGCTGTTCAAAGCCGGCCTGGGCGGGCGGCTGGGGAGCGGGCGGCAGTGGATGTCCTGGATCAACTTGGAAGACCTCGTGGAGCTGATCTGTCTTGCACTGGAGCAGCCGGAGCTCGCCGGGCCGGTGAACGCCACCGCGCCCAGCCCCGTGACCAACGCCGAGTTCACGCGCCAACTAGCGGCGCGGCTCCGCCGCCCAGCCCTGTTGCCCGTGCCGGCCTTCGCGCTGCGGATGGTCTTCGGAGAAATGGCCTCGGTCCTCCTGGACAGCCAGCGCGTCCTGCCCCAGGCCGCGCTGGCGGCCGGCTTTCGGTTCCGGTACCCGGAGCTGGGCCCAGCCCTCAGAGACCTCCTCGCGTAATACAATTCCCCTATGCGGATTCTACTTCTCACGGCGGCGCTCGCGGTGTTCGCCTCCGCGGCGGAACGGCAGATCGCCCTGGCCGAGTTGCGCGACAAGATCGCCGGCGGCTGGGCGGGGCAGATGATCGGCGTCAGCTTCGGCGCGCCGACCGAGTTCCGCGCCCGCGGCAAGATCCTGGACACCGAGTTGCCGAAATGGACTCCTGACCGGGTGAAGAACTCGCTCACCCAGGATGACCTCTACGTGGACATGACCTTCGCCAAAGTCCTCGACGACCGGGGGCTCAATGCCACCAGCGAAGACTTCGGGGCGATGTTCCGCGAGGCCCAGTACTCGCTGTGGCATGCCAACCTGGCGGCCCGCCGCAACCTGCGGCGCGGGGTGCCGGCCGCGCTCGCGGGCACGCCGCGGTACAACGCGCACGCCAACGACATCGACTTCCAGATCGAGGCCGACTTCATTGGCCTGATGGCGCCGGGGCTGCACCGGTCCGCGAACGACATCGCCCTCCGCGCCGGCCGCGTCATGAACTACGGCGACGGCATCTACGGCGGCATGTTCGTCTCCGGCATGTACGCTGCGGCGTTCTTCGAGAGCGACCCTCGCAAGATCGTCGAAGCCGGCCTGGCCTCGATCCCCCGCAAGAGTCCTTACGGGCTGCTCATCGCCGACCTGCTGGGCTGGCGCCGGCAATACCCCGACGACTGGAAGAAAGTCTGGCAGCTCGTCGAGGACCGCTGGGACACTAACGACCCCTGCCCCGCGGGCGCGCTCCAGCCTTTCAACATTGACGCCAAGCTGAATGGCGCCTACATCGCCTTGGGCCTGCTGTACGGAAAAGGCGACTTCGCCAAGACGCTCGAGATCTCCACCCGCGCGGGACAGGATTCCGACTGCAACCCTTCGAGCGCCGGCGGCATCCTGGGCGTGGCGCTGGGTTACCGGCGTATCCCCGAAGAGTGGAAAGGCGGCATCCCGGCGATTGCCGACGAGAAGTTCCGCTACACCGATTTCAGCTTCCGGACCATCGTCGCCAGCACCGAGAAGCGCGCCCTGGCGCTGATCAGGCAGACCGGCGGGCGCGTGGAAGGCCACCAGGTGAGCATCAAGACGCAGCCGCCGAAAGCCCCCAAGCTCGAAGTGTGGGACTACGGCAAAGTGGCCGAGCGGGTGAGCGCCGACGACCCGCGCTGGAGCTGGAGGGGGGCCTGGCGCAAAGACGAGAAGCGCTCCACCCGGACCGCCTCGGAGAAGGGCGCCGAGGCTTCGATCAGTTTCACGGGCGCCGGCGCGATCGTGGTGGGTCCCTACCTGGCTACCGGTGGCAAGGCCGACGTCTACCTGGACGGCCGTCTGGATCGCACCGTGGACGTGAATTCCGACGAGAAGGGCAGCAAAGGCGGCGAAGCGGTCTGGCACACCTTCGGGTTGAAGAACGGCCGGCACACAGTGCGCATCGTAGTACGCGGCGAGCCTTACGCCGACCGGCAGGGCACCGAGGTGGCCGTCGAAGACTTGGTGGTTTTCCGGTGAAACAGGAGTTGGCCGTGTTACACTACCGGTGGAACCCGCCCGCGCGCCCGTAGCTCAGGTGGATAGAGCGGCTGGCTTCGAACCAGCAGGCCGGGGGTTCGAGTCCCTCCGGGCGCGCCAGCCGCGAACCTGCAAATCGACCTTCAATCGAGCGTTGACGCCGGGGCCGCCGATTCCGTCGGCTCCGCCTTCGGCGCGCTCGCGGTGCGGGGCTTCAGCTTCCAGGTCAACGACAGCACCAGGATCCCCATGAACGCCGCGCCGAGAATGGCATAAAGCGCCGCGTTCCAGCCGTATCGCTCCGCCAGGGTGCCCAGCCCTTTGCCCTGCACGGTGCGCCCGATGTATCCAAACAGGCCGATGAACCCCGCCGCCGTGCCCACTGCTTTCTTCGAAGTGAAATCCAGTCCCGTGATGCCCAGCAGCGCGACCGGCGGGTAGACGAAGAACCCGATGATCCCGAAAAGCGTCATATCCAGCCACAGCATGCCGGGCGGCGTGTAGAGAATACCCGCGAACGCCAGAAACACGGGCACCATGCAAACCAGGCTGACCATGCCGCGCCGTCCGCCGGCCTTGTCCGAGATCCATCCCATCAGCAGCGTGCTGAACATTCCGGCGAACTCAAAAATCGCGGTGCTCCATCCGCCGCCCTCCAGGCTGGCCCGCTTCACTTCCTTGAGATAGGTCGGGCCCCAATCCAGCATGCTGTAGCGCGCGATATACACGAAGAAATTCGCCGCCCCGAACAGCCACAGATAGCGGTTCTTGAGCACGTAGTTCAGCAGCAGCTCGCGCGTGCCC
>CAYGVJ010000160.1:0-11421 GCA_964353255.1 uncultured Solibacteraceae bacterium | reverse complement strand
GGGAAAGACACCTGCCCCATTATCCATTACTCTACGTTTGATGTCAAGCTGGTATTAAGGGGATCTGACTATACAACGTCCCGCCCAGGTGGAAAGTTACACCCCGGAGCGGGTTTGGCGGCGGGCAGGGGCGAACACAGGGCGAAAATCAGCCCCGTCGGCCCCATTTGTGCTATGCTGGTGGCTGTTGGCGCTATCGTCTAAGGGTTAGGACGAAGCCCTCTCAAGGCTTAAATACGGGTTCGATTCCCGTTAGCGCTACCACCTTCCCGCCTTGTTTCTCAATGACTTGCGACTACCCGAACCCTCCGCGTGCTGCCATATGCTGCCACGGTGAAGATTGAGAAACCTTCACTGTGTCACCTGCCGGTGATCACCCACTCTCCGCATCATGGTGTCCCAGACTTCTGCGGCGGCGAGTTCATCCTGGGGCATGGCGTGGGCGTAGACAGAGGCCGTGACGTGAGTTGAGGAGTGTCCCAGGCGCTTCGACACGGCGGGCAACGGCACGCCAGCCGAGAGAAGCTGGGAGCCGTGGCTGTGGCGCAACGTGTGGAGGGAGACACCCTTTAGCCCGAGCTTGCGGGCGAGCGCTGACCCCTTCGCGGAGACGGTATCGGGCTTGAGATAATTCCCGTCCGGCGTGCTGAAAACGAGGTTCAGGTCCGCCAGATAGTCGCCTCCGAAGGCGCGGCGCCAGTCATCCTGCTGTGCGCGGTGTTCCCGGAGCGCTTCGACCGCCAGGGCGGGCAACGGCAGCGTGCGGGATCTGTCGTTTTTCGGCGGCTTGACCCGGAGGCCCTGGCGAGTCTGCTCAAGCGACTTCGAGATCGTGATGAGCGGTGGCACACCATCGAGGGTGAGATCATTCCAGGCCAGGGCGCACAATTCCCCACGCCGGGCACCCGTGGCGGCTTCCAGGAGCAGGAAGGGATAGAGCCAGGTCCCGCGTGCGCCGGCCAGGAACCACTCGGTTTCGGCGGGGTTGAGTGCGCGGGCCTCATGCTGTTGGACCTTCGGCAGTTCGCAGCCGATGGCGGGGTTGACCTTTAGGAGCTTCCACCGGGCGGCGGTGTTGAGGGCAGCTCGCACCATATCGGCCACGTGTTTGACCGTGCGGGCCGATAGTGGGGCCGGTTGTGGCTTCTCGCCCGCCTTCAGGCGGCGCTTCGCCTTCCCGCCCCGCTCATGGATCAGGTGGTACGTCCGCTCCAATATCAACGTGGTGAGATCCCGCAGCGGCACGGTGCCCAGGTGGGGCAGCACGTAGTCTGCGAGCTGGCGGTAGCGTTCCACCGTCTTGGGTTCGCAGCACTTCTCCGCGTGTTCTCTAAACCACTCGCCGATGAATTGGCCGAATGTCTGCGGGTCCGGCCTAACCAATGTGCCGTCGGCCTTCTCCTGAAGCAGCCGAGTGAGCGCGGCGTCGGCGTCGCACTGGCGCCGAAACCCACCGCGCACGATCCGCAGACGCTTGCCTGCCTCATCCCGTCCAGCATCTAGCTGGAGTTCCCAGGAGATGCGTCCCGAGGGCAGAATGCGTTTGAACGTGCAGCCCTTCATCGTTGGGCCTCCATTCGCTCAAGTTCCCGCTCGAACGCTTCAGCCTCGACTTCAAGCACCTGGAGATCGTCGGCATTGATGCCAACCACTTTGCCTTCCGGCACGATGCCAGCCCGCCGGAATTCATCGGCTACGATCCTGAAGCTCCGCAGAAGCGGACGTTGCACTTCGGCGAAGCAGCGTTGAACTTCCGGGATATGACGGTTCCGCATCGCCAGGAACAGGAAATCCACCCAACTATGCTCTTCCATCGTCCGGGGGATGCGCTCGGCCTTCATGTCGAGTTCAGCCGCCATCGCCAGGGCGAAGGTGTCGGCGTGTCCACGCAGATCATGCTCGACCGCCAATTTCCAGAACCTCGCCAATTCTACGCCACGCGGCGCCCGGGTCAGCTCGTAGCGAACGACGGTCGAGATCGCCAGCCCCAGGCGGTGAGCAAATGCCTGCTGGGTGTCTCCAAGGGCTTGCCGGAGCGTCCGGACTGCCTCCTTGATCTCCATCTTCTCCTCCTTCGCTATTTCTTCTTGACTTCTCCGACTGGATAGCCGATACTGGACTTACCAGAGTTCAATCATGCCAGACGGACGAACCAAAGTCAAGACCAAAAGGGACCAGATGGACCAAAAAATACAACCCGTCGCACTGACGGCTGACCAGGCCCACGCCATGCTCGGCGGCAACGCCGTTATCAGCCGGGCCAGTTTTTATGCGGGCATCCACCGTGGCGAGATCCCCGCGAAACGGATTGGCCGCCGACTCATCATCCCGCGCTATGCCTTCGAGCGGTGGCTAGAAGAGGCCGGGATCACACGGCCCGCTGGCGCCCAGCAACCCCAGGCGGAGGCCCAGGCCCGGTGAACGCAGAATCCATCGCGCACGCCCTCGGCGGCCGGAAGTCCGGCGCCGGGTGGATGGCGCGTTGCCCGGCGCATGAGGACCACAGCCCCAGCCTGTCGATCCGCGAGACCGATGGCAAGTTGCTGGTGCACTGTCACGCCAGTTGCGCTCAGCAGGCCGTCATCGAGGCATTGCGGGCGCGAGGGCTGTGGCCGCAATGCGAGCGGACCTGGCGCCCCGGAGCGCCCCGCCCCATCACCGCGCGGCAACGGGCCGAAGCGCGGCCACTGGCGCGACAGGCATTGTGGTGGGTTCGGGAGCGGTTGGAGCAACTGGAGGAGTTGAAGGCGGCGACCTACACGGCCGGCGGCTGTGACCTTGACAAACTGAGGGCCGCAGCCCGCGAGCATCACCGCTTACAGCGTCTCACCCCGGAAGGCGTCCTGGCTGAATACCTCCGGGCCAAGACACAAGAGCCGCGGGAGACCGTGCGGCTGACTCGACTCGGGCAGACCTGGCAGAACGCTTGCGTAGCGGCCGTGCGTGCGATTCTGGCGAAGATTCAACGTGAGCAGGGAACGGAGGCCCGCCGTGCGGCTTGAACAGGCGGAAGTAGCGGTGGTGCAAGCCCTGGCTGACGCGGCGGCCGGCGCGGACCCGAGACGGCAAGGCCCGGCGAACCGGGAGCCTCACATCATCACGTGCGTAGACGTTGAGGCAATGTACACCGAACCACCTAAGTTTGTCATCGAAAACCTGCTGACGACTCCGGGAGTTTGGACCCTGGTTGGCAGCCATAAATCAGGTAAGACTTTGCTGGCGGCACAACTGGCTTTGACCTACCAGGCCGGCGTCCCATTCCTCGACTGGTACAAAACCTTGGAGTCGCGCGGCGTCCTGTTCATCGACCAGGACGATCCGGCTGGTCTGGCGACCCTGAAGGAGATTCTGCGGCGCTCCCCGATTGCCAAGGACCCCTCCAAGTTCTTCACCGTGACGCCGGCGAACTTTACCATCGGGCCGAATCTGATTGTGTTCCTTGAACGGGAAATCCAGGCGCGCAATCTCGGGCTGGTGATTCTCGACTCGTACACTGCCATGCGCCCCGCCCACGGCGCCGGGCTGGACATTGTGAAGGTCGAGCGCAACGAGTTAAGCCTACTCGACGCGCTGGCGAAGAAACTCGGATGTATCATCCTGCTGATTCACCACCGCAGCCACGGGAACGCTGCGCTGGATTGGAGCGACCAGGCCGCCGGCACCTTCGCCATTGGCGCTGCCACCGAGGGCGAGTTTCACATTTCCCGCTTCCGCGACCTGCCGAGCACGGCGCCCGAGCGTCTGCTCCGCGTCCGGGGCCGCCGGCACGATGGGCTGGAACTGGTTATCCGGTTCAGGCGAGAAACCCTGGATTATGAGTTTGTCATGGAGGGGCCGGCGGCCGAAATTTATCCTATCATCCAGCAGCTTCGGAGCACCTTCGCAGGCCGGCCGTTTAGCCCGAAGGAGGTTTGCTACGAGACCGGGATGGCGCGAGCCACGGCGCATCGAGTTATTTCTCGGCTGACCGCAGCCGGGATGATGGCCCGTAGCGGGTACGGGCAGTATGTTTTGGGGGCGGCATGAGGGCGCGTGAGACACTTCCCGAGACACTTCCTATAAGGGGAGATACTGAGACACTTGAGACACTTCCCCTAAGCCCTATATATATCAATAAGATAACTGTCTCATCACTGTTAATTCTGGGGGGAAGTGTCTCACTGTCTCCCCTTATAGGGGCACGGCCATGAACACACCCAACTACATCAGGAAGTTGCTTAAGATGGCCGCCACTGGAGAGGTATCCCTGGCGCCGCGCGTTCAACTAGTCGAGGTCGCCCACGATGACGGGTGCGCCATCTTCCGGGGCGCGACGTGCGACTGCGATCCGGCCATCCGCGTCAAGACGGTTCCACCTTCGGGCTGGGAGAACGTCCAATGAGACGGCACGCGCGACTCATCGGGGCGGCGGCCTGTTACCGTTCGCCTCGCATTCGGGGTTTCTGTAGCACGTGCGGGCAGCGGGCCATCGTGATGCACATGCCTATCCGCCGGCCGGGGAAATTCTGCCCGGAGCATTGTCCGGCGTGCCGGGGGCAAGCCACGATGCCCACTGCCGCGCACCACGAGGCCCAGGACGGGCCGGGGGAGGGCGGGTGAGGGGCGATAAGCAGCCGGCGCTGGTGAGCCTGGATGCGTTCCCGCCGCACGTCCGGGAGAAGGTGGAAGCCGAGGCTATCACCAGCGGCGGCGGCCTCACCGTGTCTTGTGTCGAATTTCTCGAAAAGCTCGGCTTCAACGACGCCGAGCGCGCGTTGCTTATCGAGCGCCTTGAAGGCACTGGGCGAGTCAAACTGGCCGAGCGGATCGGCACTCGAACGGTGGAACGGTTGCGGAAAACCATTCAGCGCAAACTCGCGCGGCTACGGGGCCGGGATCTGAAACCCACGGAAGTGACGACCATCCTGCGAGCCGACCCGTCCCGCACCATGCTGCTGGAGAGATTTCACAGTGGCGGCATGGTCTGGCGGCCTAAGTAGGTTCGGCGAAATGGGGACATTTTCTTCTCGTTTGTTTGAAACGAGATGCGGGCGTTTTGTTCTGGCCGGGGCGGGATTTTCGCGCATCAGTAGGGGGCTTCGGAACGTTCACGGGGTCCTTCTGGAGGGGGTTTTCCGCGCGAGGGGTTTGGTTCCGGGATCACATCAGTGATAAGCGATTTTTGAGGGTAGTCAGGCGTCGATAGTCAGGAGGTAGTCATGTCGTGGATGAGCCAGCGGGGTTACGCACGCCACCGTGACAAGCTCGGCCTGCGCGGCCGCACCCTGCGCGCCGTCCAGCGGGCGCTGGCGACGGGGCGCATTGGTGCACGCGATGACGGCAAAATCGAGTCTTGGCAAGCAGACGCGGCCTGGTTGCGGAACACCAGCACTATCCGCGCACCGATCCGGGAATCGACTGCCACCGCACGGCGGCGAGTTGTTGCCGAGGCGGAGCCGAGTGAGATGATCGCCGATGACACGTTGATCCTCACGGGTGCGGAGGCCGAAGCCCGCTGCCTCCAGCGGGTTGCCGATTTCGTGAACGCTATCAGGCGGCCCCAGAACCTTCAGGCCGTCGCGGAATGGATGAGGGACAGGGGCGCATCACCCGAGATAGCCTGGCACGCTGCCCAGGTTTGGGATTGCTGCCTGGCGATTTGGATGAGTAGCTACGTCGCCGAGTCGTTGGACCGGGAGGACGTGGACCTTATCGAGCTACACGCGGAAGCCGACTGGCCTGCGATCCTGGGCTGCGATGCATCCGACATCGAGCGGTGGAAGGCCGAGGCGCGCGAGCGTGATGAGGAGTTGTTCGGCACGGCTGAAGCTGCTGACGGAAGTGAGCAGTCATCGGCCCGCATAACGGCATGAAAGGAAACACAGAGGAGGGAGAAAAGCATGTTTGGAAATTCGTTCGACAAAGCAATGAAAGGCACCGAAACCGCACTTAGTAAGTGGGGTAACATTTCGGGCGGCATCGACGCCGAGCGCGACAAGTTGTTGGAGCTTGTGCCTGCGTTGGTTGAGGCTGATGTTGGCGTCAGATCCGCCGCAGCCAGTGAAAGCTTGGGCGAGGCCGCCAACGGCACGGCAGATCGGGCGCGGCGCGACCGCGATAAGGTCCGCAGTCGGGTTGACGTTCTTGGCGAACGCCTTGCCGGGTTGCGCGCGCGGCGCGTGGCCCTCACGGGCGAACTGACCGAGGCGCGGGATGGCCTGGCGCGTGAGTTGCCGGGCTATTTGGAGGCGCGTAAGACGGACCTGCTGGCGCAATGGGAACAGGCTGTCAAAACGCTTGAGCCGCTACTGATCCGCCGCCGCGCGCTTGAAAACCTACTGGGGCAGTCCCTCGCGCTTCCTGAACTGAGACCTACCAGCGATACCGGCGATAGTGAGACAGCAGCACCGCAGGCGCGGCTGGGTGACATCGAGAAGGCCCTGGCGGAAATTGAAACCGAGGCCCGTATAGCGCGATTCGCCCATGAACCCGGTGCGCCGGGGCCTTATGACGTTTTGATCGTTCGACATCCGCTCTTAGACATCCCGATCCACGGGTTGGCTCAGGGCACTCACGTTGTGAGCGCGGTTTTCGCGCGCGGCCAGCTTGCTCACTTGGCCGCGGGTAAGTGGGCCTATCGAATTCCCGACGGACAGCTTCAGCAGGCGGGCATTGCGGCACGGCGTGCCTTGCAGCAGGCGGAGGCAGCCAAGCGAGAACAAGAGAAAATCCACGAAGCCGCGAAGCAGGCGCAACTGGATCTTGAATATCTGCGCCAGCACCCCGAGGAGCGCCGCAGGCGCGAATCACAAGCGGCGGAGCAGGCCAGGGCGGACGCAGAGTTCAAGGAACGCTACGGGGAGCACGGGGGGCGGCCTTGGCTTGAAGCCCACCGGCAGAGACCCGCCCCGCCGGCTCCGATAACATCGGGGCGCGAGCAACTTGAGAAAGAATTATTCGGCGCAACCGAGTAACAGAGGAAAAACAGATGCCTGCAATAAAGCCGCATCGTACACCAGTAACACCCGCGAAGACGGCAACCGCACAGGTTCATAACCTCACTTGTCAGATGGCCGCGCGCGACGGCATCACATACGAGAAGGCCCGCGACCGAGTATCGCTCGAAGACCCTGAGCTATTTCGGCAATACTTGGCTGAGCAAAAAGGAAAGGCCAAGGACTCGCATCTGATGAAGGCCGTCGAGCGCCTGGGGGCAGAGCGCACCGCTAAGGTTTTGTGAATGGGGAATCTCTCCTTCCCACTTGGGGGCGCCGGCGACGATCACGGCGCCCCGTTTTTTCCAAGGGGTGCGGGGGGGGAACTTCAGTTTTCATATCGCGGCGCCGGGCTTCCCTCCTTTCACCGGCGCGGCTCCCCGGCGGGGGCTGCTAGTTCCCAGCCCCTGCCGGCTCTTTGTTGAGAGGGTGAATATGACGAAAAACAGTTTCGGCTTGTCGCTGGAACTTGAACCTTTGCGGCTGGTGCTGGTGTGCGAAGGCGGCCGGGAGCGGGAACTACGGCTAACCGCCGAACAAGCCCAGAAGCTCGGTTCCGTCTTGTTCCTGGTGGGCGCGTATGAGTTGGAACGGCGGCACCTTCCGACGGGGCCGCCCCGAGTGTTTGCGGCAAGCGGGCGAAGTTAGTAACACTGGCGCGGGAGATGGGATTTCGGGCGCTTCATCGAATCCGCCCGGATGCAACCGGGCCTGGCGTTTGGAAGGTGTCTTGCCGTTCACGAACTTGCTTCGTGTGAAAGTGCCAGCGTTTGCCGTACCTTACGGGGCTGGCGCGGGCTTGCCTAGACGGGGTGTGGATAGACTCTTGACTAGGCGAGAGTTTTGGAATGATGGCCCTCCTGCCGATGCGTAGTGTCCTAAGCAAGCCGGCGTGACCGAGCACAAGATCCGGCAGGCCGCCCCGGAGCTGGGGGGGGAGTACGGTATCACGTGGCCTTCGCCGATTGCACCACGGGCCTGGGAAGGGCCTTCTTTGCGGCATAAAGCGGGGTTCCCGGCCGGCCGGCAGAAAAAAGCCCGTTCGGCGAGACCGGGCTTGCGATGCCGAGGGAGGTCTGATGGGAGCAGGATACAAATCAGTGCGGTTGTTTCTCCTTGCATGCGCCGCGTTCATGCCATATCAACTTGCGGTCCTGCGTGACTTCAAGAATTGCGATGGGTGGCCCTACGGTTTCATTCGCCATCATCTCCAGGCGGATCAGTTCACGCGCGAGATCGGGGACGTTGACCTCGTCAAGTCTGCTGTCCCGGTACTTTTCCTTCAGGCGGGCGGTTGCGAGCGCTTGGGAACCGAGAATCATGACAACGCGTTTGCCCTGCATCTGCGCATTGTTCAGCCTGTCCAAGCGCACGTCGAGGTCCGGCTTTCCGAGGGTATAGCCTTTAAGAGTATAGGCGTTGATCGCCAGACTGAGCCCCGAGTTGTCGAATGCGACCCAAGCGAGTTGAGCATAGAATTCGCGCAGCTTCGCTCTCGAAAGGAAACGGCGGATTTGAACCTGGGCGTCACGGTCCGCAGAATCGGCGCGCTTGGCGAGACTGCCAGGTTCACGGCAGACGCGTCTTTTGAGCGCGTCAAGGTCCAGTCCAATTCGCAGCTCGACGACGTAGCCCCCACTTATAGCCACGCAATTCTCCGTCCAGTCGATCTTGCAGCGTTCCAAATACCCACGGACGGAATACCCACGGACGGAGCCTCCGATCACCGTGCTCCTGCCATCGGCGGCAATGAATACGCGTCCGGTCGGGGTGATGAAGATAAAGGCCATTGTGCCCACTGCCGGTTGTGGCGCAAACAGACACCAGAGTGCAAACCCCGCTATATGCGGGAACAAACCCTGGGTTTCTCGATATTCGTGTGGATTGGCGGTCGCCTTGCCGAGGACCTGTTGACCAAAGACATCGATGTGTCGTGCGATGGCGTCCATTGGTTCCACCTGCTCGGGCCAGATTGTATCAAGAACGCGCCACCGTGGGGCCAGGGAAGGAACGGCAAACGCCGGGCCAAGCGGCGATGGTAGGCCTGGCACCCCCCGACAGCACCTCTGTGGGCGCTATAGGGCGCCTAGGAGCCGGAGGGATTGAGGGTATGCCGGGACCTCAAAGGACCGCACAGCGGCCGCGCCTTTCGCGGCGGCCGGGCGCATGAGAAAGCCCCAGGCGCGGGCCCGGGGCGGGACTGAAGGGGAAACCCGCCGGGCGCGCAGACCCGGCGGGGCTGAGGGCCGATAGCCGAAGTTCGCCCACCGGCCAGGGCAAAGAGGTACCATTGCCAGCAGCGGGAGGTGAACGACTATGAACCCGTGGGCGAGGGCTGCCATGCAGGGCGCGGCGTGCGGGCTGATGCTCGGATTGGTGGTGCTGATGGGCGGGCGGCTGTGGTGGCCGCAGATTGCGGCGGCGCAGGCGAAGCCTGCCGTGCCTGACGTAGTGAAGGCCAAGAGCTTTCAGGTGGTGGATGCGGCGGGGAAGGTGTGGTTAGCCCTTAGCGTTCTGCCTGACGGACGCGCCGGTCTGGTCCTGAACGATGCGACGGGGAAGCCGCGAGCGCTCCTGGCCGTGCTCGCTGACGGATGCCCGGGCCTGAGCTTGTTCGACGCGGCGGAGAAAAGGCGGTTAAACCTGCATCTGCGGGAGGACGGCTCGCCGGGCCTATTGTTGGGGGATTCGGCCGGGAAGGCCGACGTAGTCCTAACCACGACCGCTGAGGGGACATTCCTGCTCCTGTCGGACGCGTCGGACAAGATCCGAGCAGGCTTGAGCGTGCTCCGTGGCGGAAGGCCGGGCCTGGAGTTGTACGATTCGGCGGGAAAGGGGCGGGTGACGCTGAGCGTGCTCCCTGGCGGAAGCCCGAGGCTGAACTTCTACGACGCGACGGGGAACCTGGTCTGGAAAGCTCCGTAGCTGCCGGGCAGCCCAGGCGCGCTGGGCGAAGCGGAAGCCGAAGGTGGGCTGATTCGCCCAGTTTTCGCCCGGCCCGCTCAAGCCCTCCCAGGCCCCTCCTTGGGGCGCCGGGCCTACTCAGCCATGGTAGTACTAGTACTTCTTTTTGGTTGACTCTTTTGGGGAGTGGGCGCAAACTGAATTTGTACGAACCCAAAACGAGGGAACCTGAATCCAAGAGACAGGAGTGTTGTGTATGGGTCGCAAGATCCGTTACGTGCGCTGCAAGGTCTTGCCTGGTTTGTTTGAAACAGAGTTTTACGTTTCCGTCAGCGGCTCGTCTGCATTCGTAGATCACAGAAATGTCAGGGTTCCAAGCCCACCGGGACCCGACAACGAGGTCGAGGGTGAGGTTCTGACCTACCTGATCGATGAGGGCGATGGAAGGGACGAAGCGCTGGTTGAACTCGCGGGAGAAGCAGTTGTCGGCGGCCTGAGGACATGGGTTCCGAAGGTCATGTTCGCTGGCGCTTAAAAGCTTAGCGTTTTTTCTCCCGATGATCCTGAGCAATGAGGGAATCCGCGCGGCTCTCCAATCAGGAGAATTGGAAATCTCGCCGTTACCACGCGAGGATCAGTACACCACATCGGCTGTTGACCTTTTTGTCGGTGATGATTTCCGCATCTGGGATCGTGAGAAAATTACAGTTCCCGGTGTCCGCGTCGAGCTTAACCTTGCGGAGCAAGAATTCCACAAGACAGCCTTGTCCTTCCTTGTTGAGGAGAGACGGGACCACGAAGGATGTGTAATCCTCCCGCCTTACGGTATCAGGCCTTGCCATCTATTGGCCATAACGCAAGAACGTCTATGCCTGAGGACAGGAAGCCGATTGGCGGCGCGGGTGGAGGGTCGAAGCTCCTTTGCGCGTCTCGGCCTCCTGGTCCATCTGACGGCGCCGACAATACATGCTGGGTATCAGGGGCGCATCACGTTAGAAATGATTAATTTCGGACCGTTCTACTTAAGACTCGTACCGACGCGGACCAGGATATGCCAATTGATCTTCGAACGCCTTGAGACCGATCCGGAAGGTGAACCCGCCACGGCCTTTCAAGGACAGGAGACGCCCGCAGGAGAAAGATACGTCCGGTGAGAAAGTCCGGGTTCATTCCTCCACATCGTGACGGATGAAGCACCGCTGAGGACGGTAGACCACTTCCGCTTCAAGCACCGCTTTCAGTCCCGCGCCGCGGCCATCAAGTGGCTGCTGGACTGGGCGCTGAGACAGAAGTCGGCACCACCGCCGGATGAGGTGGAATGAGGGGCTGGTTTCGCCTTCTATTTCCCCCGACCGTGCTGCCATGTGCTGCCACCACAGAGAGACACGATGGTAGAGCGCTAACGGGTTCTGGCAGGCACCTCAACAGAATGAACGACTTAGACGGGCCGACACCTATTGAGACGGCGGTAAACGGGTTCGATTCCCGTTAGCCCGAAGTTCCACCCCTGATGGCATGTGAAAGTGGCTGTTTGTTGGGTTTT
>CAYGVJ010000159.1:0-11705 GCA_964353255.1 uncultured Solibacteraceae bacterium | reverse complement strand
ACTCGATTGTAGTCTGCGAGCAGTGGTCCGGACTGCGTGTCCGGCATCGGGCTCAGAGGGGTTGGGCCCTAAGCGGGGATTCTTGAGATCGAGGTCGCTGTCAAGCTTGAGGTCGCAAGCGTTGGGGAAGACATCCGCCTTTTCCGCCGGTGATGCTGCTGGGCGTGACGGGCCTGGATTTCACTTCCAAGAAGGCAGTGGGCGCGGGGGCGGGCTTCATCGGCCTGTTCGGCTACCTGGGCCGGACGGCGCAGGGCAAGGGCCTGGGATGGATGGCCCAGCACTGGGGATGGACGCCCGCGCTGTGCGGGGTTCTCATCTGCACGTTGGTGTCGATCGTGCTGCTCTCACTGACCTGGCGGCTGCGCCCGCGCAGCGCGTCACGGTAGGGAGCCCGGGTCAGTCCGCCACGCGCTTCTGCCCGCGTTTCGGCGGGACCCCCTTGGGGTGGCAGTCGGCGCACTTGACGAAGTGGATGTTGTGCTTGGAGGTGGTCGAGCGGAAGGTGGTGTCCATCTTCTCGACGTCGAGGCCGCAGTTGGACAGGCGCGGGTGGCAGTCGGCGCAGGAGGCGCGCGTCTGCTGGCTGTGCTTCTGGTGGCAGGCCAGGCAACTGAAGCCCTCGTGGACGCCGACAGGAGTGCGGTCGTCGCCGGAGCGCACCTGCCAGGTCGCCAGCGGTGCGTGGCACTGGTAGCAGAGGGCCTGCCGCCGGTCGGGGCTCATCTTCACCAGGCGCGAGCCTTCCCGCACCTCGGGCAACGGCAGGCTGGCGGTGGGCAGGTGCTCGCGGGTCCGGATGTCGAACAGCGCCAGCGATGGACGGAAAAGCTCCTGACCCGCCGCCACCTGGACCACTTGTGGCTGCCTCCGCTTCAGCGGAACGCCGTCGCGGTGCATGGCGTGGCAGGCCAGGCAAGGAATGGCCGGCTGCTCCGCCAGCTCGGGCCGGATCAGCCGCCACGGGCCAGTGGTGTTGAGCGGTGCGACCAGGTCGCGGATGCCACCCTCGAAGAAGATGCCGTGGCAGCGCAGGCAGTCGTCCATCAAGCGCCGCTTCTGGTTGTGGGTCGTATCCAGAAAGATGCGGGCGTAAGTGGCGCTGTGCGGGCCGGATTGCCACTGCGCGAACTCCTCACGGTGGCAGGCCTGGCAGCGCTCCATCAGCCGCCCGACGTCGCGGTTGCGGATCTCGATCCGCTCCGGCAGATCCGCGCGCAAGTGGCGGGATAGGCGGCGCAGATTTCCGGTGTGGAAAGAAACATCCAGGGTCAGCAAGCCGCCGTGGCACTCCTTGCAGTCCATCCCGCGGTGGCTGGAATTGCGCCAGACGTCGTAGGACTGCCGGATCTCGTGGCAGCGCGCGCAGGACTGGCCGGCCGAGGCTTCGTAGAGGAGGCTGGCGCCGGCCACCAGCAGCAGGCCGAGGCAGCCGGCGGCGATCAGCAGCAGAGCGCGGCGGGATCGTGGGAAGCGCATGGGTCTCTCCTCAGCGGAACTTCGTGCCTTTCCAGGTCTTCAGCAGGTGGTCGGAGGCGTGGTAGGCGACGGCCATGATGGTGAGGGCGGGGTTGAACGCCCCATTGTTGACGTGGACGCTGCCGTCGATGACGAAGAGGTTGTCCACGTCGTGTACCTGGCAGTAGCGGTTGACCACCGAGGTCTTGGGGTCGTTGCCCATCCGGCAGGTGCCGGCCTGGTGTTGGCCCCCGCTAAGCCCGGCGCCCGGGATGCTTTTCCAGGTCTTGATCGCGCCCGCCTCCTTTAGCCACACCACGCACTTCTCCGCGATGAAGTGGGCCACCTCGATCACGTGCGGGTGTTTGCCCCCGGAGAGCCGCGCCACTGGGATGTCCCAGTAGTCCTTGACCTCCGGATCCACCTGGACGCGCGCGGCGAACACCGGCATCTCCTGGACCGGCCCGCCCACGCTGGTGTGGAACCGGTAGGCGCGCCGCATGAAGGCCTTGTGCTCGGGACCCCAGCGCGGAACGTCCGGCGGCACCTTAGCCACGAACTGGATGGGACTGCGGATGAACTCGTTGGTCATCATGGCCCCGCCGGTGATTCCCTTGTTGTGGTGGGCGAAATCGCACAGCGCGATGCCGGCGCCGGGCCCGAGATCGTCGTACAAGTCGAGGTCGAACAGGCCGGCCACGCGCGGGTAGGAGTGACCCTGGAGGTTCCTGCCGACCCAATCGTGCCGGTTGCCCAGCCCGTTTGGGTGCAGCCTGCTCTTCGAGTTCAGCAGCAAGCGGGCCGACTCGACCGCGGCTGCGGAGACCACCACCAGGTCGGCGGTCTGCTCCTGGCGCCGGTCGCGCGCATCGAAATAGGCGACCTCGCGCACCCGCCCGCGCGAGTCGGTCAGAATCTCCTTGACCATGCACTCCGTGCGCAGCTCGCAGTTGCCGGTGGCCAGCGCCGTCGGAATCACCGTGTTCTGCGTGCCGTTTTTGGCGTCCACTTCGCAAGCGAATCCGACGCACCAGCGGCAGCGCATGCAAGGCTGGCGACCGTTGTATGGCACCGTGTTGCGGGCCATGGGCACGTCGAAGGGATGCCAGCCTAGCCTCTTGGCCGCCGCGCGCAGCAGCTCCGTCTCCCTGCTGCCTGCGAGCGCCGGCATGGGCAGCGGCTTCTTCCGAGGCGCTTTGAACGGGTCCGCCGTCACGTCGCCCGAGACCCCGACCTCCCGCTCGGCCTTCTCGTAATACGGCTCCAGGTCCGCGTAACCGATCGGCCAGTCCTCGAGCGTGCTGCCCGGCACCGCCCCGTAGGTCGAGCGCATGCGGAAATCCTGCTCCATGAAGCGCCAGGCCATGGCCCCGTAGCTGGCCGTGCCGCCGCCCACGCACGCCGCGTTGTTCTGGTAGGTGCCCTCGCTGGGGAGCACGATGCGCGCCCGCCCCTGCGCATCCACGGCCACGCGCGGGTTGCGCTGGTCGTCGGGTCCGAACGGGTTCCCCAAAACGCAGGTGCGCTGGTTGCGCAATTCGTCCTTGCGGCAGTCGGCGGCCGTGTACCACTTGCCGCGTTCGAGCAAGACCACGCTCAAGCCCCCCGCGGCGAGTTCCTTGGCCACGACGCCCCCGGCGGCGCCCGCGCCGATCACCACCGCGTTGACGTGTTTCAGAGCCATTAGCTTGCCCCTCCGGTGGCGCGCGGCAGTGACCGCAAGTCGTGCTGCTCGCGCCCGCGCACCGCCGTCAGCGGCCGGCCCAGCGCCCGCCAGCCTACGCCGTCCCGATTCCCGCCGTGACGCGGATCGCCGTAATAGCCCTGCATGGTGTGGTTCAGAACCGCCTCGAAGAACTGTTGCGCCGAGACCTGCTTCCAGATCTCGCCGGGCGGCTTGCCTCTCTGGAGCGCCTTCAGCACCGCCGCTTGCTGTTCAGAGGTAAGCTCGACAAACCGCGCGTGGAACAGCGCGGCACTGGCCTGGTCTACGCCGGCCAGCCCTTGACGATAAAGCTCGCGGAACGGGCGGAAGTTGAAGCGCACCCCGAGCTGCCGGTCGATGTAATGCACCACCCCGGCCCATGCGGCGCCGGGGTCCTGGTCCGTGGGGATAAGCCGCTCCGAGATGGCCTCGACGGTCCTGGCCTCCTCGGTGGTGAAGAAGCGCCATTGGCTCCCCGCGCGGCCGCAGGAGAGGAGCGCGCCGGAGGCGGCGGCCGAGACAGCCGTCTTGAGGAACCTGCGCCGACGCGGGTTGCCTGGTGTTTGCGTCATGAGTTACTCCTCGTCCGAGCGCGACGAGTCCCGTGCGGAACTGCTCCACCACCCGGGATGCGCGAATTGTGCAGATGGCCGATGCCCTGAAGCTGTACTCTTGAGCCCGCCTTGGAACTGCCCAGCGCCCGCTCGGCATCGCCCTACGCTACCGCCAGAAAGTGCTCTGCCGACTATTATACTTAGCTCGTGCGGGCCTCCGCCAAGGCGTCCGTCAGAAGACGGCAATTCTCCCGCACCTGCTCCTTGTATTTCGGGAACATGCCTATAACGATCGCATCCGTAGGCTTGGCGTAGCGGCACGCCAACCGCAGCGCCGCCAGCATGTCTTCGGCCGAGCGGCAGTTCCTGGTGGCGCCGTACACTTTGAAAATCAGGCACGGCTTGGAAGCTTGGCGAACCCGTTGGAGCATCTTTTCGCGGTCTGGGTCCCAAAAGAACTCACCTTCGACCTTCCGGCCGGCGACCCGCTCCGCCTCCTCCCGGGTGCGCTCGATGTTATAGACGCAAGTCATGTAGAAGTCCACGTCCCAGGCTTTCGATTCCACATAGTCGATGACCTCGGGGATGTGGGTCCCCAGGCCGACCTGCACGCCGGTGTCGCGCATCACCTTGCACATCTCCCGCGCGGCCTCGATCTTGCCCGCCTGCCAGAACTTGTCGGTCTGCGAGCCGTGATGGTAGATCCCGATGGCGTGGGCTGCCAGTTCGCGGATGTGGCGCGGGATGTCCGCCAGTTCGGAGGCGGTCTGCGCGATCCATTGGAGCTTTCCGCCCTCTAGGCGGTACTCGGTCAGCAGGCGCAGGATGTGGCGGTCGCCGCGCGACTGCCAGGTGTTGATGCCGGCCTCCTCGCAGTTGAAGAGCAGCTTCTTCACGTTGGCGGCAGTGAAGTAGTCGCGCATCTCCCGGCCGAGTCCGCCCGCGAGGTGGGCATTTCCGCTGACCGGGTTGCCGCCGACGATCAGCCGAGAGACCGTGTGCGGGCCCAGCTTAATGGTCGGCAGCGCGCCCGGCGCGGCAGCGACGGAGGCGGCGGCTCCGGCTGCCGCGATCATGGCATGTCTTCTCGTTGGGTTCTTCATGTTCAGAAGTTCGCTGGATTAAGTCCAATTTAGTTCGCTGGGCCAGAGTCTGATACTTCAAACGCCTCTGGGGGGCGACGTGCGATCTGGGCAATGCTGGTCTTTACCACTTCCCTAAGAAGGTCGGCCTCATTGGTGCCCGGAGGCAGATCCTTATACTTCAAGCGCTGCCCGATGAAGAATTCCGCGAATCCGCCCCGCAACGACTTCAGCATATCCGGCCTAGTTCCTTCGATCAACTGCTGTACCGTCTTTGTCCCCCGCGTCATCACCAGCTCCGTCAACTCCTCGATGTACGCCGCCCACTGGTACAGCCGCTCCCGCGTGTGCTGCACATCCCCGTGCCCGCCCACCACGTGCTCAAAGTCAAACGCAGCCACGCGCAATAGCGTGCGCGGCCACTCCAATGGATAAGCCCGCGGCAACCAGGGCATATATCCGTGGAGGAGATCGCCGGTCGCAATGACCTTCTTCTGCGGGCAGTACACCACCACGTCGCCCGCTGTATGCCCGCGTCCACAGAAGGCGATATGCAGATCGTGTGCCTTATCGTGTATCACCAGATGACGCTCGAAGGTTACGTTAGGCAATGCTACCTCCGGTAAGTAGGTTTGCATCTCCGCCACATACTCCCCGGTCTCCTCAGTGAGCCGTTGATAATACGTTCTTTCTGACCCCGACTTCGCTGCCGCTGCCTTCTCCCTGTAAGTCTCAACCACTTCCCGCAACTTTTCAACCGAGGGCTTGAAACGCCCGGACTCGTTCTCAGCCAGTAGCAGACGCCGGGTCGCTCCGGACGCCACAATGTCCACCTTAGGTTCGATCTTCCTGTAGCCTGGCGTGCCCCGTGCGTGGTCGTTATCGAGATGCGTGATGACCACATAGCGTACTGGCTTGTTCGTGATCTCCTTCCGGATCTGGGAGACGAGCGAAGCTACCGCAGAGGGCTTGGAGTGAGCATCCACGATGAGCAGGTCGGCGAAGTTTTCGAAAATCACCGCATTGCAGTTCTCTACTGCAACGGGACTCGCCACCGCGGCATACACACCTTCGGCAACTTTCTCAATATCAAACAAAGTACCGGCCTCCAAAGCGGACCGCGCGCGTACCTGCGCAGCGCGGAGTACGGCCCCGCCCAGCATCGAGGAGACGACCGAGCAGGCGCCCAAAGTGTCTCGCAAGAAACCGCGTCGTGAATCTCTCGTCACCGTCCCCTCCGAAGGGTAATTGCACCCCGTCTTGCAGATTAACATGGATTCATTGCCTCCGCCTCCGCAGCGCGAGCACCAAGCCATCTCGGAAGCCGCTGGCGAATTGCCCTGCCGGCGAAGCGCACCGCCGTGGGGAGCAGCTCTCGCACCGTCGGTGATACTTCACTCACAGACTCTGGTCTCGATCGATGTCAGAAAAAGACCTTCAGAGCCAGTTGACCAATGCGCGGATCGCCCGCACTTCGAATACCTCCAAAACCCGCGGCGGACAGACTGCTAGCTGGACTCCCAAAATTAGCATGATTAAAGATATTAAAGTACTCGACCCGAAACTGAACCTTATATCGTTCAGCGAACGGAAAATCCTTGAAGAAACCCATATCCCATGTCCACGAATTGGGACCCCGCAGGGCGCCCTTGCCTACGTTGCCGAACGTGCCTATTTCCGGAAGCCCGAATGCACCCCGATTAAGGAAGCCTACACACGGTGCCTCCGTCGCGCCGCAGCCACCGGAGCCTTTAACAAGACCACCGAGAAACACGCCGCGATCGCTCCCCAATCCCGATTGCGACCGGTCCTGGCCTGCCATGATAGTAAACGGACGGCCTGACTGCGCCTGGAGGACCCCCGTAATCTGCCAATTCCCGAAAGCACCTCGCACCCACCGGTCTGTGTATCGAAGCCCTGGCAATCGCCAGATGTAAGAAGTCACGAACCGATGAGTACCGTCAAAATCCGAAGGGCCCCGTTGAAACTTTCTTCGCGAGGGATCATCAAACGGCAACGCGTGACCGGGCGTTTGCGCCCCGTCAACGCTAAGACTCGACTGATCGTCAATCGTTTTAGAATACGTGTAATGACCCAGGAGGGTGATCCCCTGAACGAAACGCTTTTCGAGGCCTACCTGGAGCCCGTTATGATTCGAGTTACCCTCCCGGGTGTCCTGGAGGATGTCTGCATACTCTTGAAACCGGCGCCGTTGATCGGTGCCGAGCGGACTACCAGGAATATACACGGCATTATTCAGGTTCAAAGTAGACTTCAGGTGCCTCCCGGCCGACCCTACGTACGCCAGTCGGCCCAGCCAGTTCGAAGACAGTTGATGCTCTATCGCAAGGTTCCACTGGTAAACCGTCGGCGTAAGAAACTTCACCCCAGGAGCAAAGCACTGCACGCGAACGGGTCTCGGGAAAGCCGCGTCCTCCGGCGGAGGAAAGGGAGCGGGATAGGGGTTTACGAGCCCAAGCAACGGATTACTGAAAGAACCCTGAGGTTCCGTAACGAAAAACTGTGGGCTAAAAGGGCTCACATCCGACGCGGCAATCATCAGGAGACCTTGCAGGCGCTGCTCGTAGAATATGCCAGCACCACCTCGAATGCTGGTCTTCGCATTGCCAAATAAATCATAGGCGAACCCTACGCGCGGCGCAAAGTTATTCCAGTCAGCCGTCGTGCCATCCTTTGGACCGCGATCACCAAACCCCGGAAAGAACAATCCGGGCGGCGCGTTTAGGAATGCCCGCGACCTCTCGCCCCTGACAAAGGCGTCAGGCTCAAACACCTCGATGCGTCCCCTTTTCTCCGGCCATGGAATGAACGGCTCCCAGCGAAGCCCAAAATCCAACGTCAAGCGTTGGCTCGCCCGAAAGGTATCTTGAAAATAAACCGCGGGAATGGTGGCCCGAGAGTACCTGTATTCGCCCGCACCTTGCTCGAATAAGCGCAATTTCCCCAAGAGCAAGCTCACCAGCGAGTTGTTCGTGACATCGCTGGTAAAACGAAACTGCCCGTGCTGCCGGGAATGGTTATCGACGTCTACACGAGTCCGCTCAAAAACGCCCCCTAAGGCAACAGTATGCCTACCCCGCACCAACTTCACATCATCGCCCCACACAAAGTTGTTTCGCTTGAAGGTCGCTGTCGGGCTCGCCGAAACAGAAAAAAAGCCGGAAACCTGGATGAGTTCGATGCCCCTTTCTGGAGGCTGCCAGATGCCTTTGACGCCAAAGTCGACCACGGTCGGAACGGTCTGTGGCTGACCCCGGGCGGCGGCAACGCGCGAGTAACTAAACCGGAAATCGTTTAGCAATCCCGGGTTAAACACGTGAGTCTGGTGAATCAAGCCATTTTGAGAGAGTATGCCAGAAAAATTAGTAAGCGTCAACAAGTTTTGGCCATCAAATCCTGACGCACTGAGAAAGTCATTCAGCACGTACCGGACAGTCAGGCGGTCGTTATCTGTAAAGGAATGGTCCAGGCGCACCAGACCTTCGTTATAATCGTTGCGCGCCGGGCGATCGTACTGCAGTCTGCCATTGCCGCTTGCCCTCGGGATAAATTCAAGGAACCTTAGCGCCGCAGGGTCGAGGCGGCTTGGTGGAACGATATTGCCCGGGAATGCCTGCCTTGTTAGGGGATCGATGGTTTTGACTGCGCTGCCCAAAGGGTTATCGGGATTGCGCGCATCAAGCAGGGCTGAAAAGTCGCCGAGCCGGTTGGCGTCCGTCGGAACAAAGCCGCTGAGCCCGCGTTGGATGTTGCGAATTCGAGTTCCCTGGTAGCCACCGAAAAAGAAAGTGCGATCCCGGCCGTTGTACAGCCGCGGAACGAGCACTGGGCCTCCCACCGTGAACCCGAACTGCGTCCGTTTGAGCTCATCCCGTCCGGCCTGGAAAAAGTTACGGGCGTTCAGATACTTGTTGCGATGAAAGCCAAAGACGTTGCCATGGAAGGAATTTGTGCCGGATTTGGTCAGAACATTAACAACCGCCCCGGAACTTTGGCCGTATTGGGCGCTGTAGTTACTGGTTTGAACACTGAATTCCTGAAGCGCGTCTGGAAACGGGAACGGCTGGTTGACATTAGTGTACTCATCGACGTAGTTGCCTCCGTCTAGATTGTAGCTGATCTGGTTCTGGCGCGAGCCATTGGTAGATATGGTCTGCGCGCCCGGGAAGGTCTTGGTGGGACCTTGATCGGCATTACCGCCGGGTGAGTTGACCGCTCCTGGAACTAATAGAGTCAGCTCTGCTGCATTGCGGCCATTTAGAGGCAGGTCCACGATACGCTGCTGGTCGACTACCTGCCGCAACGTTGGGGTAGTCGTATCGACCTGAATGGCGTCCGCAGACACAGTTATCTTTTCGGTGGTGAGGCCTAGCTCCAACTGGACGTTCGCAGTCAGGCTTTGGTCGGCGAGTAGAGTAATGCGCGCCTGGATAAACGCCCGAAAGCCTGTGGCGGTAACAGTCAATTGGTAGCTGGCCGGACGCAACGAAGGGATGACATAATAGCCCTCGTTATTCGTTGTGGCGTCACGCGCGCGGTTTGTGGCGACTTCGGTTGCGACCACCTTGGCCGAAGGCACAGTGGCTCCTGAGGGATCCCTCACTGTGCCTACGATCGTCCCGAACCCTTGGCCTACCATAAGGGCAGGAAAAGCGACCGACGCAAATGAGACAAGGAGACGAGGAAAATATCCCGCCATGATTGGAGTCTACACGAGGAGGGTGCCCGTGTCAACCGGATGCCAGCAATATTTCTAAATAGTAAGGGATCTAATCATAAAATCGGCGGAAACGTTTCCGAAACGTTTCCGGACGTAGTGAGGAACCCTGCAGACGCAGATCGCCTAAGCTGCTGGTCGCTGTTGCGGATTCCGGTCGAAGTCGGGCAAGGTTCCGTTGGGATGTGGGGCAGGATTCCGCTCGGAAGCGGGGGACTTCTTGGGTGCCAAGTCGTTGATCAGAAGGCATTTGACAGACAATCACGCTTTTGAGATAGGAGCCGAAAAACCTTTTGACCAAACCGAAGAAACCGGCTCCTCTCCCAGAAGTGTAACGGCACTGGAATGCTCGTAGATGCTTACACTTGCGAGCCAGCAAGCGTTCTGCGAACGGTGCCGTGGTTACGTCTCCTCCCTTGGCGGACTCGGCAACCCCAGAGGCGACGGCTTTCTTGCTTGTCTGGCAAAGGACGCAGGCGGTAGCGGTGGCAGGAATGCCCCTATGGGGCTTCCGGGGCGAGGTCAGGGTGCCTGGAGTTCTCTGAAGTCCACGGAAAACGGCACGGCCATGGGCCTCAGGAATCGGCAGGGCCTGCGCAGTGGCAACCCCGGGCCACTCGTGGAGGTTGCCAGCAAACCACAAATCATTGGCCCAGCACAGTTTATCCAGCCTTACGCTCTTGGGGGAGGAGCCACCAAACCATGACTTGTTGCAGAAGAACTGCTGAAAGAATTACAATCGATGTCTTATGACCGGTTCCAAGCGCTCGGTAACATTCCGGGATGTGGCGCGCCTGGCTCAGGTCAGTCCGGCGACTGTCTCCCGCGTGGCTGTAGGTGGACCATACATCAGCGCCGAAGTTCGGCAACGCGTCACCCGGGCGGCCGCATCGCTCGGGGTGTCGCTCGACTCACGCGCGCGCTCGCGCACCATTGCTTTGCTACTGTCCAATCGTGACCCGCTACACCCCGTTCACTCCCGCATCCTGGCAGGTGCCGAGAGCTATTGTGTAGCGCGCGGCTGGGAAATGGTGTGGCAATCGTTCTACTATAACACCGCCACGGATCCCGCGGACCTGCGCCTTCCCGAACTTCTCGGTCGCCGCGGCGTGGCACGCGCGGTAATCCTAGGTGGAACAAACTCGTCAAACCTCTTCGAGTGCTTGCGGCGGCGGGCGCTGCCCTTTTCCGTGTTCGGCAACAACGTAATCGGTACGTGGAACCAAAAAGACGAGGACGTGGTGTTCTCGGATGACGTGAGCGGTGCTTGCGAGATGGTGCGCTACCTGCTCGCACAGGGTCACCGCCGAATCTGGTACGTCGGCGATTTGGATCGGCCCTGGATCTTTCGCGCCGGTGAAGGCTACCGGCGCGCCATGCAGGAGGCTGGCTTGACGCCGCACCTGCACGGAGTGTCTTCTTCGGAAGAACGCCAGGTCGGCTATCTCGCCACCAAGCAGTTGCTGGCCGCTGGCGAGCGTGTCTCAGCGATCCTCGCCGGTAGTGACTCAACTGCGGAAGGCGTTTACCGCGCGATTCGCGATTGCGGCCTGCGCGTGCCGGAGGATATCAGCGTCGCCGGGATTGACGACACGGAAGGCTCGATTCTGCACCCGCCGCTAACCACCGTCCATTGGTTCAATAAAGAGGTCGGTCTCCACCTCGCCGAGCTTCTGCTGAGCCGCGTGGCGAATCCCGACCTGCCACCGAGGCAGATCACTATCCCCACCCAGCTGGTGAAACGCGAATCCTGCAGCGGACCAGCCCGCGAACCGGCAATTGCGACCGTTTAGATTCTTACCTCGAAGATCGTAAACAAGAATACTCCAAGACGTCCTTCCAACTCTCTGCCTGGTACAGGAAGCTCTTGTAGCGGACCAACGGCTTGTGGCTCGGTCGCCCCACGGGCCGCGTCAGCAACTCCGCAATGTCCCGTTCCAGGCTCTCGTTGGCGGGAATCCGAATGGCGTACTTCACGCCCCGTTCTTCCAGCGCCTCATAGATCTCCGGCTTGGCAAAGGCGGCATCCGCGCGAAAAACCACCCCCTTGCCCTGCTGCTGCTGGCACTCGATCTCTGGCAACAGCAGTTGTTCCCAATCTTCCGCGCTATGCACGTTGCCGGGCCGCAACTTGGCCGCCAGACAATCCCCCTCGCGGTTGAACAGCA
>CAYGVJ010000158.1:7651-11754 GCA_964353255.1 uncultured Solibacteraceae bacterium | reverse complement strand
ACCGCTGGTACGTGGATCCGCTGGACGGCACCACCAACTTCGCCCACGGCTTCCCGGCTTTCAGCGTCACGCTGGCGCTGGAACAGGCCGGAGAACTGATCGCCGGGGTCACTTTCGACCCCTTGCGCAGCGAGATGTTCACGGCCGAGCGCGGCTCGGGGGCCTACCTCAACAGCCGCCGCATCCGGGTCTCGAAAGCCGCGCGGCTGGGGGACGCCCTGCTGGCCACGGGGTTCCCCAGCCGAAAGCGTCACCTCAACGTAAATGTCCACTTCTACTACCAGTTGGCCATGTTCACCCACGGCGTACGCCGGGCCGGCTCGGCCGCCCTGGATCTGGCCTATGTGGCCTGTGGCCGGCTGGAGGGTTTCTGGGAGTTCGGCCTGAACCCCTGGGACCAGGCCGCCGGAATGCTGCTGGTGGGGGAGGCCGGCGGGAAGGTATCGGACATGAGGGGGGGGCCGGCGCGTGTCGCCGGACCGCATCTGCTAGTTGATAACGGCTTGATTCATCAGGAGATACTGGGCTTGTTCGGGGAGGTTTTCGCGGGCCGTTACCGCATTCCCCTGCCCGAAATCGGCGCCGCCAGCTAGGCGGGCCTGGCAACCCTGCGGCAAGCCGTTGGAATTACATCGGAAAGCGTTACCCCCGATCCTGTAAGATAGTAGCTTCGGCGGCATCCAGGCGAACATGAGAACTGTTGATCTGATCCACCGCAAGCGCGACGGCGAAGAACTCAGCCCGGAGGAGATCGCGTTCCTCGTTGAAGGCTACTGCTGTGGGGAGATTCCCGACTACCAGATGTCGGCCTTCCTGATGGCGGTGTACTACTCGGGGATGACGGAGCGCGAACTCGGCGCTCTGACCGAGTGCATGGTGCGGTCAGGGGAGACCCTGGACCTCTCAGCCATCCCCGGCCTGAAGGTGGACAAGCACTCCACCGGCGGCGTCGGCGACAAGACCAGCTTGATCGCCGCGCCGCTGGCCGCGGCGGCCGGGGCGGTGGTGCCGATGATCTCCGGGCGCTCGCTGGGCCACACGGGAGGGACGCTGGACAAGCTGGAATCCATTCCCGGCTTCCGCACCAACCTGACGTTGGATGAGTTCCGCGAGCGGCTGGCCATGCACCGGCTGTGCTTCATCGGCCAGACTCCGGAGATCGCCCCCGCCGACGGGAAGCTGTACGGGCTGCGCGATGCTACCGCCACCGTGGAATCGATCCCCCTGATCGCCTCCTCGATCATGTCCAAGAAGCTGGCGGCGGGCCTGGACGCACTAGTGCTGGACGTCAAAGTAGGCAGCGGAGCCTTCATGAAGCGGCAGGTGGACGCCCGGCGGCTGGCTCAGGCCATGGTGGCGATCGGGCGGCGCATGGACAAGCGCGTGCAGGCGCTGATCACCGACATGAATCAGCCGCTGGGCTTCGCCGTGGGCAACGCCCTGGAGGTGATGGAGGTATCGCAGACCTTGCAGGGGGCGGGGCCACCCGACTTGACCCGGTTGTCGCTGGAGCTGGCGGCGCGCATGATTCACCTGGGCCGGATCACCGAGACCATCGAGGAGGCGCGCGACCGGGCCCAGCGTCGCTTGCTGGACGGTTCCGCCTACCGCAAGTTCAAGGATGTCATCGAGGCGCAGGGCGGCAATTCGCTGGTGCTGGACCGCTTCGATCTCTTGCCCAATGCCAGCGGAGCCCGGGAAGTCGCTTCCCCGCGCGCCGGTTTCGTCACTGCCATCGACGCCGGCGACATCGGCAGGGCCTCGGCCATGATGGGCGCCGGCCGCAACACCAAGGAGGACCAGATCGACCCGGCCGTGGGCGTCATTCTCGAGGTGAAGGTGGGCCACAAGGTGGAGGCCGGCGCCGTGCTGTGCCGGCTCTACTACACCAAAGAGGATGGCGTGGACGAGGCCGCCCAGCTCGTTGAGGATGCCTTCCGGATTTCTGCCCACCCGCCCGAGGAGCGCGAGCTGATCCTGGAGGTGGTAGGCTAATCGTGCCGGTAGGGTATGCCTCCCGGCTTGCCCGCGCGACAAGACGGGGGTCTTATCCCACGGGCTAGTGACCCCCTATGGAGCGCTTCACCGGCTTTCTGGGGCTGGCGGCGATTCTGGCCGCGGCCGTTCTGTTCTCCTCCAACCGCCGCGCCATCCGCTTCAGCCTGCTCGCCTGGGGATTGGGACTCCAGTTCGCCTTCGCCTTCCTGGTGCTGAAGACCCCCTTCGGGCTGCTGTTTGAGGCCGCCAGCCGCGTCGTCAATGCCCTGCTCGAATACGCCGAGGCGGGCAGCCAGTTCGTCTTCGGACCGCTGGGCGCCAAGAGCGGGGCTTTGGGCGTAGTGTTTGCGTTTCAGGTCCTGCCCATCGTCATTTTTATCGCTTCGCTTTTCTCCGTCCTCTACTACCTGGGGGTGATGCAGGTGGTGATCCGCGGCATGGCCATCGTGATGCAGCGGGTCATGGGCGCCAGCGGCGCCGAGTCCACTAACGTCGCGGCCAGCATCTTCATGGGCCAGACCGAAGCGCCGCTGACCATCCGCCCGTTCCTGCCCCGGCTGACGCGATCGGAGCTGTTTACCGTCATGACCAGCGGGATGGCCCACGTCTCCGGGGCGGTCATGGCGGCCTACGTCAAGATCGCGCAGGTGGACATTAAGCACCTGCTGACGGCGGTGATCATGACGGCGCCGGCCACCATCATGCTGGCCAAGATCCTCATCCCGGAGACCGAGAAGCCGGAGACGGCGGGCGCGGTCAAGGTCAAAGTCGAGCGCCCCGGAGTCAACATCATCGACGCGGCGGCGCGGGGCGCCGGCGATGGGCTGCACCTGGCGCTCAACATCGCTGCCATGCTGATCGCCTTTCTGGCGCTGATCGCCCTGGTCAACGGGACTCTGGGATGGGCACATTCCTGGCCGGGCTTCGGCTGGGTGCCCCAGTCGCTGGAGCGCATCTTCGGGATCCTGTTCGCCCCGGTGGCTTGGCTGATGGGAGTGAGCTGGAAGGACGCCACCACGATCGGCAACCTGCTGGGCACGCGGCTGGTGCTCAACGAGTTCGTGGCCTTCCTGCAACTGGGACCGATCCGGGGCCAGCTTGACCCGCGTTCCTTTGTGATCGCCACCTACGCCTTGTGCGGTTTCGCCAACTTCAGCTCGATCGCCATCCAGATCGGCGGCATAGGGGCGCTGGCGCCGGACCGCAAGAGCGACCTGGCGCGGCTAGGTCTGCGCGCGGTCGCGGCGGGAACGATGGCCAACTTCATGTCGGCCTGCATCGCGGGGATGCTGCTGTGAAGGACATCGAAGAAGCCACACGCTTCCTGGAGGCGCGCGCCCGGCGGCAGCCGCGCGTCGGGGTAGTCTTGGGCAGCGGGCTGGGGGCGTTCGCGGGCGAGCTGGATGACCGTCTCGTTATTCCTTACGCGGAGATCCCCGGCTGGCCGCAGCCGACCTCGGTGGGCCACGCGGGCGGGTTGGTCTTCGGGACGCTGGAGGGGATCCAGGTGGCGGTGCTGTCCGGGCGGGTCCACCTCTATGAGGGATACACTCCCGCCCAGGCGGTCTTCGGCGTGCGGGTGCTGGGCCGGCTGGGAGTCAGGGTGCTGGTGTTGACCTGTGCGGCTGGGGGCATCAAGCTGGCGTTCCGGCGCGGAAGCCTGGTGCTGATCTCGGACCACATCAACCTGCAAGGCTCGAACCCGCTGGTTGGGCCCAACGATGACACGCTGGGGCCGCGTTTCCCGGACATGACGGAGGCCTACTCGGCGCGGCTGCGAGGCATCGCCCGGCAGGTGGGCGCTGAGCTGGGTATCGAGCTGGCCGAGGGGGTCTACGCCGCCATGCTGGGGCCCTGCTTCGAGACACCGGCCGAGATCCGCTTCTTGAGGACCATCGGCGCCGACCTGGCGGGCATGTCCACGGTGGCGGAAGCGACAGCCGCCAACCACATGGGCCTGGAGGTGCTGGGCATCTCCTGCGTGACCAACATGGCGGCCGGGATCCTGCCTCAGAAGCTGAGCCACCAAGAGGTGCTCGAAGCTGGGGAGATGGTTCGGGACACGCTGGCCAGGTTCCTGAAAGCCCTGCTGCCCAGGCTGGGGG
>CAYGVJ010000158.1:0-7641 GCA_964353255.1 uncultured Solibacteraceae bacterium | reverse complement strand
GGGGGTTTGAATGGACGCCTTGCTTGAAGCGGCGCTGCGCGCGCGGGAAAACGCCCACGCGCCCTTCTCGAAGTTCAAGGTAGGCGCCGCCGTCGAGGACGACTCGGGGCGGATTCACACCGGCTGCAACGTCGAGAACGCCACTTACGGGCTGACGGTATGCGCCGAGCGCGTGGCCGTCTTCAAGGGCGTCTCGGAAGGTGCGCGCCGCTTCCGCCGCGTGGCCGTCGCCGCCGACACCGAGGTGTTGACGCCTCCCTGCGGGGCCTGCCGCCAGATACTGTGGGAATTTTGCGGAGATGTCGAGGTAATCCTGGTCAACCTCCAGGGCCGCACCGAGCGTTTCCGCCTGAAAGATTTGCTGCCGAGGCCTTTTGATGCGTCGTTTCTTTAGAAAAACCGGGGACAGGCTTCACTGTCCCCACGCCCGATGGCGCAGATTCCTAATCGCCGTCTGGGGACAGTGCTGCCTGTCCCCGGTTTTTCTCGCCGCCGGCGCCGCCGAGCCGGTGGACTGGATCTGGAGCGCGCGCTACGTGGTCACTATGGATGCGGCGCGGCGGGTGATCGAAGGCGGCGCCGTGGCCGTGCGCGCCGAGCGGATCGTGGCAGTGGGCACGCGCCAGGAGATCGACGGCCGCTACCAGGCCCGCCAGCGGCTGGACCGGCCGGCCGCCGCTATTCTGCCCGGCCTGGTCAACACCCACACGCACGCGCCCATGACCTTGATGCGGGGCCTGGCGGACGACATGCGCCTCCAGGAGTGGCTCCAGAACTACATCTTCCCCGCCGAAGCCAGGAACGTCTCGCCGGAGTACGTTCGTTGGGGCACGCGGTTGGCCTGCCTGGAGATGATGCTGGGCGGCACGACGACCTATGCCGAGATGTACTACTTCGAGGACATCGTTGCCGAGGCCACCAAGGAAGCCGGCCTGCGCGGAGTACTGGGCGAGACTATCATCGGCTTCCCGGTGGCCGATGCCAAGACCCCAGTCGAGGCGCTCCAGTTCACCGAGCGATACATCCAGCGATTCCGCGGCGACCCGCTCATTACGCCCGCGGTGGCCCCGCACGCGCACTATACAAACACCGAGGAGACGCTCCGGGCCTGTCGCCGGCTGGCGGACCGCTACGGCGTTCCGCTGATGACCCACCTCGCCGAGACGCGACCCGTGCGGGACGAGACCGTAGCCAAGTGGAAGAAGAGTCCGGTGGCGCTGCTGGAGGCCTGGGGGATCTTCGCCGGCCCGACCCTGGTCGCTCACGCCGTCTGGGTGGACGACGCTGACCTGAAGATCCTGAAGGCCCGGGGCGTGGCCGTAGCGCATTGCCCTTCAAGCAACACCAAGCTGGCCAGCGGCGTGGCGCCGGTTACGCGGATGCTTGCCGCAGGGCTGACCGTAGGGCTCGGCACCGACGGCCCGGCCGGCTCCAACAACGATTTGAACCTGTTCGAGGAGATGGACCTGGCCGCCAAGCTCCAGAAGGTGACCACCGGCGACCCGCAGGCGCTCCCCGCGCCCCAGGCTCTCGAGATGGCCACCCGGCTGGGCGCTCGGGCGCTGGGCCTGGAGAAGGAGATCGGGTCTCTGGAAGCCGGCAAGCGCGCCGACCTGATCACCCTGAGCCTGGACGCGCCCCACACCGTGCCGCTCTACAACATCTACTCGCAGATCGTCTATGCCTCGAAGGCCTCCGACGTGCGCGACGTGATGGTGAACGGCCGCCTGTTGGTGCGCGACCGCCAGGCGCTGACGCTGGATTCCCGGCAGGTGCTCGCCAAGGCCGAGGAGTTGGCCGCGCGCGTGCGGTCCTCGCTGCGCCCCACCCTTCGGTAGAGGCCCCAGGAGGCTGGCGCTCCGCTACGCCGCCCGCGCGATCTGCCTGTAGTCCTCCTCGGACTGGGCGGGCAGCAGGACCCACAAGGTATAAATCCCCAGTGCCGTCCCGAAGGGCACTTTAATCAGATTGATGCACCCCAGAATAAGAGTCAGCATCCGTGCCCAGGGCTGCCGTTCCAGGAGGCCCCAACCGGCCACAAGGCCAAGTGCCCCCTCCACGAGGAGAAGGACTCCAATGAACTGAAGCAACCCGTAGACGAAATGTGGGAGATGCGGCGGCATGAGACCGAAACCCCGAGAGAACAGTGACAGGAGGACAAATCCCGGAATCAGCCGAACGGCGGAAACCGCCAGCCAGAGAATACCAAGCAGGCGGACGTGACCGGCAATGCGGCTTTGAGTGGGCATCAGGGGCACTCGACCCATCGCCTTGCCGCATGCTGGACAAAAACTCTGGGTGTCCGCCAATTGCGTTCCACAACGGTCGCAGAACATGATTCACCTCCCCACCTGTCTATGAACTACGAAGGGCGGGCTGGTTTTGTTCCCCTCACCGCAGTGGCGACACATCACGCCCGAACTCAAGCAGTTCAACCGGAGCGCCGTTCTCGATGATCATTGCCACCCTCACACCATCGGAAGGGGAACTCGCTTGGGCCAGGATCTCCTTCCCTTCGAGGGCCGCCTCAAGATCGTCCACTTCGAAAGCAATGTGGGGCACGGATCTGATGAGTGCCGAGACCGGGCTGTCCGGCTCGAAGCGCATCCACTCGATCCCGTAAGCACTGCTTTCAAAGCCGGAGACGTACATCTTGAGCTGTTCCAGATAGCGTTCGCCCGGCCGCGGCCTATCGGTCGGGATGCCGAGGTGGTGATATCGCCAGCCCCATGCCGAAACTGCCGCGGGCGGCTCATGATCCCTCCGAATCCCGGTTGCCTGCTCATTGACAGTCGATGGTTCGTTATCAGTCATCTGTATGTCCCACCCCAACTGCCCCCGCTCGTCTCACGACAATTCTCGCACTTGTCGCAGCCTCCGTTGCGGGTCATGATGGAGCCGCACTGGGAGAGGGGACCTCAGGACAGGATGGCCAGCAGTTCTCTGGCGTTAACAACTCGCGTTCCCCGCCAGCGCGCCGGGAAGTGGCGCTTGTTGCCAGTGACCAGGTAATCGGCCTCCGCAGCCTCGGCGCACTCCAGGAATCGGTTGTCGGCCTCATCTGGGCACGCCGACAGAGTGCGCTCCGGTTGCAGGATGACGGCGGCGCTCTCCAACGACTTCAGAAAGCGCTCCACCCGACTTGGGTCGAGGCTGAACTTGGGGCGACGTTGGTGTCAAGGACAACCCGGATCATCGGGCGGGTGCCCTGCCGGAGTTCTGCCGGCGCACCGCGCTAATCTCAGCCCCGAGCTGACGCCGGGAGAGGCGCGCGGCCCCGCTGCGCTGGGCATCTTCCTGGACTGCACGCAAAGCGGCGAGCAGCGCGTCGTTGACACCCTCGAGCCGCTGCTGGTCCTGGTAGCGGCGCAGCGCCTCCCGGACGAGTTCGCTCATAGTGCGGCATTCTCTCCTGGCCAGCCGCTCTACCTGCCGGAGCTGTACCGGGCTGATCGAGATGGAAAACGTTCTGGTGGCGCGCATAGTGCTACTTCTTCGTGCTAAGTATCAGCACGCCCAGTATACCACATCTCCGGAATCGACAGTGGCGCCGCTTCCGCGGCAGGTCGGGCGGGGTGCGGCGGGCGGGATCGCGCCAAGGACGAAGCTCGACACAGACTGGAAAGTCTGTGCCACCGGTGGCACAGGCATTCGTGCCTGTGTCGAGCATGTCCCACTCAACTGCACCCGCTCGTTCGGCCGCAGTTTTCGCACTTGCAGCGGCTTCCGTTGCGGGTCAAGATCGAGCCGCATTCGGAGCACAGCGGGGCGTCGTCGGCGACGGGGGCAAAGGGGAGCTTCTGCTGCGGGTCAGGCTCGGCCCGCCTTTGGCCATCCAGGGTAGCGCCGGAGGGAGTAAACTTGAGGTGATGGCTCGCGGTGACATCCAGTACATCTCCGACGAGAATGGCGCCCCGGTCGGCGTCATCGTGCCGATTGACTTGTGGCGCGAGCTCGAATCGGAGCGAGAAACTGCTTGTCTGCTCAGGAGCAGCACGATGCGGCAGCGGCTCACTGAAGCCAGGAACCGGCAGGGAGGCATCTCTCTCGAAGAAGCCTGTGAGAAGCTTGGAATTTGACCCTGCCGCGCGAGCACCGATTAGTCTACCAGGTATCCGAGACAAAGATCCGCATCCTCGCCTGTCGCTATCACTACTGATGGCGGGCGCGCTTAGCGAGCTTGGCGGAATCTTTGCGTGCTTGGCGCGAAACCCGGAAGGACAAGCTGAAGCATGTCCCACTCAACTGCACCCGCTTGTTCCCCCGCCGTTCTCGCACTTGTAGCAGCTTCCGTTGCGGGTCATGATGGAGCCGCACTCGGAGCACAGCGGGGCGTCGTCGGCGACGGGGGCGAAGGGTAGCTTCTGCTGCGGGTCAGGCTCGGTGGGGCGCAGCTTGGGCGTCTCGCCGACCTCGGTCACGGCGTACTCCGGCCCGAGGTACCGCGCGCTCATCCAGACGAGTCCGGGACCTCATCGAGCACCTTCGTGCACCTGGCGTAACGTATAATGCAGACGCGATGGTGCGACTCGGGGTGTTCGTTGCCGCATCGGCTGGCGTCGTCCTGCTGTCGTGGCGGTGTCTGCGCGCTCCGAACTCCCACGGCTTCTACCGGTTCTTCGCCTTTGAACTCCTGTTGGCTCTGATTTTGTTCAATCTCCCCCACTGGTTTCGTGAACCGGTCTCGCCCCGCCAGTTGGTCTCATGGTTCTTGCTGGCTGCCTCCCTTGTACCGGGGATCGAGGGACTCCGCCTGCTTCGTAAGGTTGGCAGACCAATGAGTGATGCGACCCATGGAACCAACCTCTGGTTTGAGAACACGAGCGCGCTGGTCAAGGTGGGCGTTTACCGGTTCATCCGCCATCCGATGTACGCATCGTTGCTGGCGCTCGGTTGGGGCGCGCTTCTGAAGCATCCGTCCGCACTCCCTCTCGGCTTGGCACTCGGTGCATCTGGCTTCCTCGTCGCCACCTCGATTGCCGAGGAACGCGAGAATCTCGCAAGATTCGGCGCCGCCTATGCGGCTTACATGAGAAGCACGCGGCGCTTTGTCCCTTTCGTGATCTGAAGCTGCCTGGGAGAATCGAAACCCTATCGCACACAGTCGCAGGCCTCCCAGCAGCCGGCGCTGAGGCCAAGTCCCCAACATATGGAATGAGAAATCGGCGTCTCTTCGGCAATCCAGGGCCGCGGCGCCAAGACCGGGACAGAATACCGTGAGAGTTCCCTCTTTCACCGTTTTCTCTGGCGGGAAACAGGGAAAGGGTGTACTGTCCCGGTTACAAGCCGCCGGGCCGTGGTGCTCAACCGCACCCGCTCGTCCCCCCGCAGTTCTCGCACTTGTAGCAGCTTCCGTTGCGGGTCATGATGGAGCCGCACTCGGAGCACAGCGGAGCGTCGTCGGCTACCGGGGCGAAGGGTAGCTTCTGCTGCGGGTCGGGCTCGGTGGGGCGCAGCTTGGGGGTTTCGCCGACCTCGGTCACGGCATACTCGGGGCCCAGGAAGCGCGCGCCCATCCAGCGGAAGATGTAGTCCAAAATCGACTTGGCGTAAGGGATCTGCTGGTTGCCGGTCCAGCCGCCGGGCTCGAACCGCACGTGGCTGAACTTGACCACCAGGAACTTGAGCGGCACGCCGTACTGAAGCGCGAAGCTGATGGCGGTGGCGAAGCCGTCCATCAGGCCGGAGATGGTGGAGCCTTCCTTGGCCATGGTGATGAACAGCTCGCCGGGGCTACCGTCCTCGTAGAGGCCCACCGTGATGTAGCCCTCGTGGCCGCTGATGGAGAACTTGTGAGTGATGGACTGCCGCTCGTCGGGCAGCTTGTGCCGCACCGGCCGGTAGACGATTCTCTCGGCCACCGGCGCCGCGGCGCGTTTCTCGCCGCGGCCATCGCCCGAGCTGACCGGCTGCACGCGCTTCGATCCGTCGCGGTAAATGGCCACGGCCTTCAGCCCCAGCCGCCAGCTCTCGATGTAGGCGTTAACGATGTCCTCGACCGTGGACTCCTCCGGCATGTTGATGGTCTTCGAAATGGCGCCGGAAAGAAACGGCTGCACGGCGGACATCAAGCGGATGTGGCCCAGGTGATGGATCGAGCGCGTGCCATTGGCGGGCCGCAGACTGCAATCAAAGACGGGCAGGTGCTCGGGCTTAAGCTGCGGCGCGCCCTCGATGGTGCCGGTGGCGTCGATGTGGCTGACAATGGCTTCGGTCTGCTCGGGCGTGTAGCCCAGCCGGATCAGCGCCTGGGGCACGGTGTGGTTGACGATCTTGATGACGCCGCCTCCAACGAGCTTCTTGAACTTGACCAGGGCCAGATCAGGCTCGATGCCGGTGGTGTCGCAGTCCATCATGAAGCCGATGGTGCCCGTGGGGGCGAGCAGGGTGACCTGGGCGTTGCGGAAGCCTGTGCGGCGGCCCACTTCATACGCCTCGCGCCAGCAGTCTTGCGCGCCCTCCAGCAGCGCCGGGGGCACATTCCGCGCGTTGATGCGGCTGAGCGAGCCGCGGTGCATGCGGATGACCTCCAGGAACGGCTCCTCGTTCTTCGAGTATTCGGGGAAAGGCCCAACGGCCTCGGCGATCCGGGCGCTCATCAGGCAAGCCTCGCCGGTCATAACCGCGGTGACAGCGGCGGCGTAGTCGCGTCCCGGCTCACTGTCGTAGGGCAGGCCCAGCGACATCAGCAGGGCGCCCAGGTTGGCGTAGCCCAGCCCGAGAGCGCGGAAGTTGTGCGAGTTGGCGGCGATCTTCTCAGTGGGGTAACTGGCGCTGTCCACGATGATCTCCTGCGCCAGTATCATCGTATCCACGGCGTGCTGGAAAGCCTCCACCTGGAACTGGCCGTCCGGCCCGAGGAACCTCAGCAGGTTCAGCGAACTCAGGTTGCAGGCCGAATCGTCCAGAAACATGTACTCCGAGCAGGGGTTGGAGGCGTTGATGCGCCCGGAGTTTTTGCACGGGTTCCAGCGGTTGACGGTCGAGTCGAACTGCATGCCCGGGTCGCCGCACTGATGCGTGGCCTGGGCGATATGACGGAACAGCTCGCGGGCCTTGAGGCGCTTGACGGGCTGGCCGTTGACGACCGAGTGGGTCCACCATTCGCCGTCGGTCGCCACCGCCTGCATGAATTCGTCGGTGACGCGCACGGAGTTGTTGGCGTTCTGGAAGAAGATGGAGCCGTAAGCCTCGCCGTCCAGCGACGAGTCGTAACCCGCCTCCACCAGCACGTGGGCCTTCTTCTCTTCCTTGGCCTTGGCCCAGACAAACCTCTCGATATCCGGGTGGTCCGCGTTGAGGATCACCATCTTGGCGGCCCGGCGCGTCTTTCCCCCGCTCTTGATGACGCCCGCGAACGCGTCGAACCCCTTCATGAAACTCAGCGGGCCGCTGGCCCGGCCGCCGCCGCTCAGGATGGCCTCCTCCTCGCGCAGCGACGAGAGGTTGGTCCCCGTGCCGGACCCCCACTTGAACAGCATGCCCTCGGTCTTGGCCAGGTCGAGAATGGACTCGAGCGAATCGGTCACCGAGTTGATAAAGCAGGCCGAGCACTGGGGCTTGTGAACGTCCGGCGTGAGCTTCCGGATCGATCCCGTGGCTTCGTCGTGGTACCAGCCGTAGCCCCGGCTCTCCTCGACG
>CAYGVJ010000157.1:0-12134 GCA_964353255.1 uncultured Solibacteraceae bacterium | reverse complement strand
TCACGCTCGCGGCTCGGCCACTGCCTTCGTTGCGCGTTTCCGAGCCGCGACCGTCAGGGAGCGGTTGCGAGTTGCTTTTCCAACTCCGCCAGTTCCGCGTCGCGGCGGTGGTAGCCGGTCTGCTCACTGGAATCTCAGAGCGCATTCCACTCATCAGCCGTGATCTCACGGCCAAGGATTGCCGCCACTTCGTCGATCATCATGCGGAGCTGCGGAACAGAGTACTCTTCGCTGGAAGGGATCGCGAGGCGGTGGTTACCGTGAACCATGAACACATGCCGAGTCCCTGAGAAGGGTCCATCGAAACCCAGCACTCGCAAGCGCCGGACAAAGACGCGGCGCTTACACGGTGTCCACCGGCTCACGGCTGGGCTCCCGGTTTAGGTCCAGACCTCTCATCTCCGGCAAGCGCTGTCCCAGTTTGATGCCGACCAAGACCCAGTCTTCCAGGGTCGAGCGGAGTTCCTCCTCACACTCACGCAAGGTCGCTCCGAAGGCCACCACACCCTTGCACGGTGGGATCCGGCCGGCGAACGTCCCGTCTTCGAGCTTGTCGTAGAGGGCATCAGCCATGGCCCGGTCTATGTATTCGCTGAGGATGTACCGCACCGCCATCGCTCCCATTCTACCCCTGTGTTCCCTCCAGTTGCCGTTCGAGTTCTGCCAGTTCCGCGTCCCGGCGGTGGTAGCCAGTCTGCTGGATGAGAGTGCGGGCGGCGGCGAGGCTCGAGCGGGCGCGCGTCGAGTCGCAGGTGGCCACTGAGAGGCGGGCCTGTTCCAGGTGGCAGTCGGCCTCGTGGAGGCGCATGGGGCCGCGCGCGGCGATGAGGAAGGCTTCGTCGAGGTCGCGCTGGGCGTGAGGGAAGTCGCCGCGGAGGCGGTACAGCGAGGCGCGAGCGAGGAACCCGCGGGGGATGAACTCTTGAGCCCCGGCTTGGCGGAGGCCGGTGACGGCCTGTTCCAGGTACCTGGCGGCTGGGGTGAAGTCCCCCTCAAGGAGCCCGACGCGGCCTAGCGAGAGGCGGTCCAGGGCGATGTCAAGGAGCCTGCCCTGCTCCCACTCTAGTGTGCGAGGGGCGCGGTCGCGCACCTCCTCGTGCCTGCCCTGGCCCAGCAGCAGGTCGCAGTATTGGAAGCCCTGGAGAGAGTAGAGGAGCGGGTACTCAGGTTGCCGCTCTTTCTGCATCCGCTCCGCCTCTTGGAAGAGCCTCTTGGCCTCAGGGACGCGGCCTGCCTGGTGCAGAGCGTCGGCCAGCACTATGCGCACCACCATTCGCAGGAAGGGGTCGCCGCTTCGATCGGCCAGTTCCACGCCTTGCTGGGCGTAGCCAACGGCCTGGTCAACGTCCCCGAGGGTCAGGCAAAGGCCGCTCAGGTTGCAGGTGGCCAGGCAGGCGTTGCACCAATACTCCCCGGCGATGTCCGCATCGAGGGCGGCCCTCATCGGCTGGACGGCCTCGCCAAGCCGGCCCAGGGCGCGAAGATCAAAGCCGGCCTCGTTGAGCAGATAGCCTTTCGTCGGCTCGCTCAAACCCGCAACCGGCGTTTCCCAGGGCGGGTCAAAAAAGCCCGCCAGTGCCGCCAGGTCAGCGCCAAACGCGCCGAGCTTCTTCCTGCTGAAAGACTCGTCTCGTCTTTGGATGCGCCTAAAGTAAACATCACGGAGGGTCTCCCGGTGGCGGCCGGCGTGACAACCGTGGGCGACAGCGGCATAGAGCGGGGCCATCTCCTCTATGGTGTCCGGGTACTCTCTGCCCGCCGACTTGTAGTACTCGTATAGCCTGGTGTGGGCCTCCTGCCACGCTGCGAGAGCGGTCGCTTTGAGCTTCTCGGCGAAGTGCTCGCGGATGAGCGGGTGGCAGTCGAGCGTCCCGGGCTGGCTCGGGTCCTTGGGGTCGAGCAGGCGCGCCTGGCGCAGGTTGTCGAGCGCCAAGTTCCACTCGCATTCGCTCAGGTTCTGTAAGCGCTCCGTCAGGCCTGGAACGGCGGGCGGCTGGCGGAGGACACTTAACGGCCCGGGCTCGGCCGGGCGGTCGAAGAGCCCCACCAGGCGCAGGATGTCCTGCTCAGGCTTGCCTTCATACCAGCGCTCGTAGGCGTCCATCATCCGCCGGGCGTGTGCGCCTTGCTTGGCCTCCGCCGTGAGCCGAGGCACAAGGTCGCGCCGGCGGATATCGCCGTCATAGCCGATGGCCAGGTACGTCCCAAGCAAGGTCAGGGCCAAGGCATGAAAGTCCAGCTCCTGCGCCGCCCGCCGCAACTCTTCCGGCGTGCCCTTGACGCCGAGGTGGGTGAGGTAGCGGACCGCGTCCTCCGGCGCGAGGTTCTCAAGGTCAATAGTCTCGACGGATATCCCGGCGAGGGTCTTGAGGTCGTCCACCGCCAGGCGCGTGGTCACTATGCACAGGCCGGGGTTGTCCACCGCCAGCTCGCGTAGCAAGGTCTGAAGCCCCGGATCCTTGAGGCGGCCGTCCGGCGGTTGTTGCAGCGGTTCCAAACCGTCCACTACCAGCAGCGTCCGCTGCGCTCGGACCAGCTCGGCCAGCCGCTCGCCTTTCTCCCAGGGGTTTCCTTTCTCTGGATTGGGGTCGCCGAACCAGCGGAGGGCGGCGTCGATGAACGGGTCGGCCGACGCCTGCCGACCCTCGGCCGCCCCCTGGCTATAGAAGGACCAACCGAAGACCCGCTCGGCGCCCCTGAAGGTCTTCTCCTGCATGCGGTTGAGCCAGACGTTGACCAGGGCCGTTTTGCCGACACCACCGAAGGCAACCAGCGTGACAATGTTGGTGCGCGCCTTGTCCCAGGCGGCGTCGAGCGCAGCAAGCTCGCTCTCGCGGCCGAACAGGTAGGGGTCCGTCGAGGGCAGCTTAGCGAGGGAAATCTTCTCGGGAGGAACTTGCCTACCTTCGCCCGACGGAACGCGGCGGATGATTCCAGCAACTTCCTTCGCAAGGGCCGCCAGATCTTCCTCAATCTGGTGCTCGCTGCCGCCGGACAGCGGCCGGCCATCCTTGGGTCGGGCCTGGATCGGAGAGAGCCACCTCAGTACCTTCCATGCGCAGGGCCGGACGATCAAGGGAATGACGCGCAGGCCCTCCTTCTGCCGCCGCTCCAAAAGCCGCGGGACTTCCTCTCCGAGGATGAACTTGGAAGTGAGGAAATCCGCGGAGATGAGCAGAATTGCGACGCTGGCGCGCTCGATGGCTTGCTCGATTTCGGGAAACCAGTCTGCGCCGGCCTCGATGCGCCGGTCGTCCCAAACGTCAAGGATGCCCTCCATTTCGAGGACTCTGAGCTGCGTTACCAGCCGGTCCTTCCAGGCTTCGTCCTTGTGGCTGTAGCTGATAAAGATGCTGGGCCGGCTCATGGGGCGCTTGAGGTTGATGTTACTCCAATTCGGCGGGCCCTGCCAGGAAAAAGGCGGACAGCAAGCCGTAAAAAAACCACCTGCGCAAGCTGAAGCTTACGCCACACCTGTGAATCCCCGGCACAGGTCCGCCCAGCGCAATCCACTGAAAACACAAGAGATAGTCCCTGGCCCACAAATTGCTCCCACAGCCGGCATGAAATACAGGTGGTTTCTGACGCTCCTGCTGCCCGGCCTGCTCGCCGCCGGCGCCGAGCGGCAGCAACTGACAAACGTCAACTCTCGTTACACCGTAGAGGCGGTCGAGGTCAGCGGCATACAGGAATCCACGATCAGCAAGCCGTTGCGCGAAGATTTGCAGAAGATAGTCGGCGAGAAGTACGACCAGGGGAAACTCGATTCGCTCATCAAGCGCCTGCGGAGCGAGTTTCCCGGCCGCAGAATCTTCCCCAAGGTGCGCCGCGGCGACACGCCGGAGCACGTCAAAGTAACCGTCGTAGTAGCGCGGCACACATTCGATACCAACATCGCCGCCGACAATCTGCTCTATCACTCCCGGCAGGGCTGGAGCGGCGCCGTCGAAGCCACCTTCCCCGGCCGCGGCAACAACCGCTTCAGTTTCGGCATCCTCAGCAACGCCGACGACCTGCTGGAGCGCTACGCCGGCATCCGCGCGGGCTACCAGCGGCTCCAGCTAGGCACTGACCGCGCCCGCCTAGGCTTCCAGTTCGAGAGCTATCACAACAAGTGGAACCCCACCACGCTGCGGGAACTCGGCCGCTCGCCGGAGGCGCCCGGCATCTACCGCACCCGGCAGAACTTCGAGCCCACCTTCACCCTGCTGCCCGCCCGAGGCTTGCAGTTCACCGTGGGCACGAGTTTCCAGCGTTTCCAGACCCAGTTTCCGGCCGCGCGCACCGAGGCCGCCAATGCCGTCATTACAACTCTGCGCTATGATCGGCAGTTGGAGGATTCGGCCGCCAACAGGCACCGGTTGGAGGCAGGTTACAGCCTGCGCGCGGCCACCCGGACCCTCTCGAGCGACTTCACCTACGCGCGCAACGTCTGGGACCTGCGCTACCGGCTGGCGCGCGGGCGCAATCGCCTGGAAGACCACGTCACCGCGGGCGTTCTTACAGGCCGCGCGCCGCTGTTCGAGCGCTTCTCGCTGGGCAACAGCACCACGCTGCGGGGCTGGAACAAGTTCGACGTGGCGCCGCTGGGCGGCAATCGCACGGTCCACAATGAGCTGGAGTACCGCTACCGGATCTTCAGGGCCTTCTACGACACGGGCGCGGTCTGGAACCCCGGCCAGCAGGCTGCCGCGAAGCACTCGCTGGGAGCCGGCCTCGTCTACCACCACTTCACCGTCTGTATCGCCTTCCCGATCAAGGACGGGCGGGCGGAGCCGGTCCTCATGGCAGGGCTGACATTCTGATGAACCGCGCTCAGATCGCTCGCAGGTGCCTGCTGGCGGGTCTGGTCGCTTACCTGCCCCTGCCGGGCCAGTCTCTGGCGGCCCGATGGACCAACGGCCATCTCCGGGTCTCGGCGCCGCAGTTGCGGTTTCTCACCGGAAAGGTCCTCGAGCGCCTTCACGATGGCGCGCCGGTGGTCTTCGCCTTCCAGCTCAGTCTCTCGACGGACGGCTTAACCAGCGTCTGGCTGCGCGACGTGGCGCGTTTCGTAATCAGCTATGACCTCTGGGAGGAGAAGTACGCCGTAATGCGCCTAGGGCGCCCGGGCGCGCCGGCATCGCGGCTTTCCGCGGAGGCGGCCCAAGACTGGTGCGTCGATGCGCTCGCACTGCCGGTCTCCGATCTGGCGGAGCAGAAGCCGTTCTGGGTCAAGCTGGAGGCGCGCGTGGAGGACCCCAAGCAGGAGTCGGGGGCCGAGGCGGAGAGCGCGGTCAGCCTGGCCCGGCTGATCGAGCTGTTCAGCCGCCAGACACGGAGCCAGCAGGAGCGATGGGTGGCGCAGGCGGGTCCTCTGCGCCTGGTGGAACTGAAGAAACCTCTTGGACGCACCCGGTGAACCGGCTTCGCAACAGACTCATCCTGGTGTTCCTGGCCGCCACGCTGGCGCCGGTGGCGGCGACGGTGTGGATTGCGGCCTCGCTGCTGGAGCACTCCCTCAGCTACTCGCCCACAGACCAGCTTGATGCCCTGTCGAAGGCGCTCGAAACCACCGGCCGCGAGCTGTACCAGCGCAGCCGGGAGGCGCTGAAAGCGGAAGCGGAGGCCGGACGGCTCACTCCCCAGCGCTACGCGACTGCCGAGCGCAGCGCCTGGCCGTCGCATCTCCGAGACTTCTGGGACAGCCGTGAAGCCGAGCGGTTCCAGCTTGCCGGCGAGGAGGGCGACCGGCTGGAGTACCTGTTGCGGCAGCCCAACGGCGTCTGGGCGTATTCGACGGATTTGGGGTCGGTCCGCATGACCCGCCTGGCCGAGCAGTTCCGGCAGGCGCGCCAGTCGGTGGAGAAGTCCCGCAGCCGCGACCTGCGCCGCGGTTTCGTCTACACCTTCGTGCTGCTGGCGACGGCGGTGTGGTTGATCTCCCTGGCGGCCCTGGTGGCCGTGGCCCACCGGATCAGCCGGCCCATCCAGGAGCTGACGGCGGGGCTGGCGCGACTGGCCTCGGGCGATCTCGGCACTCGCCTGCCGGCGCGTGGCCGCGACGAAGTGGGCCGCGCCGTTCAGGCCTTCAACGACACCGCCGAGCAGCTCGAGCAGAGCCGCGAGCGGCTGGTCTACCTCACTCAGCTTGCAAGCTGGCAGGCGCTGGCCCGGAAGATGGCGCACGAGCTGAAGAACTCGCTCACCCCGATCCGCCTCACCATGGAAGAGCTGCTGGCGCGGCAGCCCGGCGAGCGCGGCTTCCTGGAGCAGGCGGCGCGCATCGTCATCGACGAAGTCGAGAGCCTCGAACGCCGGGTGCGGGCTTTCTCCGAGTTCGCCGCCGAGCCGCCGGTGCGGCCGGTAGTCGTCGAGCTGAACGCCGCGGTCGAGGAAAGGATCTCGCTGCTGAAGGCCGGCCACCCCAGCGTCACCTACGAGACCCGGCCGGCCACGGCGCGCATCGAGGCGCTGGCCGATGAAGACCTGCTGAAGGGGATTCTGACCAACCTGCTGGAGAACGCCGCCGAGGCTGCCGGCGCCGGCGGGAGCGTGCTGGTGCTGACCGGCCAGCAGGACAGAGAGGCCTACGTGGAGGTCCACGACTCGGGGCCGGGCCTGAGCGAGGAGGCGCGCCAGACCCTGTTCGAACCCACCATTTCCTTCAAGAAGGGCGGCATGGGCCTGGGCCTGTCGATCGCCCGGAAGAACGCGCTGCTCACCCGGGGTGATATCTTGCTGGTGAAGGGCCGGCTCGGCGGCGCGGGCTTCCGCGTGACGTTGGGCGCCCCCACGGGCCATGCCGCGCATCCTGGTCGTTGACGACGAAGAGAACATCGGGCGCTCGCTGCGCCTGATTCTGGAGCGCGAGGGCCACTCGGTGGCCGTGTGCCGCTCGGCGGCCGAATTCCACGGGCATCCTGACTGCCGCCGGGCCGACCTCTACCTGCTGGACGTTCGCCTTCCCGACGGCAACGGCATCGACCTGCTGCGCTTCCTGCGCGCCAACGACAGCCAGGCGCCGGTGGTGATGATCTCCGGCCACGGCACCATCGCCGACGCGGTGGAAGCCACGCGCGCCGGGGCCTGGGATTTCCTGGAAAAGCCCCTGAGCCGGGACCGCCTGCTGCTGGCAGTGAAGAACGCGCTGGCCGAGGCGGCCCTGCGCCGGGAGAACGAGCGCCTGCGCGAGCTGGTGGGCGAGGGCCCCCGGATCATCGGCTTCTCTCCCCAGTTTCAGCGCGTCCTCGAGCAGGCCCGGATGGTGGCCCGCTCGGACGCCCGGGTGCTGCTGGCGGGCGAGTCAGGCACCGGCAAGGAACTGCTGGCGGCCTATATTCACCACGCCAGCCCCTTTGCCGCTGGACCGTTCGTCAAGATGAACTGCGCCGCCATCCCCACCGAGCTGCTCGAAAGCGAGATGTTCGGCCACGAAAAGGGCGCTTTCACCGGGGCCTCCGCCACGCGGCGCGGCAAGTTCGAGCAGGCCGACGGCGGAACGCTCTTTCTGGACGAGGTGGCCGATCTGCACGAGACCGCCCAGGGAAAGCTCTTGCGCGTGCTCCAGGAAGGGGAGTTCCACCGGGTGGGGGGCGAGCAGGCGATCCGCGCGAGCGTGCGGGTGATCTCGGCCACCAACCGCGAGCTGGAGGCGCTAGTGGCACGGAAACAATTCCGGGAGGATCTGTACTACCGGCTGTGCGTGGTGCCCATCCGGGTGCCGCCTTTGCGGGAGCGGCCCGCCGATGTCCGCCCGCTGGCCGAGTACTTCCTGGCCGAGTTCTGCGCGCGCAACAACTTCAAGCCCAAGAGTATCGACGAGGCGGTCTTCCCCGCCCTGGAGGCTTACCACTGGCCGGGCAATGCCCGCGAGCTGAGGAACATCGTCGAGCGCATGGCCATTCTGAACCCCGGCGAGCGGCTGAGGCTGGAGGAGGCGCCCTTGGAGATCCGGCTACCCGGCCCCGCGGGCCTTCGCTCCAGCCTGCGGGAGGCGCGCGAGGACGCCGAGCGGGAACGCGTCCTGCGGGCGCTGGAAGAGGCGGATTGGAACGTCTCCGCCGCCGCGCGCACCCTGGGTCTGGAGCGCACCAACCTGCACAAGCGGATCCGGACGTTGGGATTGAAACGGGGGGCACCCTGATGTGCCCACCGCCACCTGGACTGGACGGCTCCCATCTTGGCATACTGGAGAAGGTGAACCGACGCGAGGGGACTGCAATGATCGCTATCAACGCACATTTCGATGGCAAAGTCATCGTTCCCGACGAGCCGGTGGATCTGCCGCGGGATCAAGCGCTGATCGTGCGAATCGAGCCGCTCTCTAAGGCGCGCCCGCCGGCCGAGTCCGTGCTGGCATGGCTGGCCGAGAACCCGCTGAACGGCCGCGAACTGCCCACCGACCTGTCCCATCAGCACGACCACTACCTTTACGGCCTGCCGAAGAAGGATGCGTGAGCGTGGCGGCCTACTTCGCCGACACTTGCTTCTGGATTGCGCTCTCCAGCCCTCGTGATCGACACCATCCCCTGGCGTTGGCGTGGAGCCGGCACCTCGTCCAGACCAGGGCGGCCCTGTTGACGACCGAGCTCGTTCTCTGGGAATGGTTGAACGCACTCTCGGAACCCGCCACTCGGGGCCTGGCAGCCGAAGGCTACAGGCGATGTCACCGGGACCCGCAGCTTGAGGTGGTCGCGCCCGATGCCGACCTCCTGGATGCTGCCGCGCGACTCTACGAGGCCCGGCACGACAAACATTGGAGCCTGACCGACTGCTGCTCGTTCGTCATCATGGAGCAGCGCGGCCTCACGCACGCCCTAACCACCGATCACCACTTCCAGCAGGCCGGCTTCCAGGTAGTGCTTCTAGAAGACCCGCCGGAATCCTGAGATGCTCTGGGCATCGGGTGTCCGCGCCTTTGGCGTCACCCGCCCCAGGGCGACACGACTCCCCGCTTGGAGCGCACCACCCTGCACAAGCGGATACGCGCGCTGGGACTCAGCCGCCGGAGCGACCGGTGAACCTAGCTGGCCATGCTGTGAGCGGCTGAGAGGCTGTCGTTCGTGGTCTGCCAGATCGTGGCAATGGCGCCGCCGTTGGTAATGAAGAGCGCGGCGCTGCACATGACGACAAAGGCCAGCAACAGGACATACTCGATGGGGTCCTGCGCCACCTCGTCCGCCGCGAGCTTAGCAAGCACTGATGCCACGCCTTCAGGCCCCCCAAGGCCCTGTCGATGCCATTATATGACACCAGAATCATGATATACAAGGGTTTTCTTGCCCCTGCCCTCCCCCAGTTTGAGCCCCGGACAGGTGGAATAGGCCTCCCGGCCTGTTGGGGGGAACGGAACACACAGGCAAGAATGCCTGTGCCACCTTGGGGCCGACGCAGAACTGGGGAGGGCAAGGCCCCTGCCCGCTTGGCAGCGCCGACCGGCACGTACGCGTTTCCGAACCTCCCGTTCGGACCGTTCATCGCAGACCCTTGACGCTGCGGACGGCTCCCCATACTGGGATGGGGACGAAGCCTGCGCAAAGCGCGGTTTTGTCCTTCCCAGAATTCTTTGGCGGCCTCTGACCAAGACTCGTGCCCTCGAATCCTAGGGTCCTGTCCCGCGAGCAGCTTTGCAATGGGATCAACCGCGAACTCGTGGGCCGGGTAGAAGCCGTCGATTCACCACAGGGGGTCGTGCTGGACATGGACTCGACCGAGATCCCGGTCTACGGCCAGCAGGAGAAGTTTGATCAAGCACGCCCGCTACGGGCTGCTGCTGGCGGCAGAGAAACCGGGTGTTGGCAGAGCGGTTCAGCGGCAGGTGTTTGAGAAACCGTGCCATGGGGCGCCGGTCGCGCTGGTTCCGGCGGCCTGAAGGCTGCAGACCGACCCATTGAACCGGTGGCGGAGGGAACCTTGGGCGGTTCGACCCCGAGTTGCGCCGACCAGGCGCCGGACGCGGTATGCTTCTCGCGGTCAAATCCTGGGTAAAGAATTGAACCCTCTCTGCCGATGACAATGAAAGGGGCAACCCGCCAAGATGCGTCGCGGTGGCTATGCCGATTCTCGTCCCTCCTTAGGCACCATTCGCTGGGTTCTGCTCGTCTTCGTGCTTCTCATCGGGGGGATTGGAACCGCGGGCTACCTCTACTACCGGCACCAGCAGGAACTCATTCACAAGAACATCCAGGACGAACTCTCCGCCGTCGCCGAACTGAAGCTCAGCCAGATTGTGAGCTGGCGCAACGAGCGGCTGGCCGATGCAACCTTTGTCAGCCGCAATCTCTTCTTGGCCCGCATGGTTGATGGATGGCTGAAGGGCCAGGCGCCGGAGCAAGTCAAGGGGGATGTGCTGGCCTGGATGAGGGGGCTACGGGACGCCTACAGCTATCACGACGTGCTGCTGCTGGATACCCAGCTCAGCGTCAGGTTGGCGGTTACGCGCGAGGACGATCAGGTCGTCCCGGAGGTCAGGCCCCTGGCGAAGCAGGTGCTGCGGACTAACAAACCGCTGCTTACGGATCTCCACCGAAGTCGCGCAGGAACCATCCAACTGGACTTGTTAGCTCCTCTTTTGGTTCCGGGCGGCCGAGGTCCTCACTGCGTGGGACTTCTGCTAGTGAGGATCGACCCCACCCGCTTCCTCTACCCCCTCATACAGAGTTGGCCCATGCCCAGCCGCACCGCCGAGACCCTGCTGGTTCGCCGCGAAGGCAACAATGTCCTCTTCCTGAACGAGCTTCGCCACCGCAAGGGCACCGCACTGGCGCTCAAGCTTCCCATAGCTGACATCCCGCGCCCAGCCGTTATGGCGGCACTGGGGCAGGAGGGAATCGCCAGTGGACGCGACTACCGCGACGTTCCGGTGCTGGCGGCGTTGCGCAACATCCCGGATTCGCCCTGGTCGCTGATCGCCAAAGTGGATGAAGCCGAGATCTACGCGCCGATTCGCCAGCGTGTCTGGATGATGTTCCTGCTGGTGTTTTCGCTGATCTTCGCCGCGGCGGCTGTGCTAGGTTTCCTGTGGCGGCACCAAAGCGCCCGGTTCTATCAGAGGCACTACAAGTCGGAACTGGAGCGCCGGGCCCTGGCCGAACATTATGGCTACCTGACGCGGTATGCCAACGACATCATCCTGTTGTCCGATGAAGAGGGGCGCATTCTGGAAGCCAACGACCGCGCGGTCGCTGTCTACGGCTACTCAGGCGAGGAACTGCTCGGACTCAGCCGGAGAGATCTGCGCACGCCCGAGGCCCAGGCCAACGTCGAGAGCTTGGTGAAACGGCTCGAACAAGAGAACGGAGTGGTGTATGAAACCACCCATCGGCGCAAAGATGGTACCGCCTTTCCGTTGGAGGTCAGCTCGCGGTTGATCCACATAGACGGCAACAGGTTCTATCACAGTATCGCCCGCGATATCAGCGAGCGCAAGCGGGCCGAGGAGGCGCTGGCCTGGGAAGCCCAGGTGAATGAGGCTCTCGCCGGGGTGGCCGGGGCCATGCTGGGGAAATCGTCTTTCGACGAACTTTGCGTCCTGGTGTTGGATTGCGCGAGGAGGGTCACCGGGAGCGTCCTGGGATACGTCGCTTACATCGATCCCACCACCGGGTACCATATCTGTCCGACCCTCACACGCGACGTCTGGCAAGACTGCCAGGTGCCAGGCAAGGACATCGTCTTCAGGCAATTTCGCGGCTTATGGGGCTGGGTCCTCAACCACAAGCAGTCGATACTGACGAACCAGCCGGCCGCCGATCCTCGCTCCACTGGCACACCGCCAGGTCACTTGCCCATTCACCGCTTCCTGGCGGCGCCGGCGCTGGTGGCCGACGTCCTGGTGGGACAAATCGCAGTGGCGAACCCGGAGCGTGACTACACACAGCGCGATCTGGCCTTCATCGAGCGATTGGCCGGGCTGTACGCGATCGCCATCCACCGGAAGCGGATCGAGGAGGATCTTCAGCAGCATGCCGGGGAGATGCAGCGCAAGAACGAGGAACTGGCCGCCGCCGTGGCCGCCGCCCGGGGAGCCACGGAACTGAAGAGCCGGTTCCTGGCCAACATGAGTCATGAGATCCGGACGCCCATGAACGGGGTGCTGGGCATGAGCGAGCTGCTGTTGAGTACCCCGCTCGACCTGGAGCAGCGGGAGTACG
>CAYGVJ010000156.1:0-12418 GCA_964353255.1 uncultured Solibacteraceae bacterium | reverse complement strand
CGATGAGCCAGCGCTCGGTGGCCCACCCCAACGCCTTCCTGCGCGCCAACTACCTCAAGGTGCTGAGTTCGTACGCGTTGCGGAAGTAGGGGCCCGCCACGGCTGGCCCCTGTCGCTTCCCCTCAGGCCTCAGGCAGCGGAAAGACTGCCAGTTCCGGCATGGGATAGTGTCGCCGGTTGCTCGTTATCAGCGTGAAGCCATTGGCCAGCGCCGTCGCTGCCATTGTGACGTCGGAGAGCGCCAGCGTAACGCCTCGCTGGGCCCAGTCGCGTTTCAGCAGGCCCGCCCGCGTGGCGATTTCGCGCGTGGCGGGGCAGTAGATCAGCCCGTCCAGCAACGCCCGCGTCTGCGCCTCCTCGCCAGCCCGCACGCCCGCGTAGACCTCGGTGACGTTCACCGGGCAGCAGGCCAGCCAGTGTCCTTCTCGCGCCAGCCGCGCCAGCAATTCGTTGCGACCGCGCCTGCCTCGGAGCGCGTCGATGATCACGTCGGAGTCGAGCAGGTACGTGGCCACGCCGTTAACGCTCCATCAGCTCGCGAAACCGCCGCTCGTCTTCCTGGCGCAACTGCGCCACCCACTTGGCAGCGCCGTCCTTCAGCTCCGGATGATCCTCCTCCTTCCAGGAGCCGGCGCACTCTTCGAGGACTTTCAGCAACCGTAAGCGCCGGACTTCCCGCTCAGCCACCTCGGCGAAGAACCGGCTGCGTCGGCGCCTGCCGACCAGGGCGTCGATCTGGGTGGCCAATTCGGCTGGGATCACAATGTGTGTGCGTTTGGTCGTCACAGAGCTCGTCCCACTTCTAGATTAACACACAGTGGGCCTTCTTCAGCCCCCGCGCCGCTCCAGCAATCTGCATGATTCGCCGTCCCCCGCTCGTGGTGTCTGACGGAGACGGACCACCGATGAAGGCGGCGGAGGCGGCACGATGCCCGGAGAGCGAGGTCACCTTCCGACGGCGACCGGCTTCACGTCCCAATCCAGCGCAAGGACGGACATCGGGTTACGCCACACGCGGCCAAGAGACTGATCCTGGGCTGACTGCCGCACGGTGGAGTACACAAGTTGACCCGCGGCATTCCGGCGCTGATAGAGCAAGACCAGGGCGGGCGAGGAATGAAGGAGGGGCGTGGCACGCTGGCATTCGCAGGCGCCGGCGCCCGACTTCCCGGGTTCTGTCACCTGGCCGGCGAGCTTGTGCTCATCCGCTTTCCCCTTGAGCACGTATTCGCCCTGCTCGTCGCGCAGACTGAGCGCCAGCGTGCCGCTTCGAAACGAGCCTTCGGTGATCACCGCCTCTTCCGCATGGCCTGTGATCTTCTCGCCGTCCTGGCTCAGCTCGAGGACGAAGTCTTCCGTCGAGCCATCCGGATCCTTGAGGCTGCATTTCCAACTGCCGGTGAGGTCCGGCGGGACCGTCGCGGGCTGCGCATAGAAACCGGAAATGGGGATGGAGTTCTTGCTTCGCCGATCCGGAGCGAGGGCAAAGAAGGGAATCTCCTCGACCGCGTTCCAGAGATGTTGCGCCTCCACCTCCTCGCGCAGGAGGTAGCGGCCGTCTCGGACGCGATATACCGGTCCCGGAAGAAACAACCGGGGATCATCGAGGACCAGGCGGTACATGATCTGGTTATAGTCGTAGCGGGGCGTCTTCTCCGGGCTCCCGGAGAAGGTATCCGAGTACGTGCCCTCAAAGTATATGAGCCGGCCCCCATCCTGATCGAAGAACGGATGCTGGGTTGGGTTGTAAAAGGTGTACTTGGGATGGGTCACGATTTTTCGGGCATAGACCCACGGCCCAACTGGTGTGTCTGCTTCGGCGTACCAGATCTCGCCATTGTCAGTGAAGCCCCTGTCCTCCTCGACGATCATCACCCATCGCCGGCGGAAGTCGTTCCAGAACACGGAGCCCGCGTGCGGCTTGACTGGCGCATCCGTCAGGACATCTCGCAACTGGTACAGCCCTTCCTCCGACTTCATCTTCCCAGCCGCGATCAGCTCCTTCTGCTGCGCGAAGGTGAGCGGCAGCGTGCTCTTCTTCCAGGCGTAGACGAGCCGGCCCTCCGGCGTGCGGTCCAGGTTGGTGTCCCCTTTCGCGTACCGGCTGCCGGCAGCCAGGCAGGTGAAGCCCTCGTATGCAGCCGGATCAGCGATCTGCTTCAGTTCCGCCCTGACCCGCAGATCGGGCTGCGGCCCCGCAAAGTAGAAGAACTGGGCGCCGCCAGTCGATGCGCGGAACGGATGCATGGGGATCTGCGGGTCCAAGTCGGCGTCAAACCGTACGAGAAGCTCGAAGGCCTCCCTCTGGTCGTTGAAGACCGCCAGGCCGCCGTCGTACGGCGCCCCGAGGCCCTTCATCCTTCTGTACCTGGCGACCAGGCGCTCACGGCCCTGATCATCGGGCACGGTGACGACCCAGAACTTCCACTTGAAGCCCGGCCCGGAAACGTCACAAATCGGCTTGGTGAAGCCCGAGGCGTCCACGAAGTAGGTCAGGTTGACCCCCACGCTCGGATCGAGGCCTCCCTTGCCCGGCCACTCCGAGACCGCCCCGGAACCAGCCAGGTTCACCTGCGCCGTACCCTGAGTGTCGTCCCAAAACCAGTAAAGTTTCCCCCGATAGGGCGCCACGAAGACGGTGTCCTGGCCCATCACCTTGGCGTTCAACAGGGGATGCTCGATCGGAACAGAATGGCCGGCCAACACGCTGTCGCGGTAGATTCCCTCACCCGTGATCCGGTACAGGCGTTCGGCGATGTTAATGCGGCTCATCCGCAGCCCTGCGCTACCGCCGCGCATTAGTCGCAGTGTCTTGCCGAAGCCTCGGTACCCGGGGCTCCGGATGTCAAAGCGCACTTCCTGATCCATCAGGGCCGGCTCGTAAAAGGCTACGATGCCGTTGCTGTCGGTGTAGTAGCGAAGATTGTTGGTGGTTCGCAATTCGACCAGCGGGACTCCCCGGCCGGTCTCCTCGTCAACGACGGTGATCTTGAAGTAGTCGGAGGCCGCGGCACCAGCGAGCGCTGCCAACAATGCCAGTAGAATCGTCACCACCCCGCCATCTCCTGGGAATGATTATAGTTGACCGGCCGCGCCCAGGGTTGCCACGGATGACGTTGGTGTCCAAGCGCCTCAAGCTGCCGCAGGCGCTTGAGTTCCCGGGCCACGCCCCACAATCTGCATAATTCGCCAGCCCCCGCTCGTAGTATCTAATGAAGGCCAACCACCGATGACCGCAGCAGGAGCGGTAGGATCGCTAGAGAGTGAGGTTTCCGGGGCCATGGCCGTCGGGAAGGCCGACTTCGAGTCGCTGATGCGCGACCACCAGGCCATGGTGTACAGCATCGCCTACCATTTCTTTCAGAACGAGGCGCTGGCCGAAGAGGTCGCCCAGGAGGTCTTCCTGCAACTGTACAAGGACCTGGACCGGCTGGAGTCGCCGGCTCACGTCGGCTTCTGGTTGCGCCGGACCACCAGCCACCGCTGCATCGACTACCTGCGCCGTGGTAGCGCCCGGCACGAGGTCCAGTTGGAGCATCTGCCGGAGATCCCGGAGAGCGCCAGCGCCGCCGATCCGCTGCTGCGGGACAGGCTGCGCCGGCTGGTGGCCTCGTTGCCCGAGAAGCCCCGGCTGGTCGTGATCCTGCGTTACGGGGAGGACCTGGACGCGGAGGAGATCGGCCGCATCCTCGGGATGCCGGTCAGGACCGTGTGGAGCAACCTGTACCGCGCCTTGGCTCTGCTGAGGGAGAAGGCACCCCGCTACCTCGGGGAGGGAACCCTATGAGCAAACTCGAAGACGAACTTCGCCAGGCTTTGCGCCACCGCGAGCCCCCGGCCGGCTTCGCCGAGCGGGCCGCGGCGCGCGCCAGAGCCAGACAAACCGAAAAGCGTCGTCCGCGGCTGCTGACTTGGCGCTGGCTGGCGCCGGTGGCCGCCCTGTTGGTTCTGGCGGCGGGCCTGCGCCTGGTCGAGCAGCGTCGGGGACGCCTGGAGGGCGAGCGAGCCAAAGAGCAAGTGATGCTGGCGCTCCAGTTGACCGGTTCTAGGCTCCGCCTGGCGCAGCAACGCATCCAGCAGGTGATCGGCGCCGGTTCGGTCTCTCAAAACTGAGCGATGGAGGGTATAGACATGCGCAAACCAAGCTTCACACTCTTGCTGCTGGCGGCCCTGCCGCTCGCCGGTCAGCAGATCAAGTTTCCGCCGGCCTTCGATAAGCTGGCGGCCAAGGCGTCGGAGACGGTCAACGTGAACCTCGACGCTTCGATGCTGGGACTCGCCGGCAGATTCATCTCCGAGGACAAGCCGGAAGAGGCGGCAGCCAAGAAACTGCTCGGGGGCCTCAAGGGGATCTACGTCCGCGTGTTCGAGTTCGAGAAGCCGGGCGCCTACGCCCGGGCGGACGTCGACTCCATTCGCGAGCAGCTCCGGGGCCCGGGCTGGAACTGCGTCTTCTCCGCCCAGAGGAAGCAGGATGAGGAAAGCGTGGAGATCTGCTTGCACCACGATGGCGACGTCGTGACCGGCTTGACCGTGCTGGCCGCCGAACCCACCGAGCTGACGGTCGTCAACCTGGTCGGCCTCATTCGCCCCGAGGACCTGGCGACCCTCAGCGGCAAGTTCGGCATCCCGAAGATCAAGACCGGGCCCAAAGCCTTGATGGAGCCGAAGGCCGCGCCCACCAAGAAAGACGAGTAGCGGGCGTGAACTTCGCGCGCCCTCGTTCGTCCCTATAGACATGGACTCCCTCTGGCGAGACCTGAAGTTCGGCTGTAAGCTGCTGCTGCGGGAGCGCGGCTTCACCATCACGGCGCTCCTCACCCTGGCCCTGTGCATTGGGGCCAACACCGCCGTCTTCACGGTCTTTCGCTCCGTGCTGCTGCGCCCGCTGGCCTATCCCGAGCCCGAGCGGCTGGCGACCGTGTACAACGTGTATCCCGGCGCGGGCGTGCACCAGGGCCGCAACGGCGTGCCGGACTACCTGGATCGCCGTCAGGAGACGGCCGTCTTCCAAGAAGTCGCCCTGTTCAGCTCGAGCGGCTACGACGTGGGCGCCGATGGCACGCCGCAGAAGCTCTTCGGCATCTACACGACGCCCTCACTGTTCCGCCTCCTGCGCGTGCCGCCCTTGCTGGGCCGCGCCTTCACTGAGGAAGAGGCGGTCCTGGGCAAGGAGAAGGTCGTCCTGCTGAGCTATGGCCTCTGGCAGCAGATGTTCGCCGGCGACCGCTCGGTGGTGGGCCGCGACCTCCGCCTCACCGGCGCCCCCTACCGGATCGTGGGCGTGATGCCGGCGAGCTTCGAGTTTGGGTCCCGCGACACCCAGCTCTGGGTGCCTTTCGCCTTCACGCCGCAGCAGACCTCCGACGACGCGCGTCACAGCAACAACTGGAGCATGGTGGCCCGCCTCAAGCCCGGGATCTCGCTGGCCCAGGCCCAGCAGCGCATCGATGCTCTCAACCGCCGTAACCTGGAGCGCTTCCCCAAGTATCGCAAGCTGCTGGAGGAGGCCCGCTTCGGCACCCGCGTTCAGGGCCTCCAGGACGCCATGGTCGAGGACATCCGGCCGACCCTGTACCTGCTCCAGGCCGTGGTGGCCTTTGTGCTCCTGATTGGCTGCGTCAACGTGGCCAACCTGCTGCTGGCGCGCTCCAACGTGCGCATGAAGGAACTGGCCGTGCGGTTCAGCCTCGGCGCCTCCCGCGGGACGCTGGGGCGCCAACTCCTGACCGAAAGCGTCTTACTGGCGCTGGTGGGCGGCGGGCTGGGCATCCTGACCGGCTTCTGGGGCGCTCGCCTGCTGAGCCACCTGGGGGCGGAGGAGCTCCCCCGCGGCCAAACCATTCACCCGGACGGCACGGTACTGGGTTTCGCCCTGCTGGCGACGGTCGCGGCCGGCTTGCTCTTCGGCAGCATCCCGGTCCTGCATCTGTTCCGCCGGAACCTCATGGACGTTTTCCGCCAAACCGAACGCGCCGGCACGGCCGAGCGCCGCGCCCTGCGCACGCGCGCCGCCATGGTGATCTGCCAGGTCTCACTGGCCTTCGTGCTCGTGATCGGCGCCGGGCTGGTGACGCTCAGCTTCCTGCGGGCGTTGCGCGTCGATCCCGGCTTCCGCCCGGAGGGCGTGGTGACCGCCAGGCTCACCTTGCCGCGCCCGCGCTACGCCGAGGACGCGCAGGCACGGAACTTCGTCGAGCGGCTGCTGACCAGCGCCCGGTCCCTGCCCGGGATGAGCCGGGTGGGGATGACCACCTACCTGCCGTTCAGTGGGAGCAACAACGCCAGCGGCATCACCATCGAAGGCTACAGCCGCGCGGCCGGGGAACCCGTCCCCGTGCCGGGCTTTAACACCGCCGATGTGGACTACTTCCGCGTCATGGGCATCCCCCTGCTGCGCGGCCGCCTCTTTGAGGAGACCGACACGGCGGAGTCTCTGAAGGTCGCCGTCATCGACCAGTTCCTGGCCCGGCGCTACTGGCCCGACAAGGACCCCATAAGCGGAAGGATCCGCCGCGGCATCGATCCCGGCAGCCCCGTCTTCACCGTGATCGGCGTGGTGGGCAGCGTCAAAATCGGCGACCTGACCGAACAGAACCCTGTCGGCCTGGTCTACTTCTACTACAAGCAGGTTCCGCCGCGGACCGTGCATCTGGTGATGAACGCGGGGCGTGATGCGGGCTCCATCCTGGGCGCCCTGCGCCGCGAAGTCGCCAAGCTGGACTCCGAGCTGCCGCTCTACGACACCAAAGCCATGACCGAGCGGCTGGCGCGGTCCCTGCTCGACCGTCGCGCGGCCATGATCCTCTGCCTGGTGTTCGCCGGGCTGGCGCTGCTGCTGGCTGCCATCGGCATCTACGGCCTGCTGGCCTATGCCGTCACCCAGCGCACGCGCGAGTTCGGCATCCGCATTGCGCTAGGGGCGCGGGCCGCCGATGTGCTCGCCCTGGTCTTCCGCCAGGGCCTGACGCTGGCCCTGGCCGGCGTGGCCATTGGCCTGGTTGGCGCCTACTTTCTCACCCGGCTGATGACCAGCCTGCTGTTCGAAGTGAAACCCGCCGATCCGGCAGTCTTCGTGCTGGCGGCCGTGGTGCTCTCCGCGGTGGCGGCTGCGGCCTCGCTGGTGCCCTCGCTGCGCGCCACCAGCATCGACCCGGTGGTAACTCTGCGCTACGAATGAGCGGACGCCCCGGGCTATAATCCCCAGGTGGCGCTCTCCACGTTACTGTTGGCCTGCGCCCTGCTGGCCCCACCAGAGGGCGGCTCCGTCCGGGGCGCCGTCGTGGATGCCCTCTCCGCCGAGCCTCTCGCCCGCGTGCGCGTCCAGCTCACCGCCACCGCCTTCCAGACCGTCACCGACGACCAGGGGCGCTTCGGTTTCCCAACGCTCCCGCCCGGCGATTACATCCTCCAGGTCTCCACGGTCGGCTACCGGATGGTCAGGAAGACCTTCACGCTGGCTTCTGGCGACCTCAAGGAGTTCGAGGTCATCCTCAGCCCGGACACCTTCCGGCAGACCGACTCGATCGAGGTGCGCGCGGACCCGTTCGAGCTGGCGCGGCAGGACAGCCCGTCACAGTTGACGCTGGAGGGCAACGAGACCAAGAACCTGGCCAGCGTGCTGGCCGACGACCCGTTGCGCGCCGTGCAGGGGATGCCGGGCGTGGCCTCGAACGACGATTTCGACAGCCGGTTTTCGGTGCGGGGCGCGGAGTACCGGCGGGTGGGGCTGTACTTGGACGACATGTTGCTGCACACCCCGTTCCACACGGTGCAAGGGGAAACCGCCACCGGCTCGATGACCATCTTCAACGGCGACATGGTGGACAGCCTGGCGCTGTACAGCGCGGCCTTTCCGGTCCGCTACGCCGACCGCACGGCAGGGGTTCTGGACGTGCACACGCGCGAAGGCAGCCGTGTTCAGCGGAGTGTGCGGGTGGCCGCCAGCGCGTCGAATGCCGGGGTGATGGCGGAGGGGCCGCTGGGCAAGAGTCGGCAGGGAGCCTGGATGGCGGGGGTGCGCAAGAGTTACCTCCAATACATCATCCAGCGCACCGCCAAGTCGGAGCCTACACTGGCCTTCGGGTTCTTCGATTCGCAAGGCAAGCTCAGTTATGACTTGGGCCGGAAGCACCACTTGAGCCTCAGCGTGGTGGATGGATTCTCGGACCTGGACCGAACGCGGAGCCGCAGCCGACTGGGGGTGAACTCGGTCATGACCGCCGGCTATCACTTCACGCTGGCGAACCTGGGGTGGCGCTACACCCCGCATGAGCGGTTTCTGGTGAGCAACCGGGCGGCGTTTGTGCGGGAACGTTTCGACAGCCAGAGCCGGGACAGCCTGGACCTGACGGCCGGCTACTACGGCGAGTGGAATTGGACCGGCAACGCCACCTGGATCTGGCTGGGCCAGAATCCGCTGGAGGCCGGCTGGTCGGTGCGGCGCGCGCGCGACGACGGCTTCACCAACTGGTACCAGTTCAATCCGTTCGCGATGAGGCGCGTGGACATCTACCGGGGCCACGGCCTGCTCGCGGGGGGCTACGCGCAGCAGTCCTGGAGCGCGGCGGCAGGCCGGGTGCAGCTTGCCGCGGGCCTGCGCTGGGACCGCTCGGATGCGGACCAAGTGACGGCGCTCTCGCCGCAAGCCTCGGTGGGTTTCCTGCCGCATCCTTCGACTCGCCTCCAGCTTGGCTGGGGCCAGTACGCGCAGTTTCCCGAGATCCAGTGGCTGTTCTCCAAGCTGGGCAGCCGCCGGTTGCTGCCGGAGCGGGCGATTCATTACGTGGCGGCGCTGGAGCAACGCCTGGGTGCGCGAACGCGGCTGCGGGTGGAAGCCTACCAGCGACAGGATCGCGACCTGTTGTTCCGGCCGTTCTACGAGCCGCGCCTCGTCAAGGGGAAGGTTTTCATTCCGCCGCTCGACCCGCCGATTCGCAACTCCTCGCGCGGGTACGCGCGCGGCATCGAGATTCTCTTGCAGCGCCGCAGCGCCAACCGGCTGACCGGCTGGGTCTCCTACGCGCTGGGATACACCCGGCAGCGCGACGGCGAGGCCGGCATCGCTTTCCCCGCGGACCTGAACCAGCGTCACACCGTGAACGTCTACGGGAGTTACCGCATTCGCCCTACGGTGAATTTGAGCCTGAAATGGATCTACGGCAGCGGCTTCCCTCTGCCCGGTTTCTACCGCCGCGACGGCGCGACGTACTTCCTTTCCGAACTGCGCAACGCGGCCCGGCTGGACCCCTACCACCGCGCCGACCTGCGCATCAACAAGGCCTACGTTTTCGACCGCTGGAAGTTGACGCTGTATGGGGAAGTGGTCAACCTGCTCAACCACGCCAACTACCGCTTCGACAGCTTCGGCAGCTACAACACCCGCACCTTCCAGATCAACGTCTACCTGGACCGCATGTTCCCGATTCTGCCTTCCGCGGGAGTGGTGCTGGAGTTTTGATGCCCCTGCCCGGCGCGCTCCGTGGCACAATAAGAACCATGAAGGCAGCCGACCTGAGGGGAGCCCTGAACATCCTGGATCCGGAGCGCCCCCTGCGCACAGACGAGGAGCTGAGGGACTACTTCGTGGCACGTCCGATGAGTCCCCTCGAAGACCTCCGCATACTCCTGACGACAACCGACAGACCGCAAAAAATCCTCTTCACCGGTCACCGGGGCAGTGGCAAGAGCACCGAGTTGGCGAAACTCACTCAAGCGCTCGGCGACGCGTTCTTCGTCGTCACCTACTCGGTCAAAGACACCCTGAACTTGTTCGACCTCACATACGTGGACGTTATTCTCTCGCTGGCGCTGGAACTCTTCCGCGCCGCCACCGCGCGCAACGTCAAAGTCAGGGAGGACGTGCTCGAGCATATCCTGGCGTTCACCAAAGAAATCACTGAGGAGGTCGAGACCGGCGAGGCGGTGCGACCCGAGATCGGAGTCGAGCTCAACCTGCTCGTCACCAAGCTGAGCGGCAAGCTGGGTACCGAAGACGTCACCCGCACGACGGTGCGCGAGAAGGTGAGCCACCGCCTCTCTGAGCTGCTGGAGCGCGTGGACTTCCTGGTGCGCGAGGTCGAGAGGTTGACCAGGCAACGCGTCCTGGTGATTGTCGAGGACCTGGACAAGACCGATCTCGGCACCGCCAGGAAGCTCTTCTACGAGTATGCCAGTTCGCTCCTCGCCCCGCCCGTCTCGATCATCTACACTTTTCCCACCGCGCTTCGTCACGACAACGTCTTCATGCAGGTCGAGATGTACTTCCCCACCGTTTGCATCCTTCCCAACTTGAAGACGAAACACCGGGACGGCTCGCCCGACGAGGACGGCCTTCGGGAACTAGGTTCCATTCTGACCAAGAGAGTCAACGAGAGCCTGTTCGGCGCCGATGCCGTACGCAAGCTGGCTGAACTCAGCAGCGGCATTCCGAGGGAACTCGTCGCGCTGGCCCGCCGGGCGTCCCTGGAGGCTATGAAGTCCAACCAGCCTCGAATCGAAGCCGAGGCCGTCGAAAAGGCTGCCCAGAGCAAACGCAGGGACTACCAGGTGCTCCTGACTGTCCGTCAAATCGAACTCCTTGACGGGATCCGGCAGGCCAAGCAAGTCGAGAACGATGAGGCCCATCGAGAACTGCTGCACAACCTCAGCGCTCTGGAGTACCGCAACGATGGCCTCTGGTACGACGTGCACCCCTTGATCGAGCCCCTGCTGCCCCAAGGAGAGTCTTAGTGCCTGTCGGGTGGGAACTCGAGCGTCCCGAGCTCCTCGAAGAAGCGGAGATTCTCGCCCTCCTTCTGCGCGAAACGGACCGCAGCGTTCTGGCCTTTGCGCTCTACCGTAGCGTGGCGGATCGGGAGGCGGCGGTTCGCTTTTTGAAAGAACACCTGCCATTGCCCGTACTCGAGTTCACCCTTTCAGCCCAGCGCAGGAACCCCGTCGATTTGCTGCGGCAGGCGCCCGCCGGCCAGCGCACCTGCATCTTCTTCTACGACGTTGAGGAAGCCCTTCCGGAACTGACAGGTTACGTGAACCTTCAGCGCGAGGCTTTCGCCGAGGTTCCCCATGCAACCGTCTTCTGGGTGCGCGAATACAGTTTGCGCGAGATCGCTGCCAAGGCCCCGGACTTCTGGTCCTGGCGGAGCGGAGTCTTCGATTTCCGCTTGGAACGGCGGGAACTGCCCGCGCCCCTCACGCGCGCCGCAGCCTTTGAACCGTTGCTCTTTCGCGACCGCGGGGACCTCGATCGGCGAATCAGTCTCTATCAAGGCTTGATTCGAGAATATAGCGTCCAGGAGAAGCCCGATGAGCGCTTCCTGGCCCGTTTGGAGCTGAAGCTATCTTACGCGTTGTACCTGCTGGCACGCTTTGACGAAGCCGAGGCCTGGGCGCGCCGGGCCCTGGAGCGCAGCAAGCGCATCCCCGACAGGGCCCTGGAAGCCAGGGCGCTCTATCGCTTGGGCACCTTGGCGCTGGAGCGGTCGCGCCTCGATGAGGCCGAGACCCTCTCTCGCCAGGGCCTGGCCATCGCGGAAGTAGCGGACGACGAATCCTTGGTGGTAGCGGGCTACCACAACTTGGGCATCGTCGCCCAGGAGCGACAGCGGCTGGACGAGGCCGAACAGTGGTGCCGCAAGGCCCTTGAGATCTGCGAGCGCTTGGGCGTGGAGCGCGACGCAGCGGACGAGTACCACCAGTTGGGCAACGTCGCATATTTCCGCCGACGACTTGACGAGGCCGAGGAGTGGTATCGCAAGGCACTCGGGATCTTCGAGCGCTTAAGCTTGGAGCGCGACGCCAACGACGAGTACCACCACTTAGGTATGGTCGCCCAGGCGCGACAGCGCTTCGATGAGGCCGAGCAGTGGTACCGCAAGGCCCTCGACATCGTCGAGCGCCTCGGCCTGGAGCGCGAGGCCGCCCGGACGTACCACCAGTTGGGCATGCTGGCCCAGGAGCGCCAACGGTTCGACGAGGCCGAGCAGTGGTACCACCGGGCCCTCGAGATCTTCAACCGCCTGGTTCTCCCGCAGCTCGCCGTCAAGACGCTCGCCGGAATGGGCGTTCTTCGCCGAGCCCAGAACCGGCTCCCCGAGGCCGTGAGGCAGCTCGGCATGGCGCTCGACATCGCTTCCAGTCACGACATACCCGTCGCCGCGTGGGTTCTCCGCGAGCTCGCACGCCTCTCCGAGGAAATGGGTGAAGCCGCCTTCACCGCCGCCTGGCGGGAGGCGTTTCCGGGCCAGGAGCCGCCGCTGGACCTGCTTGGTCAGGTTCTGGAGGCAACTCCCCCTGCGCCGAGTCCCCGCTGACCCTGGACCGCATGTTCCCGATTCTGCCTTCCGCGGGAGTGGTGCTGGAGTTTTAGCCCGAAGTTCCACCCCTGATGGCATGTGAAAGTGGCTGTTTGTTGGGTTTT
>CAYGVJ010000155.1:0-12439 GCA_964353255.1 uncultured Solibacteraceae bacterium | reverse complement strand
GGCCGCCAGCCACTTCCGAGCGGACCAGCTCCGCCTCCAGAGTCTCCTGCCCGGCGACGTAGCGCATCTCCTCCGTGATGATGCCCTTGCGGGCGTAGTGCATCTGCGTCCGGATGCGATCGTCCTCGGGGTTTGCCGCCCATTCGGTCCGCATGAGTCGTTTCCTCGACCCGCCTCTGGCCAGGGTCGTGTGGGAAGCCCTGACTTCGAGTCTACAATTTTTGAGGGGTTCTTTGGCGGGTGGTGAGCGGAGGGGTCCGCTGGTTAGAATAGAGGATTCCCGTTTCATGCTGGACGCAACGCTGAGTCAACTGGACACGGACGCCCGGGCGCGCATCGCCGGCGCGGCGACCCCCGAGGAACTGGAGGCGGTGCGGGTGGAAGCGCTGGGGCGCAAAGGGACGCTGGCGCAGATCAGCAAGCAGTTGGGTGGCCTCCCTCCGGAGGAGCGCGCGCGGGTCGGGAAGCTGCTGAACGCGGTAAAGCAGGCGCTGGAGGAAGCTCTTCAGGCCCGCAAAGCGCACTTCGAGAAGGAAGCGCTGGCGGCGCGCCTGGATGCCGAGTGGCTCGATCTGAGCCTGCCGGCGCCGGGGCCGCGGCCCGGCAGCCTGCATCCGGTCACGCAAATCCAGGCCGAGATCGAGGACCTGTTCACGTCGCTGGGCTTCGCCGTGCTGGACGGGCCGGAAGTGGAGACCGAGTACCACAACTTCGACGCGCTGAACACGCCGCCCGAGCATCCGGCGCGCGACATGCAGGACACCTTCTGGCTGGTGGACGGCCACGTGCTGCGCACGCACACCTCGCCGGTGCAGGTGCGGGGCATGGAGACGCTGAAGCCGCCGCTGCGCATGATCGCTCCGGGCCGCGTGTTCCGCAACGAGGAAGTGGACGCCTCGCACGAGCACACCTTCTACCAGCTCGAAGGCATGATGATCGACCGCGAAGTCTCCGTGGCCCACGTGATCTACTTCATGAAGACCCTCCTGAAGGGCATCTTCCGCCGCGAGGTGACGGTGCGGCTGCGGCCGGGCTATTTTCCGTTCGTCGAGCCGGGCTTCGAGCTGGACATACATTGCCTGATCTGCGGCGGCGCGGGCTGCCCGGTCTGCAAGCAGGGCGGGTGGGTGGAGCTGCTGCCGTGCGGGCTGGTGCATCCCAACGTGCTGCGCACCAGCGGCATAGATCCGGAGGAGTGGAACGGCTTTGCCTTCGGCCTGGGCCTGACGCGGCTGGCCATGATGCGCTACGGCATAGACGACATCCGCCTGCTTCAGGGCGGCGACCTGAGGTTTTTGAGACAGTTTTGAAGATGAGGACCCTCGTGGGAGATCCCCTATGCTCGGCGACAAGAGGCTGATCCGAACGATCCGCTTGCGGAATCTCCTCTCCTTCGGCCCCGAGAGCGAAGAAACCGAACTCCTCAGCCTGAACGTCCTGATCGGCCCGAACGCTTCCGGGAAGTCCAACTTGATTGAGGCGATTGATGTTCTCCGGGCTTGCTCAAGGGATCTGACCGAACCTATCCGGACTGGCGGAGGCGTCACGGAATGGCTCTGGAAGGGAAGCCTGCGGGCAGCGATCGCCGAGATTGATGCCACGGTCTACTATCCGTCAGGCCATGTGCCATTGCGGCACCGCTTAAGTTTTGCGGTGGAGGGACAGCGGTTCACGCTGGTGGATGAAGCGGTCGAGAATGAACGCCCGAGTCGTCCGGGCGCTCCTGACGTGTACTTCTACTACCGGTACCAGCACGGGCATCCGGTGATGAACGTCGCTGGAGCCGAGCGGGCCCTGCGGCGTGAGGACTTGGCCGCGGATCAGTCCGTGCTCTCGCAGCGCAAGGACCCTGATGTCTACCCCGAGATCACCTATCTGGGGAAAGAGTACGCGAAGATCCTGCTGTACCGCGAGTGGGACACCGGCCGGCAGACCACGCCCCGGCTGCCCCAGAAGACGGATCTCCCTGGGGACTTCCTCGCCGAAGATGCCAGCAATCTGGTCCTGGTGCTGAACGACCTGGAGTCGCGCCCGGGGCTGGGGGATCTCCTCATCGAGAAGCTGCGCGACTTCCACGACCCTATCAGCAAAATTTACACCAAGGTTCACGGTGGCACGGTTCAGCTCTTCTTGCAGGAGGACGGGCTGAGCCAGCCGATCCCCGCTACGCGGCTCTCGGACGGAACGTTGCGCTTCCTGTGCCTGCTGGCGATCCTGTGCCATCCGGAACCTCCACCGCTGGTCTGCATCGAGGAGCCTGAGATCGGACTGCACCCCGACGTTGTGCCGGCGGTCGCCAAACTGCTGGTCGAGGCTTCCCAGCGCATGCAGTTGATCGTCACCACGCATTCCGACGCCCTGGTGGACGCTCTGACGGACACGCCCGAAGCGGTCCTCGTCTGCGAGAAGCACCAGGGATCCACCACGATGCGCAGGCTGGACAAAGTCGCGCTCAAAGACTGGCTCGAAAGCTACAGCCTCGGCCAGTTGTGGCGGAAAGGCGAGTTAGGGGGGAATCGTTGGTAAGGGCAAGGGTCTACGTTGAAGGTGGTGGGGACGGCCACCTGCTGCGTACAACATGCCGGCGAGGCTTCAGCACGCTGTTTGAGAAGGCGGGCCTGCGTGGGAACATGCCGCGGGTCGTAGCCTCCGGTTCCCGCACCCAGGCGTTCGAAGACTTCCGCACCGCTTTGCTCCGCGCCACACAGGACGAGTTTGTGTGCCTTCTGGTCGATAGTGAGGATCCCGTGGAGGAGAACACCTCGCCGTGGGTTTTCCTCAAAGTGCGCCAATCCGACAGGTGGGAGCCGCCGGCGGGGGCCGTGGATGAAAATGCCCACCTGATGGTGCAGTGCATGGAGGCATGGTTCCTGGCCGATAGCGCTGCGCTAGAGCGATTCTTCGCGGAAGGCTTTCGCCGCAACGCGCTGCCGAGCCGCGCCGACGTGGAGAAGATTCCGAAACGGGACGTCATCGCTGCCATCGAGGCAGCTACGTGCGACTGCACTCCCAAGGGCCGATACCGCAAGGGGAGGCACTCCTTCGAAGTACTGGCGCCGCTGGACCCGGTAATCGTGGCGCGTGCGTCGCGCTATGCCCGCAGGCTGTTCGAGACGTTGAAGCAGAAAACACAAGGACCAGCGCTGTGAATTTCTCCTGCAACTGGCTTTCGGAACTGGTCGAGGGACTCGCGGCGGCCCCTGCCGAGCTGGCGCGGCTGATCACGATCAAGACCGCCGAGTGCGAGGGCGTGCATCCCTACGGCGCCTGGCTGGACCGGGTGTGCGCTGCGCGGGTGACGGCCGTCGAGGTGATCCCCGGCAGCCACAACCGCAAGGTCACGGTCGAGACCGGCCGCTACGGCACGGTCACCGTGGTCTGCGGGGCGCCCAATTGCCGCGTGGGGTTGATCTCCGCCTACGTGCCGCCGGGAACGGAGCTGGCGGGCCGCAGGATCGAGACCGTCACCATAGACGACATCGCAAGCCAGGGCATGCTGGCCAGCGGCGCGGAACTCGGCATCAACCGCGACGCCGCGGTTATCCTGGATTTCCAGGCCGAGCCGGGCGCGTCCATCCCCGGCTGCGCCCCGGACAGCATCATCGAGGTGGATAACAAGTCCATCACCCACCGCCCGGACCTGTGGGGCCACCTGGGGCTGGCGCGGGAAGTGGCTGCCATCTTGCGCGCGCGGCTGCGCGAGCCGGTGAAGCTGGATTTGATCCCGGCAGGCGAAGCGGCGGTCGGAGTCACCATCCAGGACCTGGACCTGTGCCCGCGTTACAGCGCGCTGGTCTTCGACAACGTCACGGTAGGACCCTCGCCGCCGTGGCTTCAGTACCGGCTGGAAGCCATCGGGCTGAACGCCATTAACAACATCGTCGATGTCACCAACTTCGTGATGGCGGAACTGGCGCAGCCCTTGCACGCCTTCGACGGCGACTTGCTCCACGGCGACACGATCATCATCCGGCGGGCGCGCGAAGGCGAGATGCTGGTGGCCTTGAACGAAGAGACGTACCGGCTGGATCCTTCCAACCTGGTCATCGCCGACCAGCGGGGCGCCATCGCGCTGGCCGGTGTCATTGGCGGGCTGGACAGCGCCATCAGCCCGCGCACGCGGCGGATCGTACTCGAAAGCGCCAACTTCCTGGGGGCCAACGTCCGCAAGACCTCGGCGCGGCTGAAGCTGCGGACGGACGCCTCGATGCGCTTCGAGAAGTCGCAGGACCCCGCGAATACCGTGCGCGGGCTGGCGCGGGCACTGGAGCTGTTCCGCCAGGTGTCGCCCGACATTCGCCTGGTAGGCGGTTTGGCGGACCAGAAGAAGGAGACGCCGCCGCCCCTGCCCATCGAGCTGCCGATGGAGTGGCTCATCAGGAAGCTGGGGCGCCAGGTGGCCCCGGAAGAGGTGAGAGAGATTCTCGAACGCCTGTGCTTCGGGGTCTCGGAGACATCTCCGGGCCGGCTCTCGGTGACGGTTCCGAGCTGGCGCGCGACGCGCGACGTCTCGATCAAGGACGACCTGGTCGAAGAAGTGGGGCGGATGATCGGCTATGACTCGATCGTTCCCCAGCCGCCCATGATGGCCGTGGTCGAGCCGCCGGCCAGCCCGGAGCGGCTCTTCCACCGCACCGTGCGCCAGGTGTTGAGCCAGCAGGGCTTCACCGAGGTCTACAACTACTCTTTCGTCAGCGACGAGCAGGCCCGCGCGCTGGGGTTCGACCCGGCCGAGCACCTGGCCGTGGCCAACCCGATCTCAGCCGAGCAGGGCCGGATGCGCACGAGTCTGCTGCCGGGGATTTACAAGAACATTCTCGAAAATAGCAAGCATTTCGAGACGTTCCGGCTGTTCGAGATCGGGCGCGAGATTCACAAGCAGGAGGCGGGCCTGCCGCGCGAGGTTCCGCACTTGATGGCGGCCATCTACGCTCGCGACGGGAACACCGAGCTGGCGGAGCTGAAGCGGGTGGCCGAGTGCCTGTTGCCGGGCGCGGAGGCGCGGCTGGCGGCAGCGCGGAGCTTCGAGCATCCGGCGCGGGCGGGGGAGGTCGTTTGGCGCGGGACGGCAGTGGGCCGGCTGTTCGAGCTGCATCCATCGCTGGTCGCTGGGCGTGCTGCGCTGTTGGACCTGGACCTGGCGCTGATCCGTAGCCTGGGGCCGGTCGAGAAGCGCTACCGGCCCATACGGCGCTACCCGGCCAGCGCATTCGACTTATCGATCGTCGCCGGTGAGCGCGAGTTAGTAAGTGACCTCCGGAAGCACTTAGTCAGACTCGCCGGCGATTGGCTGATCGAGATAGAATTCCTGCGGCAGTACGCAGGCCCACCCATTCCGGAGGGCCGCAAGAGCGTCTCCTTCCGCCTGACCGTGGCCGCGCCGGACCGCACTCTGTCGCTCGAGGAGGTAGGCGAGATCCGCGACCGCATCATTGAGGGCCTGCGCGGGCTGGGGTACGAGCTGCGGTTGTAAGGCGCGCGAGAGTTCCATATGCCGACTCCGGACGAGGCGGTCGAGATTATCGAGGGCGACGCGCCGGGGAATACGGGCTACCTTGAGGATCTTGTTGGCGACCTGAAGGGACCGAGCGGGATCGCGCTGGTTCCGTTTGTGGGGGCGGGTTTCTCCAAGGCCGTTGGCTTCCCTACCTGGCGGGAGTTCCTGGAACTGCTGGCCGGCCGCTGCGCGGGCCCGTGATGCTGCTGCCGCGGCTGGCCGCCGGGCATGTATCAGTACGCCATCGTGGAGAGGCCGGAGACCGACGACCAGTTCTATGACCGCTAACGGTTTCTCGGCGAATGCAACGTCCGCGCTATCTGGTACCCGCATGGCCGGCACGATCTTGTTGAGCCGCTGCTTGAATACGTGGTCCGCCGTGTGCCCCCGCAAATGGTGGCGGGACCGAAGCTCACTCTGATTGCGGCGCCCAAGCCGGCCGAGCAGAGGCCGGTGGCGAGCGAACTCGACCTGCTCAAGCCGGACCGCCGGTCCACGGACTTGGTGGGCCGCCAGCGGGACCTCGACAGCCTCTGGGGATGGCTTCACAGCGAACGTCCCATCTCGGTTCGGACCATAGCGCCGCGCAGGGTTTTTGCCCGGCAGGTTACGGCGAGCCCCTCACCTGGGTCGAGAGTCTGATTCGCGCTGGTGCCACGGAGGATCTGGGCCTCCTGTTTGCCGTCGAGAAGGCGATGCCTCACCAGACTCTGGTGCTGCGCGAGAAGGCGGCGGGGGGAGGCGCTGGAAGCGGCCCAGGAGGCGGTGAGGATTCGTCGCCAACTGGCGGAGGCGCGGCCGGACGCGTTACTGCCGGACCTAGCCATGTCGCTGGGAGCCAAGAGCCAGTGTTTGCGCGCTCTGGAGCGCCACGCAGACGCCCTGGCGGACCTGGAAGAGGCCATCCGGTCCCTGACTCCCCAGTTCCGCCACATCCCTAGGGCCCACGGGTGCCTCATGGGAGCCCTTGTTCGGGACTACGTCGCCGCAGCCGGGGCTCTCGACCGCCATCCAGACATGGCACTGCTCGCCCCGGTCCTGGAGGTATTCGAGAGGCTCCAGCGAGAACCGCCAGAAGAAGGCGCCAGCGCGCCAGCGGGCGAGTGAGACACACGGCAGCGTGAGCGGCCTGCGCGGTCTGGGGCCACGAGCCAACCCGGCTTTCTCACCACGCCAAGGCGCGCGTTCGCTGTTGACCTTGTGGCGCGGCCTCTCCAGGCTGCCGTCTCGGCACTGTGCCGAGACCTGGAGTTTCTACATTCCCGGCTTGCATCGGCCTGGGCTTACGCGGCCTGAACCGCCAGCGTCTTCAGGCGGGTCAGGTTGTACGCGCTCAGCGCCAGGGTGAACATCCACCCGACCAGGGCGCGGCCGCGGTGGCGGCGCCGAGCGTCACCCGCCGCCGGCCGTTGGTCGCCGCCGCCAGCATCTCCAGCGCCGCTTCCCATTCGGCCTGCGTGGTGGCGGTCGTCACACGCCCCGGCACCCGCTGCCCTCGCTCGGCGGTTCTTCAAGGATACAGTCGACTTAGTTTTTCAGCAGCGTCTGAAGCCCGCGCCACGCGAGCCGACCTGGGGGTCGGCGGCTTCAGCCCGCTACCACCTTGTTCCGCAGCACGCCGATGCCCTCGATTTCGACTTCCACGATATCGCCGGGGCTCATGCGAGCGGTGGCGCCGGGCGTGCCGGTGTAAATGAGGTCGCCCGGCAGCAGCGTCACAAACTGGCTGACGAAGCTCACGATGGCGGGGCCATCGAAGAGCAGGTCCGAGGTGTACTGTTTCTGCACGACCTTCCCGTTGAGCCGCGTTTGGAGCAGCAGTTTGCCGTAATCCAGACCTCGCACGATGGCCGGACCCAGCGGCGCGAAGGTGTCGGCGCCCTTGGCCCGCCACCATTGCAGGTCCTTCTGCGGGCCGTTCTGCCAGTCGCGCTCGCTCACGTCGTTCCCGCAGGTTACGCCGAAGATCGCCTCCCGGGCCTCGGCCACCGAGGCCTTGCTGACCGGCTTTCCGATCACCAGGACGAGTTCACCCTCGGAGTGGACATTCTGCGCCCCCGGCGGGATCACGATGGGGTCGTCGGGGTTCTGAAGCGCGCTGACGGGCTTGTAGAACAGTTCGGGTTTCGCGGGCGGCGTCTGCTTGCCGATGTGGCTCTTATAGTTCAGGCCCACCGCCAGGATCTTCGAGGGCTGGCAAGGGAACAGCAGCTTGAGTTCGGCCAGTTTGTGCCTGGCGCCCGTCTCCTTGTGCGATCCGAAGGGCCGGCCTTCCAGCTCCCGGATGGCATCGCCATCCAGGATGCCGTAGGTTGCGGCGGCGCCACGGCGGAAGCGCACGTACTTGGTCACGGCGGGCGCCGCCTGCGCCGCGGCTGCCGCCAGCAGGGGCGACTTCAAGAACTCGCGTCTCTCCATACAATTGCCTCCCAGAGAGGCTATTATAGTCAGACGACATGAAACCTAACCAGACCAAAGCGCGACTCCAGGCGGGCCGAGTCGCCCTCGGATGCAGCATGCAGCAGTTCGGCTCGATCGAAATCCCGCGGATCTACGCCTCCGCCGGCTTCCACTACTGCTTCATCGACTGCGAACACGGCGTCTTCGACCTGGAGACCGTTCGCGCGCTCATCCGCGCCTCGCTCGACCGCGACATCACCCCGATTGTCCGCGTCGGCGAGCTGCTCTACTCGCTGGTCGCCCGCATGCTCGACGCCGGGGCGCAGGGCATCATTTATCCTCGCGTCGAGTCGCCGGAACTTCTGGAGCAGGCCATCTCCTGGACGAAGTTTCCCCCGGCGGGCATCCGCGGCTACGGCCTCAGCGGGCCGCAGTTCGACTACCAGCCGTCGAGCTTCGCCGAGGCCGTCGAGCACTCGAACACTCAGACCCTGGTGGTGGTGCAGTTCGAGACACGCACGGCCATGGAGCGCCGCGAGGAGCTGCTGGCCGTCCCGGGCATCGACGTGGCCATGATAGGCCCCGCGGATCTCTCGGTGTCGCTCGGCGTGCCCGGAGAGTTCGAGCACCCCACGCTGGTGGATGCCGTGATGGCCTTCATGGAGTCCTGCCGGCGCTTCGGGGTCTACCCCGGCATCCAGGTCAGGACGCAGGCGCTGGCTAAGAAGTGGCTCGAGCGCGGCATGCGATTCGTGGGCTGCGGCAGCGAGCACAGCCTGCTGCTGGAGAGGGCCCGCGAGATCATGGCCGAGTTGTCGGCGGCGGCGGGATGAGTATTGAGAATGGTCCTGGACGGCTTCAACCTGCGGGAGCGTCGGGTATTCGCGCGTTTGAAAACGCCCGCCCAGATCCAGCATTTCCTGGATACCGACCTGGGCTACAACAAGGAACCGGACGGGCCCACGTGCCGCTCGCCGCGCCGCGTCCTGCACGACCGCATCGCCCACTGCATCGAGGGCGCCGTGTTTGCCGCCGCCGCACTCCGCGCCCAGGGTTTCCCGCCGCTGCTGGTTGACCTGGAGTCCGTCCGCGACGACGACCACATCCTGGCGGTGTACCGCCAGCGCGGCCACTGGGGGGCGGTCGCCAAGTCCAACTACGCGGGCCTGCGTTTTCGCGAGCCGGTCTACCGCAGCCTGCGCGAGCTGGTCATGTCTTACTTCGAGCACTACTTCAATCCGGCCGGCGAGAAGACCCTGCGCACTTACTCCCGCCCCGTCAACCTGGCCCGGTTCGACCACCTGGGCTGGATGACCACCGAGGAGGACCTCTGGCCCATATCGGACTACCTTGGAGTCATTCCGCACATCCCCTTGCTGCGCAGCACAGTCATCCGCCACCTGAACCGCGTGGACGCCCGACTGATGGCGGCCGGGCGGGTGGGGCTGGTGGAGTAGAGGGCTTTCCGAGCTGGGTTTCCAACTCTGCTGCCTCTCCGTCGCGGCGGTGGTAGCCGGTGGCGGCGATCAGCTTCGTGGCCGCTTCGAGGTGCTCGCGGGTTTTCTCGCGCTCGCCCTGGGCGAGAAGCAGGCGGGCCTGTTCGAGGTGGTAGTCGGTGAGATGGAGGCGCATGCCGCAACGGGAGGCCAGGGCGAAGGCTTCGTCGAGATCGCGTTGAGCGGCGGCGAAGTCGCCGCGCTGGCGGCGGAGAGCAGCGCGGGCGAGCAGGCCGCGGGGAAGGTGGTGTTCCGTGCCCGCTTTGCGCAGGCCCTCGACGGCCTCGTTCAGATGCGCCGCAGCTTCGTCGCTTCCGGGCGGAGACGCGCGGCCGAGGGAGAGATGGTCGAGGGCGATGTCGAGCAGTGAGTCGGACGGAACCCTCCACTCAAAGAACTTCGCCGCCCGCCTGCGCACTTCCTCGCCTTCCCCTTGCGCAAGCAGGAGGTCGCAGTACTGGTAGCCCTGGAGCGAGTACAGCAACGGGTACTCGGGCTGCCGTTCCTTCTGAATGGCTTCGGCCTCGGCGAACAGCTTCGCGGCTTCGTCTGCCTAGCCCGCCTGGTGAAGCCCGTGGGCGAGAGCGGCCCTCTTGCTCAGGCGCTGAAAGTCATCGCCGCTGCGGTCGGCGTACTCGACGCTCCGCCGGGCCACATCGACGGCCTGCGCCACATTGCCCAGCGTGAGGTGAAGTCCGCTCAGGTTTCCGGCGCTTATGGCCACCTGCTTCCATTTCTCCTGGGGAATGAAGGCCTCGAGCCCAGCCTCCATAGGCTCGAGGGCTTCACTTAAGCGTCCCAAGGCCCGGAGGCCGAATCCGGCCGCGTGGAGCACCCAGCCCTGGTGGAACTCTGTCAGACCCGCCACGGGGCGGCGCCAGGGTGGGTCGAAGAAGTTGGCCAGTAGCGCCAGGTTGGCGCCGAACGCCCCGAACTTCGTGAACAGGAAGAACTCGTCCCGCCTGAGAATCCGCCGCCAGTAGATCACGTCCGCGGCCTCCTGGTGCCGGCCGGCCTGGCAGCCGTGATACACCGCCGCAAACAGCGGCATCATCTCCTCCAAGGTGTCCGGGCACTCCTTGCCCTGCTTCGAGTAGTGCTCGTAGAGGCGCAGGTGCGCCTTCTGCCAGCCTGTCGGGTTGCTCTGCCGCACCTCGTCAGCGAAATGCTCCCGGACCAGCGGGTGACAGTCCAGGGTCTCAGGCTCATGCTTGTCCTCGGGCGCCAGCAGCTTCGCCTCACGCAGGTGATGGAGGGCCAGCTTCCATCGCCTGTCCTGAAGCCCGACCAGCTCGCCGGTCAGCCCCTCGATGGCCGGCGCGGCCTTCAGGACTTCGATGGCGGGGCCGTCTGCCGGACGGTCGAACAGCCCCATCAGCCGCAGAATGGCGCCTTCGGGCTGGCCCTCAAAGTAACGGGCGTAAGAGCGCATCACGCGCCGCGCGTGGCCACCCTTCTTCTCTTCGTCGAGCAGTGCGCCTATGGTGTCACGCTTCCGGACGTCCCCTTGGCAGACCACCTTCAGGTAGTTGCCCAGGAGGCCCAGCGCCAGGGCGTGCCCGCCGAAGTCCCGCGAAGCCTGCCTCAGTTCCTGGGGCGTGCCCTCGACGCCCAGCTTTTTGAGGTACGCGGCGCCCGCCTTCGGCGACAGGTTCTCAAGCTCCAGGCGGCGCATGGTCGTTCCCTCGAACTCGACGAGGTCCGCCACCGCCAGCCGGGTGCTGAGAATGCACAGGCCCCGGTTCTGCCGTCCCAGCGTGCGTAGAAGGCTCTGAAGCGAAGGCTCCTTGAGCTGCCCGGTCATGGGGCCTGGCGGGTGCTGGAGCGGTTCGAGGCCGTCCAGAATGAGCAGCGTGCGGTGACGCTCGATCAACCCGGCCAGGCGCTCGCCTTTCTCCCAGGCCGAACCCTGCTTGGGATCGGGGTCGCCGAACCATTCGAGTGCTTTCTCGATGAACGGTTCCGCCGAAGTCTGCCGGTCCTCGGCCGCCCCCTGGCTGTAGAAGGACCACCCGAAAACGCAATCCGCGCCCCGGCAGCGCTTCTGGTTCAGCCACTTGCTCACCAGCGCCGTCTTCCCCACGCCCCCGAAGGCTACCAGGCTCACGATGTTGGTGTTCGCGTCCTCCCAGGCCGCGTCGAGCAGCGCCAGCTCCCGGTCCCGCCCGAAGAGCATGGGGCTGACCACCGGCAGCTTCGCCGTAGACATTCTCGGCTCAGGAGGCCGCTCTGGGTGCTCCTTGAACCGCTCAGCGATGTCGCGGGCGATACCCGCCAGCGCGGTGTTACGCTCCCTGCCGCCGGGCAGAGGCTTGCCCTCCCACATGCGGATCTGCATCTTCGCCAGCCACTCGACCTGATCCCAGGCGCAGTCCTCCACCAGCACCGGGTAGACCAGCAGCCCTTCCCTCTCGCGCCGCTCGAGCAGCACCGGCACTTCCTTGCTCAGAACGAACCGCGAGGTGAGGAAATCAGCCGAGATGAGCAGAATGGCCACGTCCGCGCCAGCCATGGCTTGCTCGATCTCGCTCAGCCACTCATCCCCAGGCTTGATGCGCGTATCATCCCAGACGTCGGCCTGGGGCACGTTCAGGTGGGTTACCAGCCGCTCTTTAACCTTCTGGTCCTTATGGCTGTAACTGATGAAAATGCGCGGAGTTCTCGTCTGGACCGAGGCAGCCATTTAGCGGGGATTCTACCACAGCAAGTGGGGTGGGCATTCGTGCCTGCCGGCCGGCATTGGTGCCGGCCTGAAAAAAAGCCGGCTGGAAAGGCCGGCTGGCAAGCCTGGAGGCTCACCCCACGGTGGGGTGGGCATTCTTGCCTGCCGGCCGGCATTGGTGCCGGCCTGAAGAAAGCCGACTGGAAAGTCGGCTGGCAAGCCTGGAGGCTCACCCCGCGGTGGGGTGGGCATTCTTGCCTGCCGGCCGGCATTGGTGCCGGCCTGAAAGAAAGCCGGCTGGAAAGGCCGGCTGGCAAGCCTGGAGACTCACCCCACGGTGGGGTGGGCATTCTTGCCTGCCGGCCGGCATTGGTGCCGGCCTGA
>CAYGVJ010000154.1:0-12497 GCA_964353255.1 uncultured Solibacteraceae bacterium | reverse complement strand
CGCGGTGCTGGCCGAGGCCGGCTACACGCCCCTGGATCAGCTCAACACCCTGCGCAAGCTGGGCTCGATCTACCAGGGCCACCCCGATAAACGTTTCATCCCGGCCCTGGAGGCCTCGACCGGTTCACTGGGCCAGGGCCTCTCGATCGGCATGGGCATGGCGCTGGCCGGCCGCCTGGACGCGCGGCCCACGCGCGTCTACGTCCTCCTCGGCGACGGCGAGATCCAAGAAGGCCAGATCTGGGAGGCGGCCATGTTCGGCGCCTACCACAAGGTGGACAACCTGGTCGCCATCGTGGATTACAACCGCATGCAGCTCGACGGTTTCATCAAGGACATCATGGAGGTGGAGCCGCTCGTCCCCAAGTGGCAGTCCTTCGGATGGCACGTGATCGATCTGGACGGGCATGACATCCCCACTCTGCAAGCCGCCTTCGCCGAAGCGGCCGGCGTTAAGGAGAAGCCCACTGTCATCGTCGCCCACACGGTCAAGGGCAAGGGCGTCTCTTTCATGGAGAACAATCCCAAGTTCCACGGGGTCGCGCCCACCATAGAGGAAGTGCAGAAGGCGCTGGAGGAGCTTCAGTAATGGCGAGCAAGAAATTCGAGCTGAAGCCGGGGATGGCCACCCGGGAGGCGTTCGGCAGAGCCCTGGTCGAGCTGGGCCGGGAGAATCGGGACATCGTGGCCCTGGATGCCGACCTCTCGAAGTCCACGTTCACGCACCTGTTTGGCGCGGAGTTCCCCGACCGGTTCTTCTCCTGCGGCATCGCCGAGGCGAACATGGTCGGAATCGCGGCGGGCCTGGCCTCCAGCGGCAAGATCCCGTTTGCCGCCAGCTTCTCCTGCTTCCTACTGAACAAGAGCTTCGAGCAACTGCGGGTGGCGGTGGCCTACCCGCGCGTCAACGTCAAGGTGGTGGGCACGCACAGCGGGATATCGATCGGCGAGGATGGCCCCTCCCAGATGAGCGTCGAGGAGGTCAGCTTGGCCTGTTCGCTGGCGGGTTTTGTGGTGCTGGCGCCCGCCGACGAGGTCTCCACCAGGGCGCTGGTTCGCGCGGCGGCGGCGCACAAAGGGCCGGTGTTTATTCGCACCGGGCGGCCGAAAGTGCCGGTGGTCTATGCCGCGGACCAGGAGTTTGAGATCGGCAAAGCCGTCGAAGTGATCCCCGGCTCGGATCTGACGTTCGTGGCTAACGGTCTGCTGGTGGCCGAGGCCATCCGCGCCCAAGAGGCGCTGGCGGCGGAGGGCATCTCGGCGGGGGTGCTCGACGTGCACACTGTCAAGCCGCTGGACCGGGAGGCCATTGGCCGCGCGGCGGCCCAGACCGGCGCCCTGGTGGTGGCCGAAGAGCACCTGGTGGACGGCGGCCTGGGCGTGCGCGTGGCGCAGGCCGTGGCCGAGTTGCACCCCTGCCCGATGGAATTCATCGGTCTACGGGACACTTACGCGGAGTCGGGCGCTACGGAGGGCCTGCTGGACAAGTACGGACTGGTGGCTCGCGACTTGATCGCCGCCGCCCGGAAGGTTCTGGCGAGGAAGCGCGCCTGACGCCGGTCCACCGGTCGTCGGCACCGCGTTTTCCTGGCTGGCAAGACGCACCATGCCGTTCAGCGTTCTTTTGGTGGATGACCACCGCATCTTCCGCGAGGCTTTAAAAGTCCTCATCGAGCAGTGGGAAGACTTCCGCGTAATCGGGGAGGCCGGCGACGGCTTGGAGGCGGTGCGGTTCGCGAAGCGCCATCGGCCCGAGCTGGTTCTGATGGACCTGGACCTGCCGGAACTCAGTGGGGTGGAGGCTACGATCGAGATCCTCCGCCACTGCCCCGAGAGCAAGGTCATCCTGCTGGCCGGAACCGAGGCGGAAAGCTCGCTGCTGGCCGCGCTCCGCTCGGGGGCCCGGGGGGTCATCCTGAAGAGCGCCTCGGCGGAAGACTTGCTGGAAGCGCTGCGCACAGTGGCCGCGGGAGGATCCTATACATGCCCGCAGGTGGCCAGCCGGCTACAAGCCTCCATCCAAAACGGCCAGTGGGACCCCAAGCCGTTGCCGGTGGCGGTGGCGGCGCTGGGGCCCCGCGAGTTGCAGGTTTTCCGCATGGTCGCCGCGGGCAAGACCAGCAAGGAGATTGCCGTGCTCCTCGACCTGGGGTTGCACACCGTGCGCAGCTATCGGAAGGCCATGATGAAGAAGCTGGGCGTCACCAACGTTGCGGAATTAACGCGGCTGGCGGTTTCCGCCGGGTTGGCGCACGGGGCGCCCGAGGGGGAGCCGGTGCTATGATGACCCGAGAGCCCCACCCGCGCGAACGTGGCGGAACTGGCAGACGCACCAGACTTAGGATCTGGCGGGGGCGACCCCGTGGGGGTTCAACTCCCCCCGTTCGCACCAGGACGACCGGCCATCGAGCCACCCGGGAGGATGGTTGAGCCCAGCCACCGCTAGCAGCACCGAGGCCGCCGCCAGAATGGCCAGGCGCCGCCGCTCGATCGCCATGGTCTTCGGCTGCACCATCCTGGGTGCGGTGGGCCAGATCCTCATCAAGCTGGGGGCCAACACTCTCACCCATACCACCAGCCCGGTAGCCATGTTGACCACCCCGTCGCTGTTCATCGGCTACGTTTTCTATGGTCTGATGACGGTGCTGTTCGTTTTTGCCCTGCGCGACGAGGAGCTTTCCATCCTCTACCCGATCATCTCCTTGACCTACGTGTGGGTGGCCGGGCTTTCGATGGTGTTCTTCGGCGAATCGCTGGGCTGGCTGAGGACGCTGGGCATCGTCGCCATTGTGCTGGGGGTGGCGGTCCTGGGAAAGGACGGCAGGAAGTGAAGACCCCGGCCTCCTCCATCGGGCTGGTCCTGCTGGCGTCTTTCATCGGCTCCTTTGGCGCGGTGTTCTTGAAGGCTGGCGCGGGCAAGCTGAACCAGGGCCTGCGCTACCTGGTGCTCAATCTCCGCCTGGCGATCGGAGTGGCGCTGTTTGTCGGGTCCTCGTATTTCTTCGTCCTTGGGGTGCGGCACGGGGAGCTGAGCGTGCTTTACCCGATGGTTTCGCTGGGCTACGTGTGGACTATGCTGTGGTCCCGGCTGGTCTTCCAGGAGTCGCTGACGCGCCACAAGTGCCTCGGGGTGCTGCTGATCCTGCTGGGCATCGGCTTGATCGGCCTGGGCGGGCGCTGAAGCAGGAGAGGCAAATGCAAACTGGCCGCAGAGAATTCAACCGGCTGGCCCTGGCCGGCATCACGGGCGGCGCCGCCGGGTCGCAGACCCGCGCCGCCAAGCTGCCCAAGTGGCCGCCGGGCATCAAGCTGTCGGTTCAGGTTTCCGGCGAGCCGAGCGACGAGGAGCTCCAGCTCGTCCGGCAGCTCGGGGTGGAGTACGTGAACATCCCGGGCGGCGGGCCCAAGGCCACCTACGAAAACTTCTTGCGCTTGCGCCAGAAGGTCGAGGCCGCCGGCCTCAAGGTGTGGAACATCGGAAACTCCAGCGTCCACAACATGGAGGAGGTCACGCTCAACCTCCCTGGGCGCGACCAGAAAGTCGAGGAGTACAAGCAGTACCTCCGCAACCTGGCCCGGGCCGGCATTTACTACACAACTTACGCGCACATGGGCAACGGTATCTGGAGCACCGAGCCGGAGGTGACCCGCGGCGGCGCCCGCGCCCGCGGCTTCAACCTGGAGAAAGCCGACCGGGGCAATTGGGCCGGCAAGGTCTTCCAAGGCCCGCTCACGCACGGCCGCCGCTACAGCCCGCAGGAGATCTGGGACAACTACACCTACTTCATCAAGGCAGTGGTCCCGGTGGCTGAGGAGCTAGGCATCCGCATCGGGATTCATCCCGACGACCCGCCCGTGCCGGAACTGGGCGGGGTCCCGCGCTGCATCTTCTCGAGCTCCGACGGCTACCGGAAGGCCCTGGAGATCGCCGGCAGCCCTAACATCGGCATGTGCCTCTGCGTCGGTTGCTGGCTGGAGGGCGGCAAGCTGATGGGCAAGGACGTCATCGAGACGATACGCTACTTCGGCAAGCAAGGCAGGATCTTCAAAGTGCACTTCCGCAACGTCAATGCTCCGCTGCCGCACTTCGTCGAAACCTTCATGGACGACGGCTACATGGACTTGTACAAAGTCATGCGGGCGCTCCGCGAGGTGAACTTCGACGGGGCGGTCATCGCCGACCACATCCCGGCTATGGCCGGAGGGGGCCGGGCCGGCACCGCCTACAGCATCGGCTACATGAAGGCCCTGCTCAAGCGGGCAATCGCGGAGTTCGCGGGGTAGGAGCCCATCCGCCCTACCCGCGGCTCAACCCAGCAGCGTGAAGCCGGGCGCGCCCTTCAGCCCGCGATCGAAGGTGACCGTATCACGGCAGCCGGCTTGGCGGCTGATCTCCCCGATCAGGTAGTCGGTGAAGTTGCCCTTGCCGCGGTGGTAGATCTCCAGGCAGACGTTGGTGTCCAGGCTCCTCACAGTCTCGAGAAGCCCTCGGCGATAGCCTCATTCATTTCCTGGACCGACACTGCCCGCGGTCGCGGCGAACGCAGAATGCCTTTCAAGGCCCGAATGTCGCGCGTGCGGGGCGTCAGGACAAGCTGGCCCTTGGGATCGAACTGGAATTCCAGTCGCTGCCCGGTGCGCAGGCGCAGCCGATCGCGAACCGCTTTGGGGATGGTGATCTGGCCCTTGGTCGTGAGCGTGGCAGTGGGCATTGTCCTTACCGCCTCTTCATCTCCTTACTCAATGGTGAGGAGACGGCGGGGCCAAGTCAAACTCTAGGCGTGCCTCAGCGCCCCCGCGGGCGCGACCCGCGTGGCCCGGCGGGCCGGGATCCAGACGGCCACGAGCGCCACTGCGGCCAGGGTAAGCGCGCCCCCGCCGTAAATCAGCGGATCTCCGGGACTCACTTCGTAGAGCAGGCTGTGCATGAACCGCGCCAGGCAGTAGGCGCCTCCCAGACCGGCGGTCAGCCCGGTCCCTGCCAGCGTCATTCCCTGTCGCAGGATTAGCCGCAGAATGTCAGCGGGCTGCGCGCCCAGCGCCAGGCGCACCCCAATCTCCTGTGTGCGCTGCTGGGTTGAGAACGACATGACGCCGTAGACGCCCAGGGCCGCCAGCGCCGTCGCCAGGGCGGCGAAGATGCCCAACAGCCACACGGCCAGCCGCTGCGGGGCGATCGAATTCACCAGGCGCTCTTCGAGGCTCGCCACCTGCGAGACCGGCTGCTGCCTGTCCACCGCGGCCGCCGCAGCGCGCAGCGCCGACGCCAGGCGGGCCGGCTCGGCCGCCGTTCTGACGGCCACGGCCACCGCCGGATAAGACCGCTGCATGTAGGGCATGAAGAACTCCGGTTCGGCCGCCTGGGCCAGCGCCGTGTGCCGCACGTCACCCAGCACGCCCACCACCGTGATCCAGGCCGGCACAGGCTGATTGGGAACGGGCCGGTGGGTCAATCCCAGCCCGAACCGCTTGCCCAGGGGGTCTTCGCCGGGCCAGAAGCGCCGGGCCATGGCCTCATTGACCAGAGCCACCCTCTCTGAGTTCTCGTTGTCGTGCTCGGTGAAGAGCCGGCCCCGCCGCAGCGGGATTTCGAGAGCGCGGAAGTAGCCCGCGGTGGCCGAGCGCCACCACACCGTGGGCGCCTCATCCGGCCGTGGCTCCGCGCGTCCTTCGATGTGTATGGCGGCGCCCATGTTGATGCCGCTCAGCGGGAGCGCCGTGACAATTCCGGCAGCCTTCACTCCCGGTGTCGCTTCCAGCCGGTTCAAGAACTCCCGGTGAAACTCGAGGCGCTTCTGCGGCGTCGAGTGCCTGGCCGAGGAAAGGTTCAGGCCGGCAATCAGCACGCCGCGCGCATTGAACCCCGGATTGACCTGCTGAAGCCGCAGAAACCCTTTGAGCAGCAGTCCCGCGCCCACGGTGAGCGCCAGCGCCAGGGCCACCTCGAAGACGACCAGCAGGCCGCGCAATCGACCGTGGCGGGCGCCGGCAGCCGTGCTCCGGCCTCCTTCCTTGAGCGCGGCACAAGCGTCTCCGCGCGAGACCGCCAGGGCGGGGGCCAGGCCGAATACCAGCCCGGTCAGCAACGACGCCAGCAGGGCAGACCCCAACACCCGAAGATCGACGCGGGTTCCCGCCACCAGCGGGTAGTTGGGAGGCGTGACCAGCACCAGAAGTCTCACGCCCCACCAGGCCAGCGCCAGGCCCAGGCCGCCGCCCAGCAGGCCGAGCAGCGAGCTTTCGGTGAGCAACTGCCGGACAATACGCCCTCGTCCCGCGCCCAGCGCAATGCGTGCCGCAAGTTCCTTTTCCCGGGCGCTGGCCCGCGCCAGCAGCAGGTTGGCGACATTGGCGCAGGCAACCAGCAGCACCAGCGCCACGGCGGCCAGCAGCACCAGCAAGCTCGAGCGCACGTCGCGGACCAGGAACTCACGCGCCCCCCACAGCCGGATGCCGCGCTGGGCCTTGCGGAAGTACTCCGCGTCCAGGCGGCCCACTATGGCGTCGGTCTCGGCCTGGGCCTGCTTCCGGCGCACGCCCGGTTTCAGGCGGGCGAAAGCGGCGAGGCTGAAGTTGCGCTCCGGCCCGCTGCGGCTGCCGCCCAGCGCGATCGGCGTATACGCCTGTACCTGCATGTGCATGGTGCGAAAACCCGCCGGCAGCACCCCGATGACGGTGTGGTCCTCGCCGTCCAGGGTGATGGCTCTCCCGATGAGGTTCGGGTCCCCGCCGAAGCGCCGCTCGAACAGCTCGTGGCTCACTACGACGACCCGCGCCGCGCCCGGGCGGTCATCCGCCTCGACGAAGTCTCTCCCCAGCGCCGGGCGGATGCCCAGCACGTGGAAGAAGGCCGCGTTCACCCGCAATCTCGGAACGTACTCCGGGTCGGCGGACTCAGCGCCGCCGGTCAGGGCCGCCGCGCTCGGCGAGTAGGCCGCCATGGACTCGAACGAGCGCGCCTGCGCGCGCCAGTCCACGAAATCCGGGTACTGGAAGAAATGAAACGGGATGCCGCGGGTGGGGCTGCTGGCCCAGATCCACACCAGGCGGTCGGGTTCGTGGTAGGGGAGCGGGCGCAACAGGACGGTGTTGACCACGCTGAAGATGGCGGTCGTGGCGCCGATGCCCAGGGCCAGGGTGAGCACTGCCGGCGCGGCGAAGCCCGGGTGCTTCACCAGCAGTCGCAGACCGAAACGCAGATCCTGGAGCAGGGGACCCACCAATCCCATCTTGCGGGGCGCAGGGCGGCCTGCCGGCCCCGCCCGGCGCTACCCCTGTCTGCGCAAAGCGGATATAGTACTTGTTTGGCCGTGACGGCCTATCTGAACTCGAGGAGATACGGTATGTGGAAACTGCTCTCGAGCGCCGCTGGGGCGCTCCTGCTGGTATTCGCGGGCGCCTGCCCGGTCTCGGCGCAGGCGGCCCCGCCCTCCGAGGGGAAGCTCCGCATCATAGCCTTCGGCGCGCATCCGGACGACTGCGACGGTCGCGCTGGAGGCACCGCCGCCAAGTGGGCGGCTCTGGGCCACTTGGTTAAGTTCGTCTCGGTGACCAGCGGCGACGCCGGTCACCAGAGCCAGGGCGGCGGCGCGCTGGCCATGCGCCGTCGCCAGGAGGCGCAGGAAGCCGGGCGCCGGCTGGGCATTGCCGAGTACGAGACACTGGACAACCACGACGGCGAGCTGCTGCCCACCCTCGAGGTGCGGCACCAGATCATCCGCCGCATCCGGCAGTGGAAGGCCGACCTGGTGCTGGCTCCGCGTCCCAACGACTATCACCCCGACCACCGCTACACCGGCATCCTGGTGCAGGACGCTGCCTACATGGTGGTGGTCCCCAATGTCTGTCCGGACACCCCGGCGTTGCGCAAGAACCCCGTCTTCATGTACTTCCAGGACGGATTCCAGCGGCCCAATCCTTTCCGCCCCGACGTGGCGGTGGCCATCGACGACGTTCTGGACAAGAAGGTGGCGGCGGCGGACGCGCATGAATCCCAGATGTACGAGTGGCTGCCCTGGGTAGCCGGCAACCTGGACCAGGTACCCAAGGACCCGGCGGCACGCCGCGAGTGGCTGCGCAAGACGCAGAGCGCCCGCCGCCCACCCGAGCCGTTGCGCGAGGCTCTGCGCAAGTGGTACGGCGCACAGGCTGACTCCGTGCGCAGCGCCGAAGCCTTCGAGGTCTGCGAATACGGCAGCCGGCCCTCCGAGCAGGAACTGCGCCGGCTGTTCCCGTTCTTCCCGGTAAAATAGAGGGGTTGCGTTTCACCAACCGTCTGCAATTGCTCCGGGGTTACCTCCGGCGGCAGACCCGCCTGGACGCCCTGCCGGTCGAGTACATCGTCGAGACCACGGCCAAGTGCAACCTGTACTGCCCGATGTGTCCTCGGGCCACGCACCCGCAGCCCAAGGAGGACATGGCGGAAGAGGTCTTCGAGCGGTTGGTCTCGGAAGCCGGCCGGACCGCCGAGCATATGATGCTGATCGGGCTGGGCGAGCCGCTGCTGGATGCGAGAATCTACGACCGCATCGAGCTGTGCGCCCGGCACGGCATCTCGACCCTGCTCTCCACCAATGCAGTGCTGCTGGATGAGAGGGCCGGCGAGCGGCTGCTCGAGACGCCGCTCGAGCAGCTCACCCTGAGCATTGACGGAGCCTCGAAGGCCACATTCGAGCTCTACCGCCCCGCCGCCCGCTTCGAGCAGGTGCGCGATAACTGCCTGCGCTTCTGCCGTCTGAAGCATGAGCGCCGCTCGCGCCTACAGGTGGTGGTCCAGATGGTGCGGCTGGAGCGGAATGCCGGGGAAGTCGAGGAGTTCGTCCGGTTCTGGCGGGCCGTGCCCGGCGTGAACCACGTGCGGATCAAGGAGGACGAGACCAACCTGTTGCAGCCGGAGGCGCGCCACGATCCGCGCGACTGGCGCCATCCCTGCCATTACCTGTGGCGCGGGCCGATGTACGTCAAGCATAGCGGGGACGTCTACCCCTGCTGCCAGAGCTACATGCTGGACGGGCGGCCCGTGGGGCGCGTTGGCGAGCAGCCGCTCGGTGAGATCTGGAACTCGGAGGAAATCCAGCGCATGCGCCGCCTGCACGCCCTCGGCCGGGCAGGCGAGATCGACATCTGTGCCCGCTGCATGATCGCCATCCCGCATCCCCTGCTGGTGACGGGCAGCCTCCTGGTGCACGGAAAACTGGTGCGGCGCGCCCTGCCGGCTATCGAGCGGCTGGCGCTGAAGCTGCCGGGGCGTTGGTTGCAGCCGCCGCGGAAGCGGCCATAGGGACCGCTCCCGGGCGGACCCGCTCGACGATCTGCGCCGCCGGCCGCTCCAGCACCGCGAAGAACGGCTTCGGGTACAGGCCAATCCAGAAGGCCGAGATCACCAGCGGCGCGAACACCACGATCTCGCGGGCCGACAGGTCCTTGAGGCCCATGTTCTTCGGCGCGGTCTCACCCAGCATGGTCCGCTGGAACAGCCAGATCAAATACGCCGCGCCCAGCGCGATCCCGGTCACGCACCAGAAGGCCCAGTTGAACGACATCTGGTAGGCGCCCTGCAAAATGGTGATCTCGCCGATGAAGCCGTTCAGCCCCGGCATCCCCATCGAGCTCAGCACGGCGATGAAGAAGACGATGGTGAACAGCGGCATCACCCGCAGCAGGCCGCCGTACTCGGCGATCTCGCGGGAATGCCGGCGCTCGTAAGCCATGCCCACGATCAAGAACAGCATCCCGGTCGAGATGCCGTGGTTGATCTGCTGGAGAATCGAGCCCGCGATCCCGGCCGGATTCAGCGTGAAGATGCCCAGGGTGCAGAACCCCAGGTGGCTGACCGAAGAATAGGCGATCAGCTTCTTCCAGTCCTTCTGCATCAGGCACACCAGCGCGCCGTAGACGATGGCGATGATCGACAGCACCGCCATGGCGTTGACGATGGTGGGGTCTTTGGCGGCCTGCGGCAGCATGGGCAGCGAGAAGCGCAGGAAACCGTAGGTGCCCATCTTCAGCAGGACGCTGGCCAGGATCACCGAGCCGGCGGTGGGGGCTTCGGTGTGCGCATCCGGCAACCAGGTGTGCAGCGGGAACATGGGCACCTTGACCGCGAAGCCCAGGAAAAACGCCCAGAACACCCACCACTCCATCCCGGCCGGCAGGCCGGTGCGCATCAACTCGCCGATGTCGAAGGTGTACACCCGGAACTGGCGGTAGTGCTCGAGGTACAAGGCCAGAATGCCCAGGAACATCACCACCGAGCCCAGCAGCGTGTACACGATGAACTTGAACGCGGCATACACCCGCCGGTGGCTGCCCCAGATGGCGATGATGAAGTACATCGGCACCAGCACCAGCTCCCAGAAAACGAAGAACAACAGGAAGTCCAGCGCCATGAACACGCCCAGCATGGCGGTCTGGAGGATGAGGAAGTTGGCGTAGTATTCCTTCAGCCGGTGCTCGATGACCCGCCAACTGGACAGGATCGAGATGAAGCCCAGCAGGCCCGTCAGCAGCACCAGCAGCAGGCTGTACCCGTCAATGCCGAGGTGATAGGAAGCGCCGAGCGAGGGAATCCAGTCGGCCTTCTCGACAAACTGGTAGTCCTTGGTGCGATCGAACCGGAAGGCCAGCGGCAGACAGACCAGGAAACCGGCGAAGCTGGCGATGTTGGCCCACCAGCGGATAGCGTTGGGCTTCGAGGACGGGATGAGCAGCAGCACCAGGAGCCCGGCCAGCGGGGTCAATAGAACGATGGACAGAATGTGGTCCATTGCGCCGACAGCCCACCATCTTAGCAGAGTGGGGCGGGCTTTCCAGCCCGCGCGGGCCTCTCAGGCCCGCCTCTTACTGGTACGTGACGCTCTTGCCGCTCAACAGCGTGTAGTAGAAGTAGCCCACGTCCAGGCCTGTGGCCCGGAACTTGCTCGGCTCCATCAACGGCGCGCTGCCCAGCATCAGCATCCCAGTGGGCATGCCGAGTACGGAGCCGCCGGCCTGCGAGGCCGGCAGGGCCGAGAGCACCAGCGCGGGAACGGTTAAGGCCTGTGCGGCAGCCCGCTCCGTGCAGATGAAGGCCGCACCCACCTCTGGCGTTGTCCTCATCGAGACGCCCACCAGGGTCACGTACTCCCGGCTGGGGTCGCCACCGCTCCAGGTAACACGCAGGTCCTGCGAGCGGGAGACGGCGCTGATGCTGTTCCGGTTGGTCCACTGAAGCGGGTCAGGAAGGTTGAGCGTGGCCGTGAACTGTTTCACATCCGCCCCACCGGTACCGGTGACCGTGTAGCTGCCTTTCACCAGGTACTCCTCCTGCCATCCCGGCATCCCCGGCACGCCGCCGCCCAGCTCGGCCGAGTAGTGCCCCTTGGAGTCCAGCGTGAACTGCTTGGTTCCTCGAGGGCCGGTCACGCTGATGTTGCCGGCGTCCAGGCCGGCGGGGTTGACTGGCTCAGAGAGGGTGTAAGTCTGGCCCGTGAACGTGTACACCGCGCAGTGGCCGAAGGGCGCAAACCCGGAGGCCCCGCGCGAGCCGATCAGCTTGAGGAAGTTGTACCGCACGAAGTCCGCCGAGCCGCGGTCCGTTTTTGTGCTGACGTCGCCCAGACCGGGGACAGCGCCGAGGCTGATCTCGGTCTTGCTCAGCGCAACCGAGCCTATGCTCAAGCTGTCCTTGGTCTTCGCCTGGTCAATCTCGGTGTCCGACAAGCCCAGGGGATCCGAGCACGTCCGCTTGCCGGCGGAAATCGAGATGCTCACGAAATTGCTGACCGCGTCTCCCACCTTGACCGCCACGGGCACATAGCAGCCCTCCAGCCCGGGCGGGATCCTGAAGGTGATCTGGTCCAGGCCAGAGAAGTTGGGCGCCCGACCCCGGAAGAGAACCTCGGCCGGCTTGCCGCCGACGAAAACTTGCACATCCGAGTCCCGCATGTCCTCTGGCGGAGCGCCGCGGGTCTCATCGAAGGTCACCGGCCCTAGTCCCGTGCCCCAGGCCGCTATGACCTCGTTGGGCCGCGCAGACCAGGTGACGGTGTTCACCTTGTATTCGACGTCCGTGAAAACCCCCGGCCCGCTGCCCACCTGGTTGATGGCGAAGACCCCGAAGCTGGCTCGCACCACGGTGACGGGAACCGCCGGGCTGGCCTGATTGTTATAGGTGACTTGAAGTGTCCCGGTCCCCTCCGGCGTGTTGGACGGCATAACGCAGGCGAGCTGTGTGGCCAGCGTGTACACCATCAGCGCGTTGAGCGTGGTCCCGGCTACGGTCACTTTCACCGAAGTCCCGGCCAGCGTAGTGGGGAGAGGGAACTTGGCAAGCTCGATAGTGGTCGGGCCCATGTTCCGGCCGAAGACGTTGAAGATCGAGCCCCGTCCGATGGAGGAATTCGGCAGACCGGCCAGCGCGTAGCTGGCGGCATTGACCACGCCGCCGGCGTCGATCACGGGCTGTGCCGCCGCCAGCCCGGCCAGCCCGGCCAACAACCCCAACAGGTTTCTCAGAC
>CAYGVJ010000153.1:0-12655 GCA_964353255.1 uncultured Solibacteraceae bacterium | reverse complement strand
CGCATCCGCTGGGATCAGACCGCGGTCCGGATCACCCCGGACCAGGTGGCGCGGCAGCTCCGCGACGGCGAGCCATCCATCGAGCTGGTTCCCGGCCCCAGGGACCACGTGGCGGTGGGCGTCTGGATGCTCCAGCCGGGCGAGGACAAGATCGTGGCCCGGCGCCTGCGGGAGGTGTTGAGATCAGCGGCGTAAGTCGGTGACCGTCTCGAGGTGCGCGGTCTGCGGGAACAAATCGATCAGCGTCAGCCGCTCGATCCGGTAGCCGGCCCCGAGCGCCGCCAGATCGCGCGCCAGAGTGGCCGGGTCGCAGGAGATGATCACCAGGCGCGGCGGCCCCAGCCGCAGCAGCTCCCGGACTACCCCCGGGCCGAGCCCCGCGCGCGGCGGGTCGGCCAGCACAAGATCCGGTTGCTCGGTGGCGCCCAGCAGGAATGAATCGGCCGCACTCTGTTTGGTGGAGACGGTCAGTCCCGCCCGCGCGGCGTTGAACTCCAGGTCTCGAATTGCGCTGCCGCCCGCCTCCACCGCCGTCACCCGCCGAAAGCGTCGGGCCAGCGGCAGCGCGAAGAGCCCCACGCCGGCGTAGAGATCCACCGCGGTCTCGCCTTCGGCGCCTTCCAGCGCCCGCTCGATCAGCGGCTCAACCAGGAAGCGGTTCACCTGAAAAAACGACCGGGCACTGACCCGGTATAGATCGCCGCCTGCCCGGTAGTCGAGCGCGCCGCTCACCAGTCCAGGGATCTGCTCGGCGCACCAATCGAAGAACCGGCGCGCCACCGGCTGGCTGGTTTCGAGCACGTTGAGCTGCACCTCGCCCTCGTTGCCGAACACCTCGATAGACTTCACAAAGTGCGGGAAGCGCCGCTGGCCCGACATGCTGGCGAGCGCGCCCAGCGCCTGGTTCAGCTTGGGCGAGCAAAGGGGGCATCGCTCGACGGCGCACAGGCGGTGCGAGCCGTGCTCGAAATAGCCGATGCGGCCGCGGTCGAGGTGGAACTGCGCCCGGTTGCGGTACTCCCACGGCGGCCCGGCAATCACTTCCACCGGGGGCGGGGCGAACTTCCCCACGCGCTGGATGACCTCTTCCAGGATGGCCCGTTTCTGCGCGAGCTGAAACTCGTAGCCGGCGTGCTGGTAGCGGCAGCCGCCGCAGCGGCGGAAATAGGGGCAGTCCGGCTGGACGCGCTCGGCGGAGGGCGCGATCACTTCGAGCAGCCGGGCTTCGAATACCCCGCCGCGCCGCCGCTCGATCTCGACCCGCACTGTCTCGCCCGGCAGCACGAAGGGAACCAGCACTACGCGCCCTTCCAGCCGGCCCAACCCGTCCCCGCCGTAGACCAGCTTCTCGATGGGGAGTTCGGCAGTGTTTGTGTCCGGCGGTTTCATCACGTACGATATGTATTCACCCTCATCTAGTATGAAACCACGAGTCTTCTCCGGAATGCAGCCTTCCGGCGAGCTGCACATCGGCAACTACCTGGGGGCCCTGAAGAACTGGGTCAGGATCCAGCACGACTACGAGGCCATCTTCTGCATCGTCGATCTGCACGCGGTCACGGAATTTCAGGACCCGGCCGGGCTGCGGGCGAAGATCATCGAGCTGGCCGCGTTGTACCTGGCGGCGGGCATCGACCCCGCGGTGACCGCCATCATCGTGCAGTCCTCGGTTCCCGCGCACGCCGAGCTGGCCTGGATGCTGACTTGCGTGACGCCCTTCGGCTGGTTGGGCCGCATGACTCAGTTCAAGGTCAAGTCCGCCGACAAGGAGACCGTGCTGGACGGCCTCTTCCAGTATCCGGTCCTGATGGCCGCCGACATCCTACTGTACCAGGCCGCGGTGGTCCCCGTGGGCGACGACCAGACGCAGCACGTCGAGCTCACCCGCGACATCGCCCAGCGCTTCAACTCGCTCTACGGCGAGACCTTCGTGGTCCCGGAGACACGCCTGCCTATGGTGGGCGCGCGCATCATGGGCCTGGACGACCCCACCAAGAAGATGAGTAAGTCCGCGGCCGGCGCCGGACATGCCATCGCCTTGCTCGATCCCCCCGAGGTCATCCGCCGCAAGATCATGCGCGCCACCACCGACTCGGCTCCAGGCGTGGACTTCCAGGTGCTCAGCCCGGGTGTCGAGAACCTGCTCAGCATCCACCAGGCCTTCAGTGAGTGGAGCGCGGAGCAGATGCGGGCTCACTTTGCCGGGATGCGGTACGGCACGCTGAAGAAAGAGGTTGCCGAGATGACCGTCGCCGGCTTGGCGCCTCTTCAGAAGCGGCACCGGGAAATCGTCTCCGAGCCCGGCTACGTGGACCGGGTCCTGCGCGAGGGCGCCGAGCGGGTGACGCCCATCGCCAACGCCACCGTCGAGCTGGTCAAGCGGCGCATGGGCCTCTACACCAGTTCCTGATATGGAGGGGGGCGGGCTCTCGCTGGCGGCTTACTGGCGCCTGGTGCGCGCCAACCCCAACTTTCGCCGCCTGTGGCTGGCGCAGATCATCAGCGAGATGGGCGACTGGTTGTACACCATCGCCATCTACAGCTTGCTGCTGGAGCTGACCGGGAGCGCCCAATCGGTGGCCCTGGCTGTGGTCCTGCAAGTTCTGCCGCAGTTCTTCGTGGCGCCCACCGCCGGGGTGGTCAACGACCGCGTCAGCCGCAAACGGGTCATGATCGCGGCCGACCTGGCGCGGGCGGCCGTCGTGCTGGGCATGCTGCTGGTGAGCCGGGCCGAGATGGTGTGGCTGGTATACGCGCTCCTGCTGCTGGAGACGGTGATGGCGGCGTTTTTCGAGCCCGGCCGCAGCGCCATCGTGCCCAACATCACCGAGAGCAAGGACCTGGTAGTGGCCAACGCGCTCTCCTCGATGACCTGGTCGCTGAACCTGGCGGTGGGCTCGGCGCTGGGCGGCATGGTGGCGGCCTTCTTCGGGCGCGACACCGTCTTTGTGCTGAACTCGCTCTCCTTTTTGGTCTCGGCGGCCGTGCTAGCAGGCATGCGAGTCCCTGAGCCTCACTTGGCGCAGGCCGCGCCGCTCAAGGCGCGCGACCTGGTGGATTTCTCGCCCATCGCTGAAGGCATTAACTACGTGCGGCGCGACCGGCGATTGCTGGCCACGCTGCTGGTCAAGGCCGGCCTGGGCTTCATGGCCATGCACTGGGTGTTCCTGCCCATCTTTGGCGACCGGATCTTCCCGGTGCGTGCGGCGGGCCTGGATAAGCGGCGCGCCGCCATGCTGGGCATGAGTCTGCTGATGGGGGCCAGGGGCATTGGCGCCCTCATTGGGCCGGTGGCCAGCGGTTATTGGACCGGACAACAGCAGCCCCGCCTCCGCCTGAGCATCGTCTTCGGGTTTGTCGCCTGCGGGTTGGGTTATCTTTGGCTCGCCGGCGCTCCCTCCATCTGGCTGGCCTGCGCCGCCATCGTGCTGGCGCACGCCGGCGGCTCGGTCGTGTGGGTCAGCTCGACCACGCTGCTCCAGTTCCAGACCGAAGACCGCTTCCGCGGCCGCGTCTTCTCGACCGACTTCGCCTTCCTGGTGCTGACCGGATCGGTGGCCAGCTACGCCGCCGGCCACCTGCTGGACGCCGGCGTGACGGTGCGCGCTCTGGCCGCGGCCACGGGCCTGCTGGCGCTGCTGCCGGCCATCGCGTGGTCGTTTGGGTTGAGGCTGTGGAGCGAGCGCGGGTCCGCTCCCTGACGGTCGCGGCTCTGTTCTGAGCCGCGAGCGTAAGCGAGCGGTTACTCGCGCACCACGGTAACCTTCGCGAACCCTTCCTCCACGCTCGGCGGCGCCAGCTTGGCGGCCATCTTGCGCACGGCTTCCTCGGGCACCATCCGGTCGCGGCGCAGGTTGCGTTCCAGGCACACCTCCAGGGGCACGTCGAAGAAGATGGCCTCGATCGTCGAGTCGTACAACTCCGCCAGACGGATGTAGGGCCGGCGCTCGCGCAAGGTCAGGTGCGTGGCGTCAAGGTAAGTAACCGAGCGCCCGATGGCCAGCCGTTGCCGCAGCAGGTAGCGCAGCGTGGCGAAGACCCGCCCGTGAATGCTCTGGTCGGTCGGGTCGTCGGCCAGCAGGCCGCGCACCGCGTCCGAGGAGAGCGCCGTTGCCCCAATGCGCTCCAGGTAAGTGGATTTGCCCGAGCCGGGCAGACCGACCAGCAAGATTATGCGCGGGCGCATGTTCGCGGCAGGCACCCAAGCTACCACATTCCGCCGGCCCGGCGCGGCTGTGACAGAATAAGGCGAAGAGCCGGTTCGCTCGCGAGCCGGCCGTGGAGAGATCGGATGGAGCTTCGCGTGCTCGCCATCGTGCTGGCCGGGGGCAGAGGGACCCGCCTCTATCCGCTGACCAAGGAACGCGCCAAGCCGGCTGTGCCGTTCGGAGGCAAGTACCGCATCGTGGACTTCGTCCTGAGCAACCTGATCAACTCCGGCATCTACTCGATCTACGTGTTGAGCCAGTTCAAGAGCCAGTCCCTGTTGCAGCACCTGCGCGACGGCTGGCAGTTCGCCGGTCCCTTGAAGAAGGAGTTCATCATCCCGGTCCCCGCGCAGATGCGCTCGGCCGACGAATCCTGGTATCTCGGAACCGCCGACGCCATCCACCAGAACTTGAATCTGATCGAACAGTCGGATCCACACCTGGTGCTGATCTTCGGCGCCGACCACATCTACCGGATGAACATCCGCGAGATGATCGCCTTCCATCTGGAGAAGCGCGCGGAGGTCACCGTAGCGGCCATCCCGGTGCACAAGCGGCTGGCTTCCGAACTCGGCGTGATTGAAACCGAGCCGGACGGGCAGATCGTCGCCTTCCACGAGAAGCGCCTGGACGCGCCCAGTATGCCGGGCGATCCCGAGCTGGTCTTCGCCTCCATGGGCAACTACATCTTCTCGACCCCGGTCTTGATCCGGGAAATCAAGAAAGACGCCGACAACCTCGAGAGCACGCACGACTTCGGCCGGGACATCCTGCCCTCCCTGGCCGGCCGGTCCGCCATGTACGCCTACGATTTCCGGACCAACTCCATTCCCGGCGAGCCACCGGGCAAGCCGCCCTACTGGCGCGACGTGGGGCCCATCGAGGCCTACTACGAAGCCAACATGGACATCCGTTCGGTGGAGCCGGAACTGAACCTGTACAACCGCCAGTGGCCGCTGATGACGGCCGGCTACTCGGATCCTCCGGTCAAGTTTGTCTTCGACGAAAAGGGACGGCGCGGGCAGGCCATCGACTCCGTCATCTCCGGCGGCACGATTCTCTCCGGCGGCTTGGTGCGCAACTCCGTGCTCGGCCGTTACGTGCGCGTCCACTCCGGGGCGGTGGTGGATGATTCGGTCATCTTCGACAACTGCGACATCGGCCGGCGCGCCCGCATCCGCCGCGCCATCCTGGACAAGAACGTCCGAGTGCCCGCGGACACCCTGATCGGCTACGACCCGGAAGCCGACCTCCGCAACTACCATGTCACCGAGACCGGCATCGTGGTCGTCGAGGGTCCCCGCTCCGCAGTGGAGCTGGCGACGGTAGTGCTGTAGTCTCGCTGTCTCCTTCCCGCACGGACGACTGTATGGCAGACTAGAGAATGGCAGTCGCCAGGAGAGGCTGCATGCTGAAAGCTGGCGTTGAGACCGACCAACTGGCCGGGCGAGTCGTCGAGGCGCTCGCGAATGGTCTGCCGGACAGACTCATTGCCGTGGTGCTGTTCGGTTCGCGTGCCCGCGGCGAGGCGTCCGGGACGAGTGATTGGGACCTCTTGGTGATCGCCGAAGGGCTGCCGCCGAAGGCATTCGACAGGAGTCTGTACCTGAAGGAGTTTCTGCCGTCACAGTGCCGCGGGTCTATCTCGATCCTGGCGAAGACGCCTGAGCAGTTCCATGGCGCGGTATCATCTCTCTTTCTCGACATCGCGCTGGACGGACAGATCCTTTACGACCCGCGCGGTTTCGCGTCGGAACTGCTTCACGGGCTCCGGAGGCGCATCCAGCAACTGGGCCTCCGTCGGGAGCGAACGCCGGAAGGCTTTGACTGGCGTTGGGACAGCCCGCCCGCTGGCCCCTGGTCGCTTTCCTGGAGCGCCTGACGGTGAAGCCCAGCTCCTCTGCTCAATACCGGTTGAGGGTTGCTCAAGGCTTTCTCGCCGAAGCGAACCAAAATATGGCCGTCGGCCAGTGGCGCGCATGTGTGGAACACTGCCAGTTGTCTGTCGAGAATGCCGCCAAGACGGCGCTCGCGCTTCTGGGGCCGGTACCGCGAACTCACGATCCCGGAACAACCCTGCACCGTGCGCTGGAGCAGGATCGATTCCCCGCAGACCTCCGCCCGCAAGTTGAGAGATTGATCGCTCTGGCGGGACAACTCGGCGCCGATGTTCACATCGCCATCTCTTACGGCGACGAAGACGGGCTTCAGACCCCCTGGGACCTCTTCGACGAATCCGACGCCCGGAGAGCGATCGATTTCGCCACGGAGGCCTGCCAATTGGCCGAGGAGTTGACGCGATGAATATCGCGGTCATCGGTTGGGGCTCACTGATATGGTGTCCGGGTTGCCTGAGAATCAAGACCAAGTGGCGGTCCGACGGTCCGAGACTCCCGATAGAGTTCGCCAGGATCTCCAGAGACGGGCGATTGACGCTGGTGATCCTGCCCGGTTCCGACGAGCAGCCTACGTATTGGGCACTCAGCGAATTCGGTCGCCCTGAGCAGGCGGTTGAGAACCTCGCGGAGCGCGAGGGCACAGACCTGACCCATGTTCACTGCCTCACTGCGGGCGGCGACGCTGCGTGCGACGTTCCGCCTCCGGTCGTGGAGAGACTTCGCGATTGGCTGGCGGCGAAACCAGACATCGACGTCGCCATCTGGACCGGGTTACCCTCGAACTGGCGCGAAAAGCGCGGGTGCGAGTTTAGCCCTGAGGACGCTGTTTGTTACTTGAGGGAGTTGGAGTCCGGAAGGGACCGAGCGGCGACCACTTATGATCGGGCGCGCGAGTATGTCTGTAACGCGCCGTCGCACGTTCAAACGCCCGTGCGACGCGCGATGCAGCGACTAGGCTGGCGGGACAAGGAGCTACCAGCGGTCCTGCTCGACGGCTGACCGGCTCTGTAGTTCCACGCTTTTCAGAGCGCACGAAGGGAGGGCTCGAGTGCCGGTCGCGAAAAGAGCGGTTCAGATATGTCGTGGTTTCACGGATAGGCAATGGACCGAGCTTAGGAAGCGTCTCATTCGAACCGATGGCGCCCTTGCGGACGACGAGGACGCTTGGCGCTGCGCTGTGGAGGTTTTTGAGCGGCGGATTCGGGAGCGGTTCCTTTCCTGCATTGAGGCCCTGCAAAGGGCCGACTCGAGGCTGGACGTCGAAGTCCCTGATGACGCGCCCGCAGATTGCGCGACCTTGCCGGAGGATAGTGGACGCGATGTTGTGGTGCCTGGGTTTTCCATCATGGCTCTTTGCTGTCTCCTTATCGAGACGCTCCAGTCATTCCGGGCCGCCCCGGCCTCGCCGCCTCAGCCTGCGGGACCGTGCACTTATCCTAAGGGGCCGTGCATCCGTCCCCGAGGACCGTCCACAATGCGGCCGTTCAAAATGTTCCTGGAACGCCCCCGAATCCGGGAGGAGTTCGCGGGCCGTAGAGTCGCCGAGAGGTTCGTCAAAGGAGTTCGACACGCGATCCTCCACGAGGCCGAAACGCGAGGCTGGGTCATCTGGCGGGTCATACCCACGGGTGAAATGGTCAAACCACTCGGAGCAGGGGGCTCTCCGTATGTACTGAACCGGACGGCCTTCTATGAAGCCGTGAAGGCCGAGTTTGAGGAGTACCTTCGGGAGCTGCGCGACCCGCAAAACACCGCTCTTCGGAAACGGTTCATTGAAAAAATGGACGACATAGTCAAAAAGTGTTGAGGCCAGCCGTTTGATCCCACCACGTCACCGAGACCGGCATCGTGGTGGTGGAAGGCCCCCGCACCGCCGTGGAGCTGGCGACGGTGGTGCTGTAGTTCCCGCGCGGGGCGGGCTGTGCTACAGTAAGCGCGTTATGGGTCTTACGGGGCTCTTGCTGCTGGCGATCGGCCTGTTGGCCTCCTCCGCCGATGAGCAGTTCAACGGACGCTGGGACATCACCGTGCCCGGCGAGCAGCGCGCTCGCGCCTGGTGGCTGGAGGTCAGTGACGCGGGATCAGCCGCGCCCAGGGGCAAGTTCGTCGGCGCGCCCGGCGGGCAGATGGACACCATAGAGGACCTCGCCATCCAGAACGGCGAGCTGCGCTTCAGCTTCCTCCGCCGCTGGCGGGGACGTGAGCCCGATCAGCCCCCGACGCGCGGAGTTTATACCGCGCGCCTGGTCAACGATCAGTTGCAGGGCGCCTTCTCGCTGGAAGGCCAGCCGCCGGTGAAATGGCTCGGCAAGCGTGCCGCCATCATCACCGACAAAGATGACGGCTCCTGGCGCGAGGGCCACCCCGTTGCGCTGTTCAACGGTAGAGATCTCTCCGGCTGGCTCCCCGTCGTGCCCGGTAGGGACCTGGGCTGGGCGGTGAAAGACGGGATCCTCACTACTCCCGGAGGGGCCAACAACCTGGCCACGGACCAGAAGTTCTGGAACTTCCTGTTGCGCGTCGAATATCGCGTCCACAAGGGCTCCAACAGCGGCCTTGGCCTGCGCGGCCGCTACGAGGTCCAGATACTAGAGGACTACGGCCGGCCGCTGAGCACCCACAGCAACGGCGCGATCTACAGCCGCATTGTCCCCACCGTGAACGCCAGCAAGCCGCCCGGCGTGTGGCAGACCTACGACATACGCCTGGTGGGCCGCCAGGTCACCGTGATGTTGAATGGCGTCAAGCTCATCGACCGGCAGGAAATCGAGGGCCTCACCGCCATCGCCACCGACCCCAACGAGGGCGAGCCCGGCCCCATCAGCCTACAGGGCGACCACGGGGTAGTTGAGTTCCGCCGCATCGTCCTGACGCCGCTGGTGAGATAACTCCGGGAAGCGGCGCGGCGGCAGGACTTTGTAATACAATGTCCTGAGGAGGTGAGCGTGCGCAACAGCAGAGTGCTCTCGGTCACGTTCCCCCCGGAGATGCTGGAGCAGGCCGAGGGGCTGGCCCGGGAAGAGAACCGGACCATGAGCGAACTGATGCGGGAGGCCTTCCGCTGCTACCGGAGGCAGCGGCAGGCGTGGCAGGAGATCTTCGCTTACGGCGAGGCCAAAGCCAAGGAACTCGGCATCCGCAGCGAGCAAGACGTAGTGCGGATGATTCACCAGTTCCGCAGGCAACAGCGACAACCGCGTGAGACACGGCCCAGCCGGCGGGCAGCCAGGTCCCGGTGATCCGCGCCGTCTTCGATACCAACGTCTGCCACTGGGTGGAGCCGTTCAGGCGCATCCGTGCATGTCGTGATCCGGACGACGACCGGATCCTCGAATGTGCAGTTTCGGCGCGCGCTCAATACGTCATCACGGGGGACGCTGACCTCCTGGAGCTGGATCCGTTCAGAGGCATCCGCATCCTGTCGCCCTCTGCCTTCTGGAGCCTCAAACCCTGGGAGAGGCGCTGAGCGGACCTCAACCTGCCAGCGCTCTTCTCAGGAACTGTCCGGTGTATGAATGGCTCACGGTGGCCACCTGCTCGGGGGTGCCCTCAGCCACGATGCGGCCGCCGGCGTCGCCGCCCTCTGGCCCCAGGTCAATCACCCAGTCGGCGGCCCGGATCACCTCCAGGTTGTGCTCGATGGTGAGGACGCTCCCGCCGTGCTCGATCAGCCGCTCGAAGGCTCCCAGCAGCTTGGCGATGTCGTCGAAGTGCAGGCCGGTGGTCGGCTCGTCGAACAGGTAGAGCGCGCCCTCGCAGGTGGCCTGCGCCAGGTGCGCCGCCAGTTTCACCCGCTGCGCCTCGCCGCCGGAAAGCGTCGTGGCCGACTGCCCCAGCCGCAGGTAACCCAGCCCCACTTCCGCCGGCACCCGCAGCCGGGAAGCCAGCCGCGGCACGCCGGCGAAGAAGGCCAGCGCGTCGTCGATAGTCAACTGGAGCACCTGGTGAATGTTCAGGCCCTGGTAGAGGATTTCCAGAATGCCGCTCTGGTAGCGCGTGCCTTTGCAGTCTTCGCAAACCAGCTCCACGTCCGCCAGAAACTGCATCTCGACAGTGACCGTGCCGTCGCCCTGGCAGGTTTCGCAGCGCCCGCCGGGGATGTTGAAGGAGAAGTGTCCCGGAGTGTAGCCGCGCCGCTTGGCCTCCAGGGTCGAGGCAAACAGGTTGCGGATCAGGTCGAACGCTTTGATGTAAGTGATCGGGTTCGAGCGCGGGGTGCGCCCGATGGGCGATTGATCGACCAAGACCGCCTGGCGTATCAGCTCCGCGCCTTCCAGCCTCCGGCAAGCGAGCTTCGCGGCGCTCTCGGCAGCTTCCTCGTCCCGTTCGGCGGCGCCGGTCTTACGCAGAGCTTCGAGCGACTTGTAGAGGACATCATGCACCAGCGTGGACTTCCCCGAACCGGAGACGCCCGTGACCGCCACCAGCATCCCCAGCGGGATGCCGACCTCCAGGTCCTTGAGGTTGTGCAGGCTCGCGCCGCGGACCTTCAGAACACGCTTCGCATCGCGCTTGCGGCGCGCGCGAAGGCGGCTGGTCCTGAATTCGCCGCGCAGATAGCCCGCGGTAAGCGAACCGGCCCCGTCGGCCATCAGCGCGGCGCAGGGGCCTTCAAAGACGACCCTTCCACCGCTCTCGCCCGCGCCGGGCCCCAGGTCCACGACGTGGTCGGCGGCGCGGATGATGTCGGCGTCGTGCTCGACCACTACGATGGTGTTGCCCAGCTCGCGCAGTTCCTCCAGAATCCGGATCAGCCGGCCCGTGTCCCGGCTGTGCAGCCCGATCGAGGGTTCATCCAGCACGTAGCAGGCGCCCACCAGCCGTGAGCCAAGGCAGGTGGCGAGCTGTATGCGCTGCGCCTCGCCGCCCGAGAGCGTCGAAGACAGCCGGTCCAGGGTCAGGTACTCCAGGCCCACGTCGTTCAAGAACTTCAAGCGCTGCCGGATCTCGGCCAGAATCCGCTCGGAGATTCCCAGCTCCTCCGGGCTCAGCTCCAGCTCGTCGAAGAAGGTTTTGGCCTGGGCGATGTTCAGCCGCGTAACCTCGGCCAGACTGCGGCCGCCCACGCGCACCCACAGCGCCTCCCGCCGCAGGCGCGCGCCGCGGCACTCCGGACACTCGGCGTAGCCGCGATAGCGGCTCAGGAACACGCGCACGTGCAGCTTGTACTTCTTGGTCTCCAGGTGCCGGAAGAAGCCGTGAATGCCGGGGAAACGGCCGGTTCCGTTCCAGACAATTTCCCGCTCTTGCGCGGTCAGTTCGCAGTAGGGCGTCCCGAGGCGCACTTTGCCGGCAGCATGGCGCTTTAGGGTTTCCAGGCAGGAGCGGTGATGGGGCTTCGTCCAGGGCTCGATCGCTCCCCCGGCCAGCGTCCGGTGCTTGTCCGGAATCACCCGGTCTTCGTCGTAGTCGATGGTGTTGCCGAAGCCTTGGCAGCGGGGACACGCCCCGAAGGGGCTGTTGAAGCTGAACAGGCGCGGCTCCGGCTCCAGAAACTCGAGGTTGCAGCGCTTGCAGGCGAACTTCTCGCTGAACCGCAGACGCTCGGCCGGCCCCTCCACGCGCGCTTCTTCGAAGATCACTTCTCCGGCTTCGCGGTAGCAGATTTCGATCGAGTCCACGACCCGCTGGTGACAGTCCGGCCCCACCACCAGGCGGTCCACCAGCGCCAGCAGGGGCTTCGAGAAGTCGATGTCGAGCAGCGATTCGGGACTGGAGAACTCGAAGGTGCGGCCTTCCTGGTAGAGCCGGTTGAAACCTTTCTTGCGCAGGTCGAAGAGCCGGTCGCGGAGTTCCTGGGTCCGGGCGCCGGTCTCCGCCGCGCGCACCGGAAACAGCACGTACCAGCGTGAGCCGCTGGGCCGGGCCAGGATCTGCCGGGCCACTTGATCTACCGTGTCGCGCTCCACGCGCGCGCCGCAGGAGGGGCAGTAGGTCCGCCCCGCGCGCGCCCACAGCAGCCGCAGGAAGTCGTACAACTCGGTCGCGGTAGCCACCGTCGAGCGCGGCGTGCGCGTGGTGTTCTTCTGCCGGATGGCGATGGGCGGGGCGATGCCGTCGATCGAGTCCACGTCCGGCTTCTCCATTCGCTCCAAGAACTGGCGGGCGTAGGCCGACAGCGACTCCACGTACCGCCGCTGCCCTTCGGCGTAAATCGTGTCGAAGACCAGCGAGGACTTGCCCGATCCGGACACCCCCGTCACCACGATCAGCTTGTTGTGGGGCAGCTCCAGCGAGATGTTCTTCAGGTTGTGGGTCCGCGCTCCCCGGATCTGGATGGAGTCTTCCACGCGACTGCCCCTACAGAGGACTTTCCCGACGGGTGGCTATCGTCCCAGTATAGCGGGCTGATGAATCGTAGGGCGATTCTCGCCCCAGTCGTACGGTGCTTCTTGGTGCAATACGCCGCCCGGCTTCCCGAAGAGATTAGGGACAGGAGGATGTGTATGCGCATCCCTTGCCGAGCGCGCAAGCTCTCTGAGCGGGGCTCGACTCTCTTACTAGTGTGCCGTCCCATTTAATTCTTTACAGCGGCGTACCTTGTCGAGG
>CAYGVJ010000152.1:0-12709 GCA_964353255.1 uncultured Solibacteraceae bacterium | reverse complement strand
CCGGTGACCAGGGCTACGCCGTAGGCCAGCGCGATGCCTGCCAGGCCGCCGATCACGGTCAGCGCCAGGGCCTCGGAGAGGAACTGCGCCTGGATGTGCAGCCGGCGCGCTCCCAGCGCCCGCCGCAGGCCGATCTCCCGCACCCGCTCATCCACCGACACCAGCATGATGTTCATCACCCCCACCCCGCCGATGCCCAGCGTCAGCGCGCCGATGAAGACCAGCAGCACCTGAAGCCCGATGGTGATGCCGTCAATCACCGGCCGGAACTCCTGCCGGCCGAACATCTGGATGGCGCGCTTGTCGGTGGCCGAGAACCGCTGGCGCTTGCCGATGGCCGCCCGCACCTGCTGCATTGCCTTAGGCTCGAACTGGGGCGCCAGCGAGGAGAACACCAGCACGCTGGCGTAGCGGGCGTCCCACAGGTCGGAGGCGGTGGCGTAGGGGATCCAGCAGGACTCGTCATCGCTGGTGAAGTAGTTGCTCAGTTGGATCTTGCGTTCCATCGTCCCGATGACCGTGAACCGCGCGCCCTGGATGTGCACCGTCTCGCCCACCGCCGGACGCCCGCTGAACAGCCGCTGGCGCAGCATGCCGCCCAGGAACACCACGCGCCGGCGCTCGAGCATGTCCTCGGCGCTGATCCAGCGGCCTTCGCTGGGCACTTCGTTGCGGATCAAGCCGTATTCCGGGTACACCCCGCGGATGGCGGTATTGGCCAGCCGGTCGCCGTAGGAGATGCCCCACCACCGCACCGTCTCCAGGCTCACGTGCTTGACCAGCGTGGCTTCCTGGCGCACCGCCTCCATGTCCTCCCTTTCGAAGCGGGTGCGCCGGCCGGCGCGCTCGCCCCCGACCTGCTCGCTGGTCTGTCCCGGCCAGCACACCACCGCGCTGTGGCCGAAAGCGTCGAAGGCGCGCACCAGCACGCCCCGGAAGCTGTCGCCGTAGGCGATCAGGATGGCCACCGCCACCACGCCCCAGGTGATGCCCAGCATGGTGAGGAAGCTCCGCAGCGGGCTGCGCCGCAGCGCGATCCAGGCCTGGCGGAGAATCTCGGCCAGCATGTTCCTACGCTCCCGCCTCGTAGCGCAGCGCTTCGATGGGATCGACCGCCGCGGCGCGGTTAGCCGGGTACAGCGCCGACAGGAGCGCCACCGTGCCCAGCAGCGCGAAGGCCGCCAGGCCCGCATTCCAACTCACCAGCAAGCCGGCGAAGTACTGCGGCATCTTGAGGGTGTTCACCAGCGAGCACACCCCCACGGCGAAGCCCATGCCCGCCCCGCCGCTCAGCATCACCACGATAATGGTCTCGACGAAGAACTGCCCCAGGATGGAGCCCCGCGTGGCGCCTACGGCTTTGCGCACGCCGATCTCACGCGTCCTCTCGCGCACCGCCACCAGCATCACGTTCATCACGCCGATGCCGCCCAGAAAAAGGCTGACCAGCCCCACGGCGCCCAGGAAATACTTCATGCCGTCGGTCATCTGGCGGAAGGCTTTGGCGTTCTCCACGGTGTCCCAAACGTGGGCGGCCTCTTCATCGCGGGGATCGTAGCCGTGGTAGCGGGCCAGGGCGCGGCGTACCTGCCACTTGCAGACCTCATGCTGCTCGACCGACTTGGGAACCACCAGCATGCGGTCGATCGAACGCGCCGTCGCGGGCGGCCGGTTGGGGAAATCACGGAGCACCGAGCTGAACGGCACGAAGACTTTGTTGATGTCCCGGCCGTCGTAGCTGGAGTCCTGCTCTTTCTCCTGCATCACGCCGATCACCGTGTAGGGGATGGCACCCAGGTGGATGGTCTGGCCCAGCGCGGCGCGCGTGCCGAAAAGCTGCTTCTTGGCGTCGCTGCCCAGGAAGGCCACGCGCCGGGCTTCGGCCTGGTCTTCCCAGTTGTAGAACCGCCCCTCGCTCACCGGAATGGTGCGTATCTCGGCGAAGGGAGGCAGCGCGCCGGTCACCAGCAGCGAGGCGCTGTTGAAGCTCGAGTGCACCGGGGCGCCGTTGCCCAGCTCCGGCATCACATACTGGCAGGCGGGAGCTTCCTTCTCGACGAACCGGTAGTCCGTCTCCTCCCACTGGATGCCGCGGCCGGCGCGCACGCCCCCGGCTTGTAACGAGGTCCGCCCGGCCACGAAGATCATGATGTCCTTGCCGAAGCTGTCCGCCACCTTTTGCTGCCCCACGCGCAGGCCCTCGCCGGCCGCCACCATCAGGGTGATCGACACGATGCCCCAGGCGATGCCGAACATGGTGAGGAAGGTGCGCAGCTTGTGCGCCCAGAGCGTGCGCAGGGTGTCCAGCAGCAAATCGCGGAAGGTCATGGGGAAGCGCCTTCCGCTACTGCAAGATCACCTTCTGCCCTGGCTGTGGCCCGGAAACCAGCTCGGTCTTAATGCCGTTGGAGATGCCCAGCTTGACCGCCACCTGGCGGCGGCCTTTCTCGGTGGCCGGGTCGGGGACTTCGAGGAAGCTGTTGCGCTGCTTGTCGTAGATGACCGCCGCCTCGGGGACCAGCAGGACGTTCTTCTTCTCCTCGAGGATGATCTCGGCGTTGGCGCTCATCTTGGCTTTAAGCTCGCCGCCGGGATTGCGAATCGAAACGCGCACCTCGAAGGTGGTGACGTTGTCCTTCTCGACGCCCAGCGGGGAGATCTTGGTGACCTTGCCGCCGAACTTCTTGTCCTTGAAGGACTCGACCACGATGCGGGCGGGCTGGCCGAGGTAGACCTTGCCGATGTCGGCCTCGTCCACCTTGCCCAGCACGTAAACGTCGCTGACGTCGCCCAGGATCATGATCTTGGTAGCCTGCGAGCCCAGCACCAGGATGGAGCTTACGGCGTCGCCGACCTCGACGTCACGGGAGAGCACGATGCCGTCCATGGGGCTGACGATGGTGGAGTTGCGCAGGTCCTCGTCGGCGCGGTCGAGGCTGGCCTGGGCCTGCGCCACCTGGGCCCTGGCGCGGGCCACCTCCGCCCGGCTGACCGAGACGTTGCGCAGCGCCATCATCTGCTTGTTGAGGGCCATCTGGTAGGCCTTCTCGGCGTCCTCCATGACCGACTGCGCGATGAGCCCTTGGGTGTGGAGCTTGCGCCCCCGCTCCATGCCGGCCTTGAGGAACGGCAGGTCGGGGCCCTCGGCCTCGACCTTGTTGCGCTCGAAGGTCGCGTTGGAGGCTTCCTCGGCGGCCTGGGCGGCCAGCAGCGCGGCCCGGGCTTCTCTCATTCGGGCTTGCAGTTCCTCTTTGTCCAGCTCCGCCAGCACCTGGCCCTTGCGCACCAGGTCGCTGTAGTGGACGAAGAGCTGCTTGACGATACCGCTGGCCTTGGACTTGACTTCGACCTTGACCAGGGGCTCGATCTTGCCGGTGGCCACCACCGAGCGGGCGATATCGCCGCGCTCGACGCTGGCCAGCTTGGACGGGTCGATCTGGTGGTTGGGTCGCAGAGCCGCTCGAAGGCCGAGGATCGTGCCGGCCAGCACTATCAGAATGCCGGCCCCCCAGATCCAGCGGCGGCGCCCGCGATGATTTTTCCTGCCGTTAATGGCCATGCGCACTTCCTCCGCGGTAGTTTACGGGTCTGCGCTCACCCTCTAGCAGATATACGTATGCGGCGAGGAATTGTTCCGCCCAGTCGGCGCCCGCCGGGACAGGCTCGCAGGTGGGGTAAGACTACCGTCTTGGCAGCCACGACAGTGGAGGTTTGCCGGCGCTCTCGGGTGTCGGCCCGCCGACCTGGCCCGGAGTGGTCCCCGGTCTCCGCCTCTCAGCCGGAGGCCTTGTACAGGTACTTGATGCTGGACTTGAACACCAGCAGGTTGGGCTGCCCGTCGCGGTGGATCTTCAGGCTCCCCTTGTCGTACCACTCGATGACGCCCTCCAGCGTCTCCCCGTCCTGGAGCACGACGACCATCGGGGTCCGCGCCTGCATCTGCTTGAGGTAGTAGAAATTCTCGGCGTTGGTCTGCTCCGGCGGGATGTTCTTTCTGTTCTGGTGGTCGTTGTTGCGCCGCTGCTGGTTCGGCTGCTCCTTGGGCTCGACCAGGGGAGGACGGATGAACCTGCGATTAGGGGAGTCCATGATTCCACTCCTTGAATTGCCAGTCAGCATACGTGTTCTCTCGCGGGGCTCGTGCTTGGGAGCCAGACAACAAGAGGAAACTTAACTCTATGCATAACACATCGGCAGTCCAGCCGCAACTTGCCGGGGCACAGGCGCTCGTGCCGGTGTGGCCCTCACCCCAGCTTGCGCCCGAAGACCGCGTAGTCCAGCCCGTCGGGCTCGAAGCGCGCCACTTCGAGGCCCCCGAAACCCGCTTCCTCCAGGTAGAACACCAGCAAAGCCGGGGGCACCGGACGCTGATGGGTCGGATCCAGATAGAAGTGCGTGGCGAAAATGGCCAGCGACTCCGGGTTGGGGGTCTCGATGACCAGCAGGCCCCCCCGCCTCAGACCAGCGGCGCACAGCCGAATCAGCTCGGGCACGCGCGCCGGCGGAAGATGCTCGACGAGCTGCGCCGAGAAAATGCCGTCCAGGGAGCCCTCCGGCAGTTCCGCCAGATAGGAAAAAATCTCGGCTCGCTCGGCCTCCAGTCCGTGGCGGCGGCACAGCGCCACCGCCTCCTCTTGCTGGTCGATGCCGCGCCCCGGCACGCCGGCTTCCTTCAGCAGCTCCAGGAACTCCCCGCGCCCGCAGCCCAGATCCAGCACCGCCTGGCAGCCCTGGAACCGCGGCAGGTAGACGCGCTGTCTCTCCTTGACGTATTCGCGCGAGCCCCGGAAGCGCTCGGCGAAGGCCAGCCAGTCGATCTGCGGAGCGGGCGCCTCGGCCGCCACGGCAGGCGCGGCAACAGCAGGCGGCGCCAGGACTGCGCGCTGTCGCACCAGCCGCAGCTCCGCGTGGATGAGCCGCTCGAACTCCAGGCGGATCCTCTCCAGGTCCGCCCACAAGCGCTTCTGGATTTCTGCCCCCGAGCGGTCCAGCGCCCCGGTGAAATCCGCGTGCTGGCTGCGCGCCAGGTCGCGCAGATTGCTTTCCATCAGGGAGACCCGGTGCTGGAAGGCGGCCTGGAGGTCGGCCACGCTCCGGAGGAACTGCATCTCGTTGGTGGCCAGCTTCTGCTCCCAGTCCCGCCGCCAGGCCTCCCAGTGGGAGCGCACGTCTTTGAGTTGCTCGGCCTCCTGGCGCAATTCATCGGCCTGCCCAGCCAGCCGCTCCAGGGCCCGGTTGTTCTCGTTGAGCGCCTCCAGGATGGCCTCGATCGCCGTCATCACCCCGCGGTTGAACTCGACCTGCTCGCGCACGTGCCAGTCCAGCAGGCGCGCCACCAGCCGCTTGAGGGACTGAACCACGCTGTTGAGGATGCCCGGCGGCCGCGGATTCACCGTGCCGATGGCGGCCACCTTGGCCTCTGCGGTGTCGCGCGCATGCAACACGGGCAGCAGGTCCGGCAGGGGCAGCCCCGCGGCCGAGCCCTGCGGGTGACGCGCCCGCACCCGGTCGCGGATCTCGCCGATTACTGCGCTCAGCTCCTCAGCGCTCAGATCCTCGTTGGCCACGTTTCTTGCTCCAGCTTGCCGTCACCCGCGTCGAAATGCCGCCACGCGGCGTGAACTCGCCGGTAACGGTGACCGAAACCGGCCGGGCCGCCGCGACCACGTCCCGCAGGATGCGGTTCACCGCATTCTCGTAGAAGATCCCCAGGTTGCGGTAGGCCAGCAGGTACAACTTGAATGACTTCAGCTCCAGGCAGCGCCGGTCGGGGACGCAGCGCAGCGTGATCTTGCCGAAATCCGGCAGCCCGGTCTTGGGGCAGACGGAAGTGAACTCCGGCACTACGATCTCGATCTCGTAGCCCGCGTACTGGTTGGGCCAGGTCTCGATTTCCGGCAAGGGCGCCCGGATGCCGGCCCGGGCGTGCTCTTCGGTGTACGCGGGTCGCTTCATGCTTCCACCAGAACCTTGGCCAGGGACTCCAGGAACAGCCCCACGTCGGTAACCACGCCCAACGCCTGGCCCGTGCCGCGGTCGCTCACCTTGGTGACCACCGCGGGGTTGATGTCCACGCAGACCAGCCGGACCCGGCTGGGCAGCATGTTGCCTACGGCGATCGAGTGCAGCATCGAGCCCAGGCACAGCACCAGGCCGGCCTCGCGGAGCTCCCGCGCGTAAGCGTCCTGCGCTTCGTTCATGTCGGTGATGGTCTCCGGCAGCGGGCCATCGTCGCGCAGGCTGCCGGCCAGCACGAAGGGAACTCCGGCGCGCACGCACTCGTAGAGGATGCCGCTGGTCAGGCGTCCGCTCTCGACGGCCTGGCGAATGCCGCCCGCGTGGAAGATGGCGTTGATGGCGCGCATGTGGTTGCGGTGGCCGTGCTCTTCCTGGCGCCCGTCGGAAAGGCGCACGCCCAGAGACGTTCCGAACAGGGCCGCCTCGACGTCGTGCACGCCCAGCGCGTTGCCGCTCAGCACCACCTGCACGCAACCTCCCCGGATCAGCCGCGCCAGCGCCTCGCCGCCTCCCGTGTGCACCACTACCGGGCCTGCCACCACCACCACCTTGCGGCCGGCGGCCAGGGTTTGGCGCACCAGCGCCGCGGTCTGCTGAACCGCGGTGTCCACCTGGCGTTCCGACGACACTCCTTGGCTCATGAAGGCAAACGCCAGCCGGTCCCGCTCCTTGGCCTCGGGCAGCACCCGTATGCCGCGCAGGCCCACCACTACCCGGTCGCCGGCGCCCAGGTCCCGCAAGCGGCGGCAGCGCGCCCGGCCGTCCTCGAGGACGATGAGCGCGTCCATGCGCTGGTCCTCGACCTCGATCCACTGCTGCCGGTAGCGCACCAGGGTGCGGTGGTTGGTGGTCGAGTAGAAGTCCTCGGGGGCGCAACGGTCGCGCTCGACGGTCGCCAGGGCCGCGTCGGCGCTGTCCACCGGGGTGCACCCCAGGCCCAGCAACTGCTGGAGCATGGTCCCGATCGACTCGCGGCTCGGCGCCTCCACCCGCAGGCGCAAGTACGACGGCTCGCTGTTGGTCCGGCCGATCCGGAACTCCTCGACCGCGAACTGACCCTGGCAGGCCACCACCGTGTCGAAAATCCGCTCCATGAGGTGCGAGTCGATCAGGTGCCCTTCCGTCTCGACTACTTCCTGGAACAGAGGCTGACTGGTGGCTGAGTTCATGCCGGATATTCCTACAGTGTAGCTACTTCTGCGCCAGCCAGGCCAGGAACAACCCGTCCGGCGGCACATCTTCCCAGTAGGAGATGAAGCGGCTCGAGACCTGGCAGCAGTGCCGGCCCAGCAGCCGTTCCAGTTCCTGGCGATGGAACCATCTCTCCCACTCGGGCGTCTGGAGGCGACCCCACTGCCCGGCGTTCTTGTCGATGATCACCAGCCGCCCGCCGGGCTTCAGCACCCGGCACATCTCGCTCACCGCGGCCGGTATCTCGACGGCGTGCTCGAGCGACTCGGTGGCATAGGCGGCGTCGAAAGCGCCGTCCGGGAAAGGCAGCTCCGTCATCGAGCCGGCGCATACCCGGATCCCCGGCGGCGCGAACTTCAGCATGGCTTCCGAGATGTCCAGGCCCCAGATTCGGGCGAGCGGATGCCGCTCGGCCAGCACCCGCGCAAAACGCCCCTTGCCGCAACCCACGTCCAGGACCCGCTTGCCCGTCAGCTCGCCGAAGTACTCCAGGATCAGTTGGACGTGATAAATGCGCGGGTCAATGGTGGAGGGGAAATGCTCCTCGTCGCCCGCCGCCTCTTCGAAACTGGCCTTGATCCGCCGGCGAAGTTCGTCGTCCAGTTGCGGCTGCCGCCGAAACCAGCGGTAGGGGCGAGGCATGCCTCGCCCCTACGCCCGCGTCAGGAAGATCGGCAGCCCGGTCTTGTGGGCGTAGTTGGGCCGGCACCGCTCGGTGTTGTACATGGTCGCCACGTCCACCGTGCGCGGCCCGAGTTTCGGGTCCGGGATGGGCGCCTGCACGTAGCAGCCGTTCTGGATGGCCATCATCACCCCGGTCGCGTTCTCCAGCACGCACTCCAGCGCCATGTTGCCGAAGGTGGAGGCCACCATCTTGTCGATGAAATCCGGCTCGCCGCTGCGCAGCTCGTAAGTCAGGTCGCTGACCACGGTCTCCTCTTTGGTCCGCCGCTTGATCTCGTCGCTCAGGTCCTCGCCCACATTGGCCTTCTTGCGGTGCCCGTAAGCGTCGGCCTCTCCGTACTCGCGCATCCGGTAGCCTTCCCACTCGGCGCCTTCCGAGAGCACCACCATGGAGTAGTTGCTGGGGTTGTTGCGCTTGTCGGTCAGCAGCAGGTCGATCAGCTTCTCCAAGTCGAACCTGTGCTCCGGAATGCAGCAGCGCAACGAGCTGACGTAGGCCGTGTAGAGAGCCGTGTGGCCGGCGTCCCGCCCGAAGACGCGGAACACCCCGATGCGCTCGTGCGAACCCACCGTGGTCCGCTGGCGCTCGATGGCGTCCGTGGCGCGGGTGATGGCCGTCGAGAAGCCGATGCAGTACTCGGTGTTCTGCACGTCGTTGTCCATAGTCTTGGGGATGGCGATCACCCTGACGCCGGCGCGGTCCAGTTGGGCCGCGTAGCTCAAGGTGTCGTCCCCGCCGATGGCGATCAGGTAATCGATGCCTAGGCTCTCCAGGTTCTTGAGTACCTGCGGCGTGACGTCGTAGATCGTGCTGGTGACGCCGCCCTTGGTGACCTCCGACTTCGGGAACTCGCGGTCCTTCAAATGCTCGGGCAGCGACTTCATCTTGGAGGGATTGGTGCGCGTGGTGTGCAGGAAGGTGCCGCCGGTGCGATCGATGGTCCGCGTGTTCTCCCGGTTCAGAGGCAGGATGTAGCGCGCCCGGCTGGCCGGGTCTTCCAGGTTGACGTGGGTCAGGCCCTCCCAGCCTCGCCGGATGCCGATCACCTCGCAGCCGATTTCGCTGCCGCGGTAGACCACCCCTTTGATCACCGAGTTGAGGCCGGGCACGTCCCCGCCGCCAGTCAGAATTCCGATACGTTTCATGGCCGTGAACGCTCCTACACTACTATCGGACGAATCACCCTGATTATAGCCAAGGTAGGACAGGCCACCCAAAGGGTACCCGGCCTGTTTTCTCCTCACTGCGGCTTCGGAACCGCCTTGGCTGCCGAGAACTCGGAGGTGTTGCCTTCCCGGTCGGTCGCGGTAGCCGTCACGTTCGGGCCGACGAGCGGGCTGCGCTTGGTGAACGCGAAAACGCCCGACGCCTCGGCAACGGCGCTGCCTTCGAACAGGCGGCCCTCGTCCTCGTTATCCGAGAAGATCTCCACTTCACAACCCGGGCACGCCGTGCCGGAGACGCTGGTGGCCGTCACGGCGGTGATGACCGGAGCGGCAATGCCCCGGTTGGCGAGGATACCCTTTCCACCGTTGGCGTAGATCTGGTTTCGCCGGATCGTGTTCCAGCGCCAGCCATCAACCTCGACGCCGCTTCCGGAACCGCGTGTGACCAGATTGCCTTGAACCCAGTTGTGTTCTCCCTGGCTGATCCTGACGCCACCGCCGCCCGCGCCCGTGATCTGGTTGCCGGCGACGAAGTTGTAGTCGGTCCCGGCTTGCACTCCACTGCCGGCGTTGCTCATCAGATTCCGCTCGCCGTCGGTGGCGCCGCCCACGAACGCCCGCGAAGCCCTGTCGTCAACCCAGACGCCGAGGTGCGCGCCGCTCATCGAATTCCCGAGTACGAGGTTGCCGGCCCCGGCCGAGAACCGGACGATTCCGCCTTTGGCCAGCACATTGCCTTCCCCGGGCGATGTCCCGCCGATTCGGTTGAATCCCACTCCCGAGGTGATCATGACACCGAGTCCATCGTGCGGCAGATCCCTGCCGGCGGCGTCCGTGCCGATCGAGTTGCCGACCAGTGCATTGAAGCCCGGGGACCAGTCCGTGACCACGAGGCCGATGCCGTTGCCGCTAATCAGGTTTCCCTTGATCACGTTGTCGATAGAACCGGAGATGAAGACGCCGTTGTCGTTCCCGAGGGCGGCCAGGCCGTCCAGGGTTGTGCCGATGTAGTTGCCGGTGATCAGGTTGTGATTGCTGAACATGTCGAGCCACACCCCGCCCCGGAGATTGCCGCTCAACAGGTTGCCTTCGCCCAGCGGGCCGCGGCCTTTGCGCCGGTCGCCTCCAATCACGTTTCCGCAGGACGACCACGTCTCGATGCCGTTGTGGAACGACAGGATCTGGAGGCCCTTGATCGTGTTGCCGTCCGAGTGCAGGCGCAGCCCAGCCGTCCCGGGCGGCGCCTTGCTCCCGTCCAGTATCACGCCGGCGTGGCTGGCGTCGATAGTGAGGCCGCCCTGTTGGAGGTTGGGCAGGGGGCTTTCGACCAGAATGCGCGCGGGACGGTTCGGGGAAAAAACAGAGGCATCGAAGGTGATGGTGTCACCGTTGCGGACGCGTTGCAGGCACTCGCGGAGGGTGCCAGGGCCGGAATCGAGAGAGCTGACAACGGTGCAGGTCGAGGCCGGCCCGTCCCGGCGCACTGGAGCCGGGCGTGGCGGCAAGGTGGCGATGGGCGGCTGCGGGGGCGCCACCGGAACCTCCGCGCCGCGGGCCGGGGCAGGAGGGGATCCGGGCGGGGCGCTGGTGCTCCTCAGGATCACCAGGCCGCCGCCTTCATCGGCCACGTAGAGCGTGTCCCGCGAGACCGCCACCTCACGGGCATATCCGGCTGTTTTGCAGGATCCCAGAACCGCGGAGCTCGGGTCGGAGAGATCCGCCACTTCAACCCCCGCCGGACCGTTCGCCAAGTATGCAGTCGTGCCCGAGATGGTGATGCCGGTGGCCGATCCGGGTTGCGCGTACGCCGCCAACTCCCGCAGGCGCGTCGGATCCGAGACGTCGATTACCACCAGCCCGCGCATGCCGGCCGGCACGTACGCCCGGCTTGCACTCACGGCCAGACCGCTACCGCCCGGCCCCGAAGCCTCCACCCGCAGACCCCCAAGGAGGGTCGGACCGGAGGGGCCGGACAGCTCGAAGACCTCCAGGTGGGTGGAGAGGCGGTAGAGGCGACTGCCGCTGGCAACCAGGCGCAGTTCAAAGTTGTTGTTGGGAGTGGGCACCGAACGGATCTGTTTCGGCGCCGTGGGGTCGGAAACGTCCACCGCAATCAACTGCCCCTCGTCGGCGAGGTATACGATGTGGCCGACCAGAGCCAGATCATGAGCGTGAGTGCGAAAGTAGCCCAGGCGCAAGGGGCGGGCCGGATTCGAGATGTCCAGCACATGCAGGCCGGTCGGCGTATCCTGCTTGCGGCCCTGGATGGCGACCAGGTACGCGCGCCCGCCCTCCACCACCGCGCTGGTGGCGAAGGTGTCATCGGTGTCGTACACTCCGACCTGCCGCGGGTTCTCCGGGTCGGAGACCTCCACGATGTGGAACCCGGCATGACCCGCCGAGATGTAGGCGTAGTTGCCCGCAACGGTAATTCCATCGGCGTAGGCAACGGCCCGGTAGAAGCCGACCTGAGGAAGCCCCGAGGTGAGCACTCGCAGCAGGCTGGCCGCGTAGGCGATGGCGCCCAGCATGCCGGGTTGCGGAGCGGGCAGGGCGAGGCTGACCACTCTTAAGCCCCAGTTCCGGTCCGCGACCAATGCAACGCTGCCCGTAACCGCTACGCTCACGGCGTGCGTTCCGGTCGCCTCGTGCCGCAGCACCTCGAACGGCCGTGCGGCATCGGCGACGTTGATCACCCGCAATCCCCCGAATGCGTCAGCCACATAGGCCGCCGCACCCGACAGGGCCAGTCCAAAAGCCCAGCCCGGCGTCTTGTACGAGCCGACCTGGTAGGGATGGGCCGGGTCGGCCACGTTCACAATCTTCAACCCCTCCCAGCCGTCGGCCACATAGGCGATGTTGCCCGCCACCGCCACCCCATAGGCGTAGCCCGAGGTGTCGAGAGAGCCGATCTCAACGGGACTCCGCGGATCGGAGATATCCGCGATCAGCAGGCCGGCCCCGGCCGCGGCGATGTAAGCGTAACGCCCCTCCACCACCACTTTGAAGGCGTAGTTCATCGGATAGGCAGACCCGATCTCCGCGGGCTGCGCCGGCTTGGAAACATCGAAGACCCGCAGGCCGTAAGGCCCGTCGGCCAGGTACGCGGTCTTCCCGGCGACGGCCACTCCCTCGGCGTAGCCGCGCGAATCCCAAAACCCCACTTCAGTCGGGAACGCCGGATTCGAAATATCCACCACCCGCAGCCCCGCACCCCCGGCGGCCACGTAGGCCAGCGTTCCGCTGACCGCCACGTCCTGCACAAAGTGCGGGAATGGCCGGGTGACGCCCACCTCCCGCAACGCAGCGGGGTTGGAGATATCTAGCACCACCAGCCGCAGGCCGACGCCGACGTAGGCGTAGCTGCCCTGCACCGCCACGCCCTGCGTCGGCCCGCCGATCTGGCCCACCGCCTGCCACCCGCCCGCGGCGGCCAGCAATGCCCGGGCGGTCAACAACAGCAAGAGGCCGATTCCGCTGCCCATCCGCCTCGCCCGCACTGTAGTCCTCAACTCGCCACTATAGCCGGAATTCCCGGGTTTATGAGAGGCTTCAAATCCGCTACCCTGTGGGAATGAACCCGGAGACCAGACCGCTGGTGGCTGTGATCCTGGGCAGCAAGTCGGATTGGGAAACCATGCGCCACGCC
>CAYGVJ010000151.1:0-12738 GCA_964353255.1 uncultured Solibacteraceae bacterium | reverse complement strand
GCCGCAAAACCCAACAAACAGCCACTTTCACATGCCATCAGGGGTGGAACTTCGGCTTAACCGCCTCCAGAGTGTGGCGGGCCTGGACCCAGTCAAAGCCCCGATCCGCCAGCCGCCGGGCTTCCTCGGGTTCCTGCATCAGAAAGAGGCAGCGCTCCGCAAACTCCTCAGCGCAATCCGCCACCAGTAACTCCCTCCCCGGCGAGACTTCCAGACCCTCGGCCCCGATGCGGGTGGACACGACCGGTCGCCGATAGCTACACGCCTCCAGGATCTTGATGCGCGTGCCGCCGCCAGCGCGCAGTGGGACGATGACAGCGTCGGCGTCCCGGTAGTAGCCGCCGACCTCGGCCACCTCCCCCGTTACGGTCACTTCCGGATTGGAGGCGAGCGCCATAACGCGCGGGGGCGGACGCCGGCCGGCGATGACGACCCGGAAGGACCTGGTCGCACGCTGGCGAAGCAAGGGCAAGATCTCCGCGCAGAAGAACACGGCGGCGTCTTCGTTGGGCTCGTAGTTCATCGTGCCGATGAAAAGCAGCGTGAACGGATCCGCGGCCCGGTTGACGGCCTGGATCTCCGGGATGCGCACGGCATTCGGGACGACGGTCACAGCGCCGCAGTCGTAACGTCGAGAGATGGCAGCCCGGTCCTGCTCGCTGCACACGTAGACTCTCTCGAACAGCGGCAGGTACTCTTCCTCAAGCCGGCGGTACCTCAGCGACTCTGAACGCACCCTGTCGCTGCGTGTGTGATCGCCCTGGCTCTCCAGCATGTCAGCGATCCGCTGTCGGACCTGGGATTCGTAATCATCCAGATCCAAAACGCAGAGCGGCCGCTCCGCCCGCGCCATGCGCAAGTACGGATCGACGAAGGGCGCCATGTAAATGCGAAACACGTGCACGGTCTCGAAGCGCACCTCATCGAACACCTGCCGCGGGTCGGGGAACGCGTCCTCCGCCCCCAGCCGCTCCCGGATCTGTTTGGGATACGACTCGCCTCCGGCAGCCTGCTGGCGCGGATCCGGCGCGGGACCGCTCCCCGGTCTCGGGAAGTGCACCGCGATGCGCCGGCACCACCTGGAGGCAAACGGCAGCGTCTGTTCGATCGGCGCCATGCCCAACACCGGGACCACGAACAGAAAGATGGCGTGATGCTCGGCCAGGGCCTCGAGGAACATCCCCGCCCGCATGGGGCTCCCGCCGCCGGTCGGAGCCGGCACGACGGGACTGACAAACAGCAGGTTGGGCATACTCAAGGCATCATCTTGCCCCAGCCCGGGGAGGCCAGCCGGGAGCATCTCTCATAACTTCATACATCGGTCTGCCGAACCACCTTGCATGCTGGGCGAGAAGTTCTTCCGCGCGCCGGCCCGCGATGTGGTGCTTGGCGAGGATTCTCTTCATCGTCGCGATCATATCCTCGCGCCGGCGCGTGGTGAGGCGGTCCCCGGCATGGTCTCGGTAGTTGTAAAGGCTCTTCTCGACGATGCTCACGCTGGCCCCGTGCTCGAGCAGGGTCCAGAGGAGATCGTAGTCGTCGATGCCCGGTGAGTCGCCGAGCGACTCATCGAGGCCGCCGACCTCCAGCACTTTACGCTTCTGGAACAGGAGGAAATGGCCCAACCACTTGGCCTGGCGCTCCAGGTCCGGCTGGCGGTCGTATGCCTCTTTGGTGAGAATGCGGGGCGCCGGTTCAAGGGGGGTCATCCCGTCGGCGGCGTAGAGGGTCCTGCCTGTGGAGACGATGTCTGCGCAGTGCCGCAGAGACTCTTCCACGGCCGCAGGTTCGAGCCAGTCGTCCGAGAGCAAGAGGCCAACCCTCTCCGTGGAGGCCGACTGGATTCCGTGGTTCAAGCCGGCGGCGAAGCCTTCCCTCGGCGGCTGGGTAATGCTCAGCCCAGGGAAGTCGCGCTGGAGCAGGGCCAAGGTCTCCCGGTTGGACTGTCCCATCCTCGCGGAAATGACGACGATGACCTCACACGGCACGGTCTGCGCCAGCGCCGAGCGGACCGCCTGGTCAAGCCAAGCGTCCACCTGGTTCAGCAACGGGATGATGAGGGTTGCCGCCGGGGTCATCCTGCCTGCCCTATAACCGGCCGTCGTCGTCGCTGGGCTTGGCGCCCGTCTGGCCCGGCGCGAAATGCTCGGTCAGGCGTTCAAAGTCGGGGTTCTGCTCGCGGTAGTCCAGCTCCCGATCGGGGGGCAGATCTCCAACCAGGCCGCTGATCGCCCCGAGCAGGGCATAAAAGTGGAGGGGTTCGTTCATGTTCAGGTAGCGTTCCAGCAGGAACCGCGGTCCAGGCACGCCTCGCGCACAATGGTTCCCGTAGCGGCGCCGTTTCCGCATCAGTCTTCGCCAGCGGGTGAAGATGGTCCGCGGGGTGTAGTGTTTTCCGTGTTCCCCGAGACAGCTCTCACGCGGCCCCAGGGGCAGAAACGAGATGTCGTACCCGGCTTCCTGTAACCTGCGGATTTGCATGCGCTCGCAACTGAAGACGTTCTCGTAAGGAAACTGCCGAACCACCTGGTGGCGGTATATTTTCAGCCCGTAGAGCGAATGGTTCACATCGCAATCCCACAGCGGCGCGCAAACCATGGCGGCCTTCTCGGGCGCTGCCGCCATGAGGCCGTGCAAGGCCTGGACCGCGTGTGGAAACAGCAGCATGTCCTCATCGACCTGGATGTAGTAAGGGGTCGCGCAGCGATCCAGCATCTCCTGAAACGCCGCCGACAAGGGTGCAACATGGTCGATGATCTCGAAACGAAAACGGGCGTTCTGTCTCTCCAGGTGAGCCATGCAGTCGTTGAAATTCGCCTCGTCACCAACGGTTGTGACAAAGACGGTGAGGTCCTGGGACAAATCGGGGAGCTCGGCACGATGGCCCGCGATCATGGCCGGCTCCTCAAAGGGATGAGAGCTCATAGCACCGTGATGATTGAGCCGGCCTTCCTGTCATGCGTCCGGCACCGAACCATTTTACACTCCGGCCGGCGGCGCGCCCAGGCGGGAATCCGGCATGCCAGCCGGAGCGTGCCAATAATGGGGTGATGACATACCGTACCTGGGTCGAGGTCTCGCGGCAGCAGATCGCGGAGAACTTCCGGGCGGTCCGACGGGCAGTGGGCCCGGAGGTCGAAGTCATGGCCGTGGTCAAGGCGGACGCTTACGGGCACGGCGCAATCGAGGTCTCCCGCATACTCGCCGCCGAGGGCGCCTGCTGGCTGGCGGTCAGCTCAGTGGAGGAAGGCGTGGCGCTGCGCCAGGCCGGCATAGGGGCCCGCATCCTGGTGATGGCCGACAACCTGGCCCGGACGGGCGCGGCCCTCCTCGAGTACGGCCTCACCCCGGTGGTCCAGGACCTGGCCGACCTGCGGGCCGTGGACGAGGCGGCGCGGGCGGCTGAGCGGGCGCTGCCCTATCACCTCAAGATCGACACGGGGATGGGGCGCCTGGGGACGCGGGGCGCGCCGCAGGAAGCGGCGGCGGCTATTCGAGGGGCGACGCACGCGCGCCTGGAGGGCCTGATGACGCACTTCGCCTCCTCCGCCGATTACGCGAGCGCCCAGACCGGCGAGCAGGTCAAGGGCTTCGAGGAATTCCGCGCGGGATTGCGCCGGGCGGGGATCGCGCCGGCCTACTGGCACATGGCCAGCACGAACCCGATTGCCTACGGGCGCCGGGAGGCGTGGGGCAACATGGTGCGGCCCGGACACGCGCTCTACGGGTACATCTCTCCGGCGCGGGGCGAGGCGCCGCGGCGCATTCTGGAGGTGAAGCCGGCGCTGGCCTGGAGGGCCAGCGTGCTGACGCTGAAAGACGTTCCCGAGGGAGCGCTGATCGGCTATGGAGGGATGTTTCGCGCGCCCCGCCCGATGCGTATCGCGGTGCTGGCGGTGGGCTACGCCGACGGGGTTTCGCACCGGCTGTCGAACCGGGGCAAGGTGATCGCCGCCGGGAAGCTCGTGCCGATTCTGGGCGCCGTTTCGATGGACCTGACGACCATCGACGTGACGGAGTGCCCCGGCCTTCGGCCCGGCGACGCGGCGACGCTGCTGGGCAGCGAAGGCGGCGTGACGCTGGACGCCCAGCAGATCGCCCGCGCGGCCGGAACGATCTCCTACGCCATCCTGTGCGCCATCAGCGCGCGGGTCAAGCGGGTGTACGTATAAGTTCCCGCACCAGCTCCGTCGCGCGCCGCCAAAAGAAAAAGGGGCCTCTTGATCCTCTTTTGGAGCCGTCTCCGGCAGTTGTCCTGGTGTTGATTTTGGTTTAGTATCGAGGCTTGGTCCCCGAACGCCGGGGCGGCCCAGCCTGGAGCGTTGACCCTGGGGCGGGGGCATTGAAGGAGGCGAGGTGAAAGCCACACACGGAATTCCGGGCGCTCTGCCGGCGTCGGAACGGGAACTGCGCCGGACCTTCCTGGAGCAAACGCACCTGGTGCCGGGCGCCGAGCGCATCACGCGCTGCCTGCAATGCGGGACCTGCACCGGAAGCTGCCCGGTCAGCTACGCCATGGACATCTCCCCGCGCATGGTGATAGCGCTGTTCCGCGCCGGGCAGATCGAGGAGATCCTGCGGAGCCGCACGATCTGGATCTGCGCCTCCTGCTACATGTGCACCACGCGCTGCCCGCAAGCCATCAAGATCACTGATCTGCTGTATGCGCTGAAGCGGACCGCCATGGAGGCCAAGCTGTATCCGGACCGCTTGCCGGTCTACGTGCTGTCGAAGAACTTCGTGCGCCTGGTGAACCGCTACGGGAGGAACCAGGAGATCCTGCTGTTGCTCCTGTACTACCTGAGGCGCAACCCGCTGGAGCTGCTGCGCATGATGCCGATGGGCTGGGCGCTGTTCCGGAAGGGACGAATCGCACTGTTCCCCTCCAAGATCCGGGGAGTGGCGGCCATCCGGAAGATCCTGGCGGCCTCGAAGGCCCTGGAGCTCCCGCGGGAGAAGGAAGTAGTGGAATACGACCAGACCATGGTGGGCTACCGCGCGGTAGGACCCGCGCAGTCCTGAAGGGGGCCTGACGATGGAATACCTCTACTACCCCGGGTGCAGCCTGGAGTCTGCCGGGAAGCCCTATGACGAGAGCCTGCGGGCGGTGTTTTCCGCCCTGGGGATCAAGCTCAGCGAGCTAGAGGATTGGAACTGCTGTGGCGCCACCATGTACATGAGCGTGGACGAGACCACCTCGCTGGCCATCAGCGCGCGCAACCTGGCGCTGGCGGAGCGGAACGGGAGCCGGGAGCTGGTGGCGCCGTGCAGCGCCTGCTACACGGTGCTGCTGAAGACTAACCGCTTCCTGCGCGAGAGCCCGGAGCTGAAAGAGAAAGTGGACCGGGTGCTGGGGGAGGCGGGCCTGCGATACGACTTGAGCGTAGCGATCCGCCACCCGCTGGACGTGCTGGTGCACGTGGTCGGGCTGGAGGCCATCGCGCGGGCGGCCAAGCGGCGCCTGGAGCCGCTGACGGTGGCCCCCTACTACGGCTGCCAGATCGTGCGGCCGGAGCGCGGCTTCGATCACTACGAGTTCCCGACGGCCATGGATCAACTGTTCGAGGCCCTGGGCGCGCGGTGCGCTTACTTCCCCCTGAAGACGCGCTGCTGCGGGGGGATGCTCATGACCACCTTCCCGAAAGTGTGCCTCCAGTTGATCAAGGACCTGCTGGAGTGCGCCTCCGAGAACGGCGCCGATTGCATCGTGACCACCTGCCCGCTGTGCCAGATGAACGTGGAGGCCTACCAGAAGCAGGTGAACCGGGCTTTCGGGACGTCCTACCAAGTCCCGGTGCTGTACTTCACCCAACTGCTGGGGCTGGCGCTGGGCTGTTCGGAGACCGAACTGGGACTGCAAAGGAACCTTATCCCGCTGAAAGCGGCGCTGCCGCCGGCAGCGGCATAGAAGGAGGACGCTGATGGAACAGAACGGGCACCCGCGCATCGGGGTTTACATCTGCCACTGCGGGCTGAACATCGCCGGGACCGTGAATGTGAGCGCAGTTCGCGAGTTCATCTCCCACGCTCCCGGGGTGTTGATTGCCAGGGACTACAAGTTCATGTGTTCCGACCCCGGGCAGGCGCTGATCAGGGAGGATATTCAACAACTCGGCGTCAACCGGGTGGTGGTGGCGGCCTGCTCGCCGCTGATGCACGAGCTGACCTTCCGAAAAGCCGCCATGAAAGCCGGCCTCAACCGGTACCTGGTCCAGATCGCCAACATCCGCGAGCACTGCTCCTGGATCCACGACGATGTGGGTATGGCCACGCAAAAGGCCAAGGCCCTGGTCATGGCGGCGGTCCGGCGGGTGGCGCTGCATCAGCCGCTGGAGCCGCTGCGCGCGGAGATCAACCCCAACGTGCTGGTGGTGGGGGCCGGGATCGCGGGCATTCAGGCGGCTCTGGAGATTGCGGAGTCGGGTAGCACGGTGTACCTGGTGGAGCGCGAGCCGACCATCGGCGGGCGAATGGGGCAATTCGACAAGACCTTCCCCACGCTGGACTGCGCGGCCTGCATCCTGACCCCCAAGATGGTCTCGGTGGGGCAACGGGAAAACATCAAGCTGCTGAGTTACAGCGAGGTGAGCGGATTCTCCGGGTACATCGGCAACTTCAAGGTCAAGGTAAGGAGGAAAGCGAGGTTCGTGGACGAGTCCAAGTGCACCGGTTGCGGCCAGTGCTGGAGCATCTGTCCCGCCACGCGGGTGCCCAGAAAACGAACCATCAAGCTGGGAGACCAGATAGTGAAGCAGGTGGGCTGATGAAGCTCGGGACGGTACGGGAGATTTTGAATTGTCGGGTGATCGCCGGCCATGACAAGCTGGACGAGGAAATCGGGGTGGGCTGCGGCGCGGATCTGATGAGCGACGTGCTGGCCTTCATCAAGCCCGATGCGCTGCTGCTGACCGGCCTGACCAACGTGCAGGCGGTGCGCACGGCCGAGGTCGCGGAAGTGCGGGCCATGGTCTACGTGCGCGGAAAGCTGCCCGACAAGGAGTCCATCGAGCTGGCTAACGAGAAGGGAATCGTCCTGCTGTCAACGAATCTTCCCATGTACGAATCGTGCGGCAGACTGTACGCCAACGGTCTGCCCGGGGGCAGCCAGTTGGAGTAGAGCTCGCAGGATGCCAAGCAACCCCCTCTTCTCCCAGCGCTTCAGCATTCAGGGAGGGGATTTTCTTAACGCTGGCAAAGCCTCCAGCCGGATAAAGGGAATTCTGAGAGACATCGGGATCCAGCCGCCCCTGATCCGCCGGGCGGCGATCGCTTGTTATGAAGCCGAGATGAACGTGGTGCTGTACGCACGCCAGGGAACCATGGAGCTGCGGGTCACTCCCCAAGACATCCGGATCCGGGTGGAGGACGAAGGCGCCGGGATCCCGGACCTGGAGCTGGCTATGCAGGAGGGCTATTCCACCGCCTCCGACGACATTCGGGAGATGGGATTCGGGGCCGGCATGGGCCTGCCGAACATCAAGAAGAACGCGGATGAGCTCAGGATCAACTCGGTGGTGGGCATGGGCACGACTGTGGACCTACTGATTCGGCTCTAGCATGGAAGAGTATTTTCACTCCGTCCAGATCGTGTCGCAGCGCTGCGTTGGCCGGATGGCCTGCATGAAGGCCTGCCCGACGGAGGCGATCCGGGTGCGGCGCGGCAAGGCCGAGATCCTGGAAGATCGCTGCATCGACTGCGGCGAGTGCGCCCGGGCGTGCGCCCACAACGCCATCGTTCCCCGAACCAGCTCGTTCGTGGACTTCTCCCGGTTCAAGTACACGGTCGCGCTTCTCTCCCCCGTAATCTACGGGCAGTTCCGTAAGGACGTTCTTCCCCGCACCGTCATCTCGGCGGTGAGAAGAATCGGCTTCGATGACGCTTGCGACCTGGCCCGCGCCAGCGAGGCCGTCAGCATCGCCATCGACGAGTATCTGACCGGCTATCGGGGGCCGCTGCCGCTGCTGTCCCCCTTTTGTCCCACCATCGTCCGGCTGATTCAAGCGCGCTACCCCAATCTCATCGACCTGCTCATTCCCCTCGATTCTCCCATGGAGATCGCGGCGCGCGAAGTAAGACAGACAAAAATGAAGGAACTGGGTCTGCGGCAGGACGAAATCGGAGTGATATATCTGACGCCCTGCCCGGCGAAGATGGTGGCCATCAAGTACCCTCCCCGGAAAAGAGGCTCGCACTTGGACGGCGCAATCGGAATATCCGACATTTACCACCCTCTGCTTTCGGCCGTCAGCGACCTCAACAACGATCCGCCGGAGGGCGAAAAGCCGGTGACGGGCATGGGCCTGGGCTGGCCGCTGTTGGGCGGGCAGGTCTGGTCGCTGCGCGCGGAAAGCGGCCTGGCGGTGGGCGGGCTCGGCAATGTGGAGAGAATTCTGGACGAAATCGAGGAGGGCAAACTGGGGGACATCCAATATGTGGAGTGCCACGCCTGCGCCCAGGGATGTTCCTGCGGCTCCCTCACGGTGGGCGACCCGTACGTAACCCGGAGCGCCATCTTGAACCTGGTCGCCCGGTTCGGGAGCCAGCCCTGCCAGGATCCGGAGAAGGTCCGCCAGCTCTACCGCAGCGGTTATTTCTCCCTGCCGGGCAAGATCCCTTCCAGGCCTTTCCCGCCGCTGGACCAGGACATTGCCAAGGCCATCGATAAGAGGAATCGCATCCAGGAAACTTACGAAACGCTGCCGCAGATCAATTGCGGCGCCTGCGGCGCACCCACGTGTCTGAGCTTCGCCGAAGACGTGGTCCTGGAGCGCGCCGCCTTTGAGGACTGCCCGGTGCTGACGGCGAGAGAAGCGAGGGAACAGAGGGTATGACGGTCGGGGAAGTTGCTGAAAAGCTCGGCCTGGAGGTACTGACGGAAGGCGGAAGCCTGGCCCGGGAGATCACCGGGGGGTATGCCAGCGATCTGTTGAGCGATGTGCTCGCGCACGGGCGCGCGGGCGACGCGTGGGTGACCTTGCAGACCCACCACAACATCATCGCGGTGGCCAGCATGAAGGATCTGGCCGCCGTGATCCTGGTCAACGGCCGGCAGCCGGAGGCGGAAACATTGGCCGCAGCGCACCGAGAAGGGGTGCCGGTGCTCAGCAGCCGGCTGCCGGCCTTCGCGCTGATCGGCGAGCTGTACCGGCTGGGAATCCGGGGGGCGGCGTGAGGCTGGGGCGGTTCAAGGCCGACCTGCACGTGCACACGTGTCTGTCGCCGTGCGCCGACCTGAGCATGGGGCCCCGCGCGATTGTGGCGAAGGCCGTCCAGAGAGGGCTGGACGTGATTGGCGTCGCGGACCACAACTCTGCGGAGAACGCGCTGGCGGTGGTGAACGCCGCCGAAAGGAGAAACCTGACGGTCCTGGCCGGCCTGGAAGTGACCACCCAGGAAGAGGTTCACGTGCTGGCCCTGTTCGACCGCGTCGAGGAGGCGCAGCAGTTGCAGGAGCTCGTCTACCAGCACCTGCCCGGGGAGAATGACCCGGAGGCCTTCGGGCTTCAGGTGGTGGTCAGCGCGGACCACGACGTGGTGGGGTTCAACACGCGGCTCCTGGCCGGGGCCGCGGAACTCTCGCTGGAGCGGGTCGTGGAGAGCATCCACGCGCTAGGCGGTCTGGCCATCGCGGCGCACGCCGACCGCCCGGCCTTCGGCATCCTGGGACAACTGGGCTTCATCCCCGAGCAGTTGCCCCTGGACGCGGTGGAGTTGTCCGCGAACACGACTCCCGAGGAATTCCGGCGCCGGTTCCCTCAATGCGCCGGCCGGACTTTCCTCCGCGGCTCGGACGCCCACACCCTGGAGGAGGTCGGCACAGCCTCGACTTTCTTCCGGCTGCGCGAGCCGACCACCGCGGAAATCAAGAAAGCCTTCCGCGGCGAGGGGGGCCGGCAGCTTTCCTTGGCCGCGGCCGAGCGGTCCGACGCGGGAAGGCGAAAACGGGCGATCGGGTGACTAGGGTATGGAAGACCTTTCCCTGCACATTCTCGACATCGCAGAAAACTCGCTCGCCGCGGGAGCCACACGCGTCTCGATCTGCATTCATGAGGGCCGCCAGGAGGACCGGCTCACCCTGGAGATTGCCGACAACGGCCGCGGGATGGACCCGGCCGCGCTCCAGCAGGCCACCGAACCGTTCTTCACTACGCGAACCACCCGGCGGGTGGGGCTGGGCTTGCCGCTGTTGGAGCAGGCTGCCAGGCGCGCCGGCGGCGAACTCAGGGTTGAATCCCGTCCCGGCGCTGGCGCCAAGGTCACCGCGGTTTTCCAGCTCAGCCACATCGACCGGCAACCCTTCGGAGATGTGGCGGGCACGCTGCTCAGCCTGGTTATCGGGCATCCGGAAGTTGACTTCAGCTACTTGCACCAGCGGGACGGTTCGGAGGTCTCCTTCAGCGCCAGGGAAACCGCGGCTCAGCTCGGAGGCCTCCCGCTCAGCTCGCCTGCGGGGATAGCGGCGGTCAGGAGAAGCCTGGAGCGGGTCAGGGAATACGCTCGGGGGTGAACGGAAAAGGAGGAGACACAGATGGAATTGGCCACGGTCGAAAAGATAATCCGGGAACATGGGGCGCAGAAGAGCGCGCTCATTGCGATGCTCCAGGATGTCCAGCAGGAATTCACCTATCTGCCGGAGGACGTCCTGGTGCATCTTTCGCGGACGCTCGGCGTGCCACTGAGCCGGGCCTACAGCCTGGCCACCTTCTACCGCGCCTTCAGCCTGAAGCCCAAAGGCAAGCACCCCGTGGCGATTTGCACGGGCACCGCCTGCCACGTCAGGGGCGCGGTGAAGATCCTGGAGAAGTTCGCGCGGCAGCTCAAGATCAAACTCGGGCAGACCACCCCGGACCTGAATTTCGGCCTGGAGGAGGTGCGCTGCCTGGGCTGCTGCGGGCTGGCGCCGGTGGTCACGGTGGGTCCGGACCTGTTCGGCAAGGTTACGCTGCCCAAAGTAGACCAGATCATCCGGCAATATTCACCCAAAGGAGGAGCCCGAGATGCCAAAGCTTAAGTTGGAGGAGCTGGCGGAGCTCAGAGAAAAGGCCCGGAAAGCCACTTCGCTGCGGGACGGCGCGGCGCGGGTCCGGGTGACGATTCACATGGGCACTTGCGGCATTGCGGCGGGCGCTCGCAAGATCGTCGAGGCGGCCTTGCGGGAAGTCGAGCAGAGAGACCTGCGGGACGTGATGGTGAGCACCTCCGGTTGCGCCGGCCTGTGCAGTCGCGAGCCCATGGCCACGGTCGAGGTGGCGGGCGAAGCGCCGGTGAAGTACGTGGACCTGACCGAGGCCAGCATCAAGACGATCTTCACGGAGCACGTGGTGGGGGGCAAGATCGCGGAACAGTATGCGCTGGCGATAGGAAGCGAACGGACCGGTTGATCATCGCCAGCGGAGAAACCTGGAGGAGACCCACATGCCGTATCGAATTCACTTGATGGTTTGCGCGGGCACGGGCTGCGTGGCCAATCGTTCGCTGGAGTTCCGGGACGCCCTCGTCAAGGAGATCGGAAAGCGCGGGCTGGACGAGGAGGTTCAGGTCGTCACCACCGGATGCAACGGCTTCTGCGGCGCAGGGCCTCTGATGGTCGTTCAACCGGACGGAATCTTCTACCAGCAGCTCAGCCCCAAGGATATTCCCCACCTGGTGGAAGAGCACTTCTTGAAGGGCCGGCCGGTCCAGAAGCTGATGTACATACCCCCGGAGACGCGCGCGCCGGTTCCCAGGATGATGGACATCCCGTTCTTCTCCCGGCAGGTGCTCATCGCGCTGCGCAACCGTGGGCTGATCGACCCGGAGAAGATCGAGGAATACGTCGCCCGCGACGGATACGCGGCCCTGGCCAAAGCGCTCAGCGAGATGACCCCGGCGGAAATCATGCAGGAGGTCAAGATCTCGGAGCTGCGCGGAAGAGGCGGCGCGGGTTTCCCGACGGCAGCCAAGTGGGAGGCCACCCGGGTGGCGTCGGGAGAGCCCAAGTACGTCATCTGCAACGGCGACGAAGGGGACCCGGGCGCCTTCATGGATCGCAGCATCGTGGAATCGGATCCGCATTCGGTGATTGAGGGAATGGCAATCGGCGCCCGCGCGATCGGCGCCCGCTGGGGCGTGGTGTATATCCGGAACGAGTACCCCTTGGCGGTGCAGCGGCTCCAGATTGCGCTCCAACAGGCGCGCGAATACGGCCTACTGGGGGAAGACATCCTGGGCAGCGGATTCGACTTCGACATCTCGGTGTCGCGGGGGGCCGGCGCCTTCGTCTGCGGAGAGGCGACGGCGCTGGTGGCGGCGGTGGAAGGCCGGCTGGGGGAACCGCGCGCCCGGCCGCCCCGCATGGCGGAAAAGGGACTGTGGGGCAAACCGACCTGTCTGAACAACGTCGAGACCTGGGCCAACGTCCCGCCCATCATTCTGCGGGGCGGCCCGTGGTTTGCCTCGATCGGAACCGAAAGGAGCAAAGGCACCAAGGTCTTCTCGCTGGTCGGGAAGATCAACAACACCGGCCTGGTCGAGGTGCCCATGGGGATCACGCTCCGCGAGATCATCTACGACGTGGGGGGAGGCATCCAGGGCGACAAGAAGTTCAAAGCCGTGCAGACCGGAGGGCCTTCCGGGGGGTGCATTCCGAGCGAGCTGATCGACTTGCCCGTGGACTTCGAGACCCTCACCGAAGCCGGCTCCATGATGGGCTCCGGCGGCATGGTGGTCATGGACGAGGAGACCTGCATGGTGGACGT
>CAYGVJ010000150.1:0-12741 GCA_964353255.1 uncultured Solibacteraceae bacterium | reverse complement strand
TGTAGCCGGCCTCGGCCAGCACCGCGTAGAGCGCCTGGCAGCCATGACCTTTGGACAGGATTAAGCGGTCCGGGTCCTGCCCCTGGGGGTGGGCCGGATCGTGCCGCAGGACGCCTCCGAAAAACAGCGTGACCAGGATCTCGACCGCCGAGAGCGATCCGCCCGGATGACCGGATTTGGCCGCTCCGATCATCTGGACGATCTCTCGGCGGACGCGCTTGGCAATGGCTTGCAGCTCTTCCAGGGTGCGATGGTGTGTCATCGGATGAAGCTACCAATGTAGCATGGGGTGCTCGTGGGGCGGGTTCTCAACCCGCAGCGGGCCCCCAGGCCCGCCGGATGGGGTCCCGGAGCCTCTTGCTCGGCGGTCTACCGCGCCGGCAGCCGCGCTTCCAGCCAGTCCGCCAGGCGGGTGGCCGCGGGAGGATCCAGATTGGCCAGCACCGCCACCACGTACCCGCGGTCGGGGTAGACCCGCAGCACGCCGTTCATCCCGGGCGCGCCGCCGCTGTGCCCAAACATGCGCATCCCCGCGGCGTCACTCACGCCGAAACCGTAGCCGTATTCTAAACTCGGCGCTTGCGGGCTGGTCGCCTCCCGCACCAGCTTGGGATCGAGCAGTTTGCCTTGCATCAGCGCCTGGGCGAAGCGGAACAGGTCGCCCACCGTCGAGTAGCCCCCGCCGGCGGAGGTTCCCCGCCAGGGCAGCGTGTCGGTGTTCGGCTCCCAGCCGCCCGCGCGACGCGCGTAGCCGGTGGCCCGGTTCTTCACCACCTGTTCCTCCGGCAGTGAGTCCGTGGCCTTCATGCCGGCCGGCTTGAAGACGTGCTCGCGAACGTAGTCGTAGTAGGACTGCCCCGAGACTCTCTCGATGAGCACACCCAGCAGCAGGAATCCATAGTTGGAATAGGCCCACCGGCTCCCCGGCTCAAACTGCAAGCCACGCGTGCCGTAGAGCTTCACGTAGTCCTGGAGCGCACGCAGGTTGAGCCGGTTCTGGCCGAATTCCGGCCCGAAGATGTCTCCCGTGCCCCCGCTGTGGGTGAGCAGGTGACGCACCGTGACCTTCTTGGCGAGCTCCTGGTTGGGATAGTCCCTCAGGTGCTTCGCCAGCGGATCCTGGAGCGAGAGCTTGCCCGCCTGCACCAGTTGGAGCGTGGCCACGCTGGTGAACATCTTGTTCATCGACCCTAAACGGAATTGCGTCTCAAGCGTGTTCTTGATGCCCTTGTCGCGATCGGCGAGGCCGTAGGCCTGGGAGAAGAGGATCTTGCCGTCACTGGCCAGCAGCACTGCACCGGCGAACCGGTCGGCCGCCACCTGCCGTTCGATCTCCGCCCTCCAACCAGCCAGGGCTTCGGCTTCCGAGAGCCGCGGTGGAGCCGGGACGTCGGGCGGCGCGGACGTCCGCTCGAGCCGCAGGCCGACGATGCGGTGGGGCGGCTCGGCCTCCACCTTCAGCGTAAGCTCGGCGAAGTTGCCCGCCTCGCGAGCCTTCACCACCGCGGTGAGCGCGGTGGGCTCCGACTTGACGATCCGGATCAGCTCAAAGCCGCCCGTCTCCTCCCGGAACTCGAGTTCATCCTCCACCTGCCGCTTGGGGGCGTGGACCTCCAGAAACGCCTTCAGCTTGGCCCGGTCCGCGGAGTTGAATGCCTCCAGCCACGCGGCCAGGGTCCGGCCCGCGGGCGTGTCCGGTGTTTCGGCGGCCAGCAGCAGGAAAGCACACAGGATGCGCAGCATGTGGGGATAGACGCTGGGGTGTGGCATTCGTTTCGCAGATGGTACCTGTGGGGCAGGCTCTCAGCCTGCGGCGGGCCTCTGGCCCGCCTCCACGAGCAACCGGTCCGCTTCCTCCAGGGCGGGCTTGTAGCAGTGCGGGGGGCCGTCGCAGAGAGCGCGCTCGCGGGCGACTTCGGCGTGGCGGCGGGCGGTGGCGCGATCACCGGCGTCGAGCGCCAGCCGGGCCAGGAAGTTGTGGATGTCGGCCTGCTTGAGCCGGTACTCGCAGCGATCGGCGATGGCAAGCGCTTCTTGGGCGTGCGCCAGAGCCTGGTCGCGCTCGCCTTTCGCCCGACACCACCGCGCCCAGGCCAGCAGGATGTCCGGCTCGTGATCGATCATGTTGATCCGCCGGCAGCCGGTGAGGGCCTCAGTGAGATGCCCTTCCGCCTCACCGAGCTGCCCAAGCGCCGTCAGCGCCGCTCCGAGAAGCCACTCGGCTTGGATGATGTCGCACTCAACGCGCTCCATGTCGGCGAGTTGTCGCGCCTGGCGGGCGGCTTCAAGCGCTGCCTGGGCGTCGCCCATCAACAGCGCGCGCAGGGCGCGGTAGGCCCAGTTGACTCCAACGCCTTGCGGGTTTGTGCGCCATCTCTCGAATTGCAGCGCGGCGTCCAGTTCCCGGGCTGCCTGATCGAAGGCGCCCTCGTAAACCAACAGCCACCCTACCTCCTGGTGGCCGATGGCTTCGTTGCGCTCGTTTCCGACCTCGCGGCACAAGTCGATGCTCCGCCGGAGGTTGGCCTCCGCCGCCCTGAGCTGGCCGAGCTTCCACTGGTCATCCGCGAGGCCCACCAGGCCGATGGCCAGATTGCCCTTGCTGCCGGCTCTCTCTGCCAGGGCGCAAGCACCCTCGAGCAGCGGCACGGCGCGGCGCGACTGGCCCGAGAGGCCGTAGGAGTTTGCCAGCTCGTTCAGCGTCCAGCCCTGGTCGCTCTCCTTGGCGAGCCGCGGCAGGCGGTCCTCGCCGTCCGGAAACAGCGCCCGCAGCAACTCGACACAAAGCTGGTAGGCGCCGAAGCGGAAGTACAGCGGGTCGTGAAGCCGGCCGCGGAACAGCTCGCGAGCCTCGTCGTACCGCCCCGCACGCACCGTGTGGTGATAAAGCTCGATGACCGAATTGAGGTCCTCGAGGGCGTCCACCTTTTCCGGCGGCGGCACGGCGGCAAAGTAGTCCCGCAGGCGGGTGTGGACGCCTTCTTTGTCGCCCAAGCGCTCGTAGGCGTAGCGGCGCACGATGGGGTGCAGGTCGTACCGAACCCGCTCACGATCAAACAGGAGCAACTGGCGGTCCACCAGCTCCTGCAAAGCCGCCTTCAGGCGCCGCTCGTCCTTCTCCGGACTGATCGCCTTCACCGCCTCGTAGCCCACGGGCGAGCGGAAGGCCGCGATACGGCTCAGCAGTTCCCGCTGGGGCTTGCCGAGCGTGTCGTAGGCCAGAACCAGGATGTTGTGTTCCCGGGGCGTGAGGTCCCCGAGCACGCGGTACCCGGCAGCCGCCTTGATGTCGCGCGGGTGGGCGGGGTCTCTCACGATCATGCCGGCCAGCAACCGCAGCGCCAGCGGGTGATAGCCGTGAGGCTCGCAGGCTTCCTGGATCTCGGCGCGCGTCCCGCGGATCCGGTGGGCGTGGAAGAACGCCACCGCGTCTTCCGGGTCCAGGCGCTCAAGCCCCTCGTGCCGGCAGCCGGCCAGGCCGTCAAGCTCCCGGGGGAAGAGGCGGCTGGTCACGAGCACGCGGCTCCGGCCCCCGAGCGCCGCCACAGAGCGCAGAAAGTCCCCGGCGTGCGGGTCGGTGCAGGCGCAGACGTCGCCGCCCTCGGCCACCTCATCTCCCTGGTAGGCCGCGTTCAGGCTGGCGTAGGCGCGGAGTTCCCGCTCGAAGCCGTCCAGGACCGCGAGGAACCGCCCCTGGTTCAGGCGATTCACCACCGCCCGCACCTTGTCGTACTGGGAGGGAACGCCCTTCGGGTCGATCGTCCCGCCGCTCAAATAGGCCAGGGCCTCGTCCAGGAACTGGCTGAAGCGCGCCTCGCGCTCGTAGAACGACCACCACAGCACCCCCTCCGGGCGGCTGCTTTCGGGGAGCGCCGGCAGGTCGCGGGTGACCCACACCCAGGCCAGCGCCGACTTCCCCATCCCGCCGATGGCCGCCAGCGCCAGCACCGGCGACCCATCCCTGGTGAACCACTCCGTCAGCATCCCCCGCTCCCCCACCCGTCCGGTGAAATGCTCCTGGAGCGTGTAGGGGTGCACGAAATCCGGCTCCGGCGGCACGGGGGTGACGCGCTTGGCCTCCCCTCCGACCGGTTCAGGGCGGCTAGGCGGTGTGGGCGCCTCCCTGCCGGCTCTCCATTCAAGGTAGGCCAGGACACCGGCAGCAACGAACAGCGCGCCCAAGGCTGGCCAAGCCAGCCAGAGGTAAGGCTTGATCCCGTCCGGCAACTGCGCCGTGGCGATGTTCGCAACCACGCCGATCACCACCGGCAGGAGCGCCAATGAGAGGACGAGTAGACAGCGCCTGGCTTTCACCTTGCCTGCCAGTATACTTTGCCCCGCACCACCTGCTCCAAAGAATTTGAGCCATTCCCCAAAAAACTGTTGACCTGAGCCGGCCTTTGGGGCGCCCCAGCCTTTACAGGATTCTCCTCGTCTGTGGTCCAGTTCAAAGGGTCGTCGTCAATGTAGTGCCGAATCAGGTTGAGCTCGTCCTCGTTCCGGACAATGTGTTCGAAGTAGTTCCGCTGCCAGACGCCGAAACCCGCTCGCCGGCTCACCGCAGCCTTGAATGCACCAACCACCACCGGTAGGGGTCGCGCATGCGCGACCCCTACGGAATCCGTGAAGAGGAGAACCCCGTGCACATGGTTGGGCATCACGACGAACGCGTCCGGCATCACATTGGGGAAGTGCGCGGGGATTTCCCTCCAGCAGGCCTCGATGATTCGCCCAATGCGGTTGCAGTACACCTGTCTGTTGGTGATCTTGCCAAACAGGCATCGGCGATCCCGCGCACAGACGGTCACGAAATATGCTCCGGGCTGGGAGTAGTCATACCACGGTAAACGTAGCTGGCGACGGCGTGGCCTCTCACTGGCCGGCGGTTGAATCAATCTCACAGGAGATGGTGCGTTTGGCTCTGGGAGTCTCTCCTTCGGCTGTGGGGGCGAGGCGGGGCGAGGCGTGCCTCGCCCCTACTGGGGCGGGCTTGCGAAATCCGCCCAAAACTATTGACCTGAGCTGCCCTTTGGGTGTAACGTGCAGTATATCCATAGGAGGTTTACATGCCGGATGAAATCACACGTGTCGATTACTACATGGGCGCCATCCCCAACACGCCGGGCGAGGGCGTCAAGGTCCTGAACGCGCTCAAAGATGCGGGCATCAGCTTGGCCGGGTTCCTGGCCTACCGGAGGAGCGCCAAGGTGGCCGAGGTCGTCCTCGTGGTCGCCGCCAATGCTCCCAGCCCCGCCAAGGTAGTCAAGCTCGCCGGGCTGGTGCTAGGCAAGAAGGAGAAGGGCTTCTTGCTGACCGGAGAGGACCGCGTCGGCGCCCTGGCCGAGACCCTGGGCAAGCTGGCCGCCGCGGGCGTCAACGTGGTCAAGACCAACGCCGTCTGCGGGGGCGCGGGCCGCTTCGGGGCGCTGATCGGCGTCGAGGCGAAGGACCTGAGGAAAGCCGCCAAAGCGCTCGGGATCTAGCAGCAGGCCCCGCGGCACCGCTCGCTTAGAAGCTGTGAAGGATCAGCGGACAGGCGGAACCGCCTGTCCCACGACCATGTCCGAGCTTCCGGAATTCGGCGCGGAGCCTGTCCGCATCCCCATTACTGACGTCTTCGACTTGCACAGCGTGCCGCCGGCGGAGGTCAAGGCGGTCGTGGAAGCGTATCTCGAAGAAGCTCACCGGCTGGGGCTGAAGGCCCTGCGGATCATCCACGGGCGCGGCATCGGGGTGCAGCGCGAGATCGTCCGCGCGGTGCTGGCGCGCACGCCCTTCGTCGTTTCTTACCAGGACGCGCCCGCGGAGGCCGGCGGCTGGGGGGCCACCCTGGTCACCCTGTGCTAATCTCGTCGCCATGAGGATCTTTTCGCTGTTCTGGCTGTGCCCCTTGCTGCTCGCCCAGGACCAGCCGCAAATGGTCTGGGAGGGGCAGGTGGATGGGGTCATCGTGCTGCGCGTGCGCGGCAACCGCATCGACATCGAGGAGCGCCAGGGCCTGCCCGTCCAGCGCCAGCGCTTCCGTTTCTTCGAGCGCCTGCCGGACAGCCGCCAGAACGGGCGCCTCGCGGTGGTCGAAGGACGCGGGCACGCGCGCATCCTCGAGCAGCCCCGCCTGGAGAACAACTACACCCTCTCGGTGCTCATCGAAGACCCCCAGGGCGGCAGTTCCTTCTACTCGCTGGCGTTCTACTGGGAATCCGGAGGCCGCTTCTTCGGCCCGGCCACGCCGGGACCTGCTTCCAGCTCCGAGCGCGGCGAAAGCCTCACCTGGAGCGGCCGGGTGGATGGAGAAGCCATCGTGAGCTGCCGCCGGGAGGAGTGCGTTGCGGAGGCCGCGCGCGGGGGCGCGGTCACCCGCGAGCGCTTCCGCTTCTCCCGTCCCCTGCCCGCACGCGACACCCAGGTCAGCCTGGACCGCACCGAAGGCCGCGGCCAGATACGCCTCATCCAGCAGCCCCACGAGGAAAACGACTTCACCGCGCAGGTGGCCATCCGGGACCCCCAGGGCGGGGCCGGCGATTATTCTTTCTCGCTGGCGTGGTCCCGCCCGCCGCGCGACGATACGGGCTTTGCCTTCGCCCGCCGCGGGATGGTCTGGAGTGGCCGCGTGGACGGCCGCATCCGGGTCATCGTCGAGGGTTTGAGCGCGCGGGTCGCGGTGATGGACGGCGCGCCGGTCGCCTCGGAGCGGGCGGATTTCGCGCGCTCGCTCCCGACCCGCGATAACCCCAACGCCACTGTGCGCCGGCTGCGCGGGCGCGGGCGCGTGGAGATCGTCGAGTACCCTTCCCGCCGCAACGGCTACCGCTTGATCTTCGAGATTGACGACTCGAGTGGCGGCGCGGACCACTACGAGGTTGAAGTCGGCTGGTAGGTGGGGCAGGCGGTTTCGCCTGCTGCCTACACTCGGAACGGCACGACCGCCTCGGCGATCGGCGTGCCTACCACCTCGATGCGCTTCGGATCGCGCGTGCCCAAGCCCACCTCCTCGGCCAGGCGCAGCGTGCTGTCGCAGCGCTCGAAGGGCGGCTGCCCGCGGTCCGCCAGCGGGTCGAAACCCATGAGCGCGGCGGCCACCGCGTCGGTAGTCACACAGTTGGTCCCCACCACCAGCAAGCGCGGGCTGATGGGGCGTACGCCCGAAATCCACGGCCCTTCGCCCGCGGCCATGGATTCGATCCCGTCGATGATAGCCAGGTGAATCGGGCGCGCGGCCACCAGATCCACGATGATCCGGGGCACCCGGTAACCGTCCTCGCGCGGCGACGACGGGTCGTTCTCCCGCCAGCCGGCCGGCTGCCGGTTGCCGTAGTGCAGCGGATTGCGGCCGCCGCGCGGGAACTCGCTGGGTTCATCCTTGCCCGCGCCCTCCCCGTAAATGGTGCAAGGCGTGTTGCCGAAACAGTTCTTTATCGACAAGGTGATGCCCGTCGTGCCGTGCTCCTTCAGCTTGGCCAAGGAGACGAAGACGTCGCAGTCCTCGTAGGAGTGGTTCAGGTCGTAGGCCTTGAAGACGTAGCCGCCGCCGGGGACCGGCAGGCGCGAGTACCTCTTCCCTCGCCCGAGGTAGTTAGTGTTCTCGCACTCGACGCGCCGGGCGGCGTTCAGGAAGACCTGCGGGTCCCAGCCGGCCGCGAGCATGTATTCCTCGAGCGGCTCCGCCGTGGACCAGGGGCTTTCCAAGAGCCGGATGCGGCGCGCGCCCGCCCGGCCCAACAGATGCACGGTCGCGCCTACTACCTGCGGGTGTACCCACTGCGCCAGTTCCGCCGGGCGGTAGCCCATCCGGTAGCCCGGGCCGCCAGTGAGGTTCAGCTTGATGGCCACCGTCTTGCCCTTGACCAGCCGGCCCAGGCCGCCCAACTGATCGAACATGCGCCGCAAGGCGGGCAGCAGCTCCGCACCGTAGGTCGGGCACCTGGCGACGGCCACCGGAGCCGTGGGCGCCTTGGCGGCGCTGCGCACCGTCGCGGCGGCGCCCAATCCCGCAAGCAGCTCTCGGCGAGTCATCTGCCCGTGCATCGCTAGGCCTCCAGCTCGACGGCCGCATAGGCTTGAAGCGGCGGCAAGTAAGCCTCGACGCCTCGCTCGGCCCGGTCCAGCTTGAGCGGCGCCGGCTCGTTGGCTTCCAGGGTCCACAAGCGCGCGGCGCGGTAGCGCACCGGGAAACTCACCGACACCGGATGGCCCGCCGGCCGCATGGCATAGTTCAGAAGCTGGACCACGGCTCTCCTGCCGTCCGGCGAGGCGGCGTAGTGGGAATTCAGCGAGCCGGCGTTGAAGAACTGAACCGGATCCCAGCGGTGGCTCAAGAGCAGGTGGACGTCCATGACCGCCGCATACGCGTCCAGCATCGCCTCCCTGGCGACTGCCAGCCGCCCGCGGCCCAGTCGGCGCACCTGGAATCGCCGGTAAGCGTCGCCCTCGGCCGCCTCCCCCAGCAGGGGCGTCCACTGGTGGTTGGCGATGAGCAGACCCCCGGCGCGCACGAACGCGAGCAGCTTCCGGCGCAACTGCTCCTCCGGCGGCGACTGGTCGGGGTAAATGATGGCCTTCAGCCCGGAAAAAGAGGCTGCCGCGGCCGCCGACTTCTCGATCGGCCGCACAGGCAGAGGACGCCGCGCGGCCAGATTGAGGAACTCCCCGCTCAACTCCTCATTGGGGCCGGAGAAATCCGAGATCAACGCCACTGCGCTGACCAGCCGAAACTCATTCCAGCCCCGCCGGGCCTTGAAAAACTCCAGCGCGCGCCCCAGCCTCCTCCAAGTCTCGACCGCCCGCGCCTCCCCTGCCGTCAGCCCCGCGCGCACTCGTTCATCCAGGGAAACCACCCAGCGCCCCCCGTAGGCTTCAGCATCCGCCACCGCCAGCTCATAAGAAGCGGGGCTCAGAAGACGGTCCTTGGCCGGGGGATCTGCGAACACCCAGCAGGTCTTGGAAGGTGTGCGCGCCCGTGCGAGCTGGATGAACCAGCCGTTGGAATCGACCCAGGGCAGGCCGGTCGGACCCGCGCCAGTCCCGGTCCCGCGCGCAATGCCCGGCCAGACGGCGTCCCGGACCGCCAGGACCGGCTCCGGCGCTTCCCCCTCCAGAGCAGCCACCGCCACACCCAGGCTCCGCGCGCGCTCCAGCACTGCCTCGAGCCCCGGCTGCCGGCTCACCACCAGGCAGTTGATGGGCGTGCCTTGCAGAAGCTCCAGCGCCGAGGCCGGCCACTCCCCTGGCCAGCGCAAAGGAATCCATTCGGAGGCGTCCATACCACCCCGCAGCATAGCACTCAGGTTTCCTGGTTCACCATCTGGAGCAGGGCCCGAATGTACCCGAAGGCGTAGGCGAAGGCCTGCCGGCCACCCGTGTCCCCTTCGATGCGCGGCACGTGGTCGGGCATCAGCATGCCGTCGTAGCCCACCTCCTTGTAGACGCGGACGGCCTCAAGCATGTTCACCTCGCCATCGTCCGGGAAAGTTTCCTGGAAGTTGAGAAAACGCCCCCGGATGTTCCGGAAGTGCACGTTGAAGATCTTGCGCCGGCGGCCGAAGTAGCGGATCACGTCGAAGATCTCCCGGGCCGGATCCTGGAGCATCTCCGCCACGGTGCCCTGGCAGAAATTGAGCCCATGGTAAGGGCTGGGGGTTATCTCGATGAAGCGCTTGAGGCCCTCGACGCTGCCCAGAACCCGCTCGACGCCGCGAAAACCCCGTCCCTTGGGCATCCCTGGGTCGTGGGGATGGCAGGCCATCTTGACTTTATACTCCTCGGCCACCGGGATCACCCGTTTCAGGAAGTAGGTAATGCGTTCCCAGAACATCTCTTCGGTGAGGTGGCCGGCTTCGGTCAGCGGGGGATCTTGCTTGGCCTGGTCGTAGACGAAAGTGGAGTAGCGTGCGCCGCCGCGCCCGGGCGTGGATTCGGTGCGGACCACGCCCAGGATGGTGAGGTTGTACTTGAGCGCCGGGATGCCGGCCTGGGCGGCGTTGCGAATCATCTGGCAGATATCGTCGATCTCCCGGTCCCGCTCCGGGCTGCGGCCCAGCATGATGTTGGGGTTCTCGGCGCGGGTGATGTAGCTGGAACTCAGGGGCAGGGGCACGATTTCGAGCTGGATGCCGTGCGAATTGACCCGCTCCCGCAGCCGGCTCAGGCCCTCCACCGACCAGCTTTCGTCCAGCTTGGGTGAGGGCAGCGTCGCGCAAATGTGATTGATCCCGAGAGCGGCCAGCACACGGAGGATCTCGTCGGAAGAGCCGTGCTGGGTGCCCAGTTTCATCAGCGCGTTGCGGCGCGTGGGTTTGGTCTGGGGCGGCGCGCCGGCGGCTGCGGCGCCCAGATAGAAGAAGGCCCTGCGGTCCATGTTCTCTCCTGTCGAGTAGACGAGGATGTCACGAACCGTCAGGGAGCGTCAAGGCTGTAAAGGGAATCAGGGGGCTAGACCCAATACTGTTCAGTTTGCCGGATCCTGACCGCTCCCTGACGGTCGCGGCTCGGCAACAGCTTGCGAGGGTGCATGAAACCTGGGCGAGCCACGAGCGTGAGCGAGTGGTCCAGCCTTAACTGAACAGTGTTGGGGCTACGCCGCCATCAGGTCACGCAGCACCGAGGCCACCTCCAGCGGGGAAGAGCAACGCGGGCACCTCTGCCCGGGCTTCACGTAGGCCCGCTTCCCGGCCAGAACCACCTGGGTCTCTACGGTGCGAGTGCAGATCGGACAGTAGGCCCAGCCCTTGCACTCCTTCTTGGTCGGAATGCCAGTTATCCGGAGCATCTCTGCCACCTCTTGTCACTCGGTAAGACGCAGAAAGGGTGGTTAAGGTTGTAAAAAAATGAGGTGTCGCGTGGCCCCGCGGCTCAGTCCCCGGCCGCCGGCGCCGGCGCCGGGGCCAGCCGCCTACGCCCCAGCCAGGCCTTGGCCTCCTCGACGAAGGAGTAGGCCGTGGGAACCACCAGCAGCGACAGCAGCAGGCACAGGGTCTGCCCGCCGATGATGGTCACCGCAATGGCCGAGCGCTGCGAGGCCCCCACCCCGATGCCTATGGCCGTCGGGATCATCCCCGCCACGATCGCAGACGTGGTCATCAGAATGGGCCGCAGCCGCACCCGGTTGGCTTCCAGGATGGCCTCCCGGAGCGGCATCCCCTGTCGGTACAGACGGTTCATGTAATCGATTTGCAGGATTCCATTCTTCTTGACAATGCCGATTAGCAGCAGCACGCCCAGCGCGCTGAACAGGTTCAGTGAGCGTCCGGTGCCGATCAGCGAGATCAACGCGAACGGGATAGCCAGCGGCAGGCCCAGCAGGATGATGAACGGGTGGATCAGGCTCTCGAACTGGGCGGCCAGGACCATGTACATGAAGATGGCCGCCAGCCCCAGTGCCATCAGCATATTCTGGGTGGTCTCCTCCAGGATCTGCACCTGCCCGGAGAAGAAGACGCTGTACCCGGCTGGCAGGCCCACCTGCTCGATGGCATCCATCGTGCCGGTAGCGGCGTCCGCCAGCGAGTAACCCGGAGCCACATTGCCGAACAGGCTGACCGCGAACTGCCGGTTGAAGCGGTCGATGCTCGAGGGACCCAGGCCCCGCTCCAGCCGGGCCACCGAGTCCAGCCGGATCAAGCCCAGCTTCGTGGAGGGCACCAGGATGCGGCTCAGCGCCGCGGTCGAGTCCCGCTGGCTGGGCAGCAGTCGCATGGTGACCATATACTGCTCGGAGCCCTCCTTGTACGTCGAGATTTGGTCCTCGCCGGACATCAGCAGGCGCACCGCCCCGGCGATGTCGCTGGCGCGCACTCCCAGGTCGGAGGCCCGCGTGCGGTCGATGACCACCTGGACTTCAGGGCTGTTCAAGTTGAGGCTGACCCTGGCATCCGCCACCGAGGGCACCTTCACCAGTTCCTGGTTGACCTGCTTGCCCAGTTCTACCAGCGGCTTGAGTTCCGGCCCCAGCAGCGATGCCCGGATGGGCGAGAAGGTCTCGCGTCCGCCCAGCACATTGGGGAAGCGGACCCCGGGGCGGGTGTAAGCCCACGGTCGCAGGGCCTCCCGGACGCGCTGGCCCATCCGCACGATGTCGTCGCGCTCGTTCGCCGGCTTCAGCAACACGCTGATCTCGCCGAAGTTCACGCGATTCCGCATGCCGTGGGTCGAGGGGATCACCACCGTCACGCCCGGGACCTGCTCGATCCGCTTGGCCATCGCCAGCGCCACCCGCTCGGTTTCCTCGACCGAAGAGCCTTCCGGCAGCTCCATAGACACGGAGAGTTCATTCTGGTCTTCCTGGGGCATCCAGTCGCGGCCGATGAATCGGTACGCCACAAAGGTGGAGCCGAACGCCGCCAGCGCCAGGAGCACCACCGCCCAGCGGTGATTGAGCGCCCAGTTCAGCAGATTGACGTACGGGCGGGCCCTCCAGGAGCGGTCGTGCCCGTGGCCCCCGCTTGCGGCCGTCTTCCGGCGCAGCAGGCGCGAACTGAGCGTGGGCGTCAGCGTGAAGGCCACCAGCATCGACACCAGAATGGCCATGGCCATGGTCCAGCCGAACTGGTTGAGGTACCGCCGGGCGTAGCCGGTCATGAAGGCGATGGGCACGAAGATGATCACCAGCGACAGCGTGGTCGCCATCACCGCCAGCGCGATCTCTTTGGTGGCCCGCACCGCGGCCTCCTTGGGGGGCACGTCCTTCTCCTGAATCCACCGGTAGATGTTCTCCAGCACGATGATGGCGTCGTCGATGACGATGCC
>CAYGVJ010000149.1:0-12778 GCA_964353255.1 uncultured Solibacteraceae bacterium | reverse complement strand
GACATGACGAACCTGCCCCTGAACGGCCGGCGCTGGGACGCTTTTGTGATGAGCACCCCGGGCGCCACCAATGATTCCGGCTACGGGCTGATCAGCTTCCGCGGCATCTCCGGCCTGTACAACAACAACATGATCGACGGCGCGGACAACAACCAGGCCTTCTTCTCGGAAGCCAAAGGCCGCACCCGCCTGTCGTACGGCATCAGCTCGGAAGCGATTCGGGAGTTTCAAGTGGGCACGAGCAATTTCTCGGCCCAGTATGGGCGGTCGGCGGGCGGTGTGGTGAACGCGGTCACCAAGTCCGGCGCCAACGAATTGCACGGCACGTTCTTCTACCTGATCCGCGACGACTCCCTGAACGCGAGGAACTCTATCTCCGCTCCCGCCCTCAGGACGCTCGGCCTTCCGGAGAAGCCCAAGGACCGCCGCCAGCAATTCGGTCCCTCGGGCGGCGGGGCCATCAAGAAGGACACGCTCTTCTACTTCCTGAGCTACGATCAGCAGAAACGCGCGTTTCCGGCCGTGGTCCTGCCCGGCTCGACGGCCTTCCTCACCCAGGCGCCAGGGACGGCGCCGGGATTCGCCAACGTACTGAACTTCTACAAGGGGCTGACGGGCCCCCAAGACCGCCTGGGCAGCCAGTGGATCGGCCTGTCGCGCGTGGACTGGAACGCCAGCCCGCGCAACCAGGTTTCTACCACGGTTAACATCCTGCGTTGGGATTCTCCCAACGGGATTCAGACCGCTCCCAATCACAATATCCATGAGAGCGCCAACGGTCTCGACGGGGTTAGCAACGAAACCCTGATCGGGCGGTGGACTGCGACGATTACCCCCCGGCTCGTCAGCGAGCTCCGCGCGCAGTGGGGACGCGACTTCGAATCCCAGACCGCGAACGCGCCCGGCCCGTACGTAAGTACGACCAATGCCATCAATTTCGGCATGGCGAACTACCTGCCGCGCGCCGCCTACCCCGATGAGAAGCGCTGGCAGGTCACGCAAAACTTCAACTGGCTGCGCGGGCGCCACGCGGTCAAGTTCGGCTACGACGTCACGCGGGTGAACGACCAGATGATCAACCTGTACAACGGGGGAGGCTACTACAGCTACTCCTCGCTGAACAATTTTGCCCTGGACTGCGGCAGCCCGGCGCTGCCGCTGCCGCTCAAGAACTGCCAGGCGTATGATTCCGGCTCGGGGATTCTCGGGAAACACTACTCCAGCTACACGCAGGCCTTTGACACCTTGGGAGCCGCCGGAACCACCGAATTCCGCACCTGGGATTGGGCCCTCTACCTCGAAGACAGCTTCAAGCCGGTCCCCTCCCTAACTCTGAACTTCGGTTTGCGCTACGACCTGCAAACCATGCCGAACCTGACGGGTAATCCTGACGTGCCCGCCACCACCCGAGTCAACACCGACAAGAACAACATCGGCCCGCGGGTGGGCCTGGCCTGGGATCCGTTCGGAAAGCAGAAGACCGTCATCCGCGCCGGGGCCGGCGTGTACTATGGGCGTACCCAGAATTCCTCCATCGTCAACCTGATTACTAACAACGGCGTGCGCTTCAAATCGTACTCCTTCGTCCCCGCGACCGCGGGGGCGCCCATGTTTCCTACCGTGCTGTCCAGCATCCCCACCGGTGCGGCCGGGAAGCCCGATGTGGTGTTCGCCTCACAGGACTTCGCCAACCCCGTGATCTACCAGATGCAGTTCGCCCTCGAGCAGGAAGTCTTCAAGAACTTCACCCTGGCGGCCGTCTACATGGGAACGCGGGGGCAGAGAATGCCGGTGTTCCGCGACACCAACCTGTACCCGCCCTCGCAGACCGCCACCTATAACGTTTGCGGTTCGCCCCAAGTGGGTTCCAGCACGGCTTGCAGCAACGTGGTACAAACCTTCACGGTTCCGTTCTTCACCGCCGGCGCCCGCCCCAACCCCAACTACGAGCGCATGACGATCGCCGACAGTGTGATCAACACCTGGTACCACGGCCTCGTCCTGCAAGCCAAGCAGCGGTTTGCCCACGGCTTCCAGTTGCAGGCGGCGCTCACCATCTCCAAGGCGATTGACAACGGCCAGAGTTCGACCACCTTCACCGCCACCAACCAGCCGCTGAACCCGCTCAACCTGGCGCAGGACAAGTCGCTGTCGGACTTCGATCAGCGCAAGCGGTTCACCATGTCGGCGTTCTGGCAACCGCCGTTCGGCTGGATCGGCTCGAAGCCGCTCAAGGCGGTGTTGGATGGCTTCCAGTTCTCCGGGATCCTGGCCCTGGCCGATGGCCGGCCGTTTTGGGGCTCCGCCTCGGGTAACCCCTCCCCCGCCGGGCTTCAGGGCGGGCTGCTGGGGGTCGGCGGCAGTAGCCGGGTTCCGTTCGTGGGCCGGAACATTTACACTAACCCGGGAATGGCCACTCTCGACCTCCGCGTGGCCCGCGAAATCAGGATCAAAGAGCGCATGACGTGGCAGTTGATCGCGGAAGCGTTCAACCTCACCAACCGCGTGAATGTCACCGGCATCGTCATGACGCAATACGGCGTCGGCGGAACCACGCTGTTCCCGCGGACCGATTTCCAGTCCGTTTCCGCGACGAGCACGAACCTCATCCGCGAGCGCCAGTTGCAGTTGGGCACGCGCTTCAGGTTCTAAGTCGAAAAGCTGCTCTATTCTCGCAGCGGAATCACCGGGTCCGGGCCGGCGCCTTTGGGTGTGTTGAACACCCGCAAGATCCGGCGTTCAGGCACCGAGATGACGAAGACCTTGTCTTGATCCTGGACGCTCGAGAAGGCGCGCTGGCCGTCGCGCGCCATGGTGAGGGAAAGCGGGCGCCCGCCCAGCGCGATGGTCGCTGTTTGCTTGCCCGAGGCGACATCGGCAAACCCCACGCCCTGGTCGCCCTGAAGGTTATACACCAGCGTCTTCCCATCGGGCGTCATCGCAATCCGTCCCGGAGCCTGGCCCGTCTGAATGGCGCCGACGGCCTCCTGACGCTGCGTGTCAATGATCGTGATACGGTCGGCCCGCGTGTTGACCACGTACAGCCGGTCGCCGCCCGGCGCCAGCACGCCGCCCTGGGGCCCCGCGGCCGTCGGGATGAGCTTCACCTGGCCGGTCTTCAGATGAATCGCCGCCACCGCGTCGGAATCCGTGTTACTGACGTAGGCCCACTCGCCCTTGGACCCCAGCGTCACCATGTGCGGGCTCTTGCCTTTGACGTCATAGTCCCGCAGCACTTTCCGGGCGATTGGGTCGATCACCAGCAGCCCGTGTGGTCGCTCCGTGGTCACCAGAAGGCGCCCTGAGCTAGCGTCCAGCGCAATCCCGTGCGGCCGCCGGAAGCGCCCCAGATCGATGGTCCCGGCTTTCTTCATCGCTCCCACATCGATCACCGTGACCGTGTTGTCGCCCTCGCCTTCGTCGGTCATCCACAGCACTCCGTTGTCGGTCACGTACAGCCACCGGCCGTCCCGCGACAGGACCCCCTCGTGCGGGAAGTTGCCTGCCTTTACCTCGCCCACGCGCCGTCCATCCTCGCTGTAGAAACCCACGAAGCCGGCAGCCTTCTCGACTACGGCAAATGCGGGCCGGGCGCTCTCGGCCCCCCAGCCCGTCAAGACCCCCAACAGCAGGAGCGCTGACAAACCAACGCGCGCTCGTGTATTCATGCGCCTTCACCTCCACTCACTACCGGTAAGTCTTGTCGTCAACCTTGCTGAGATCGATGCCCTCGGCGAAAACGCCCAGGGTCACTATGGCAAACGTGAACACGTTGGTGCCCGCTTCCAGGTGCCCTCCGAAGGCCTTCTCCGCGTTGGTCATCGTCAGGTGCGCGTGCACCTTCCCGTCGATTACGTACCCGTTCATACCGACTATGTCGGCCGGCGCCGTGGGATCCTTCACAAACACGTTCTTGGAAGGGAACGTGCGGTTGCTGACCGAGTGCACGTGGTAGTTGCGGACCGAGCCAGCGCCCGCCAGGATGACGGCGTTGCGGATCTTCTGCTCCTTCACCATCCGCTCCAGCCCCGCCAGCAGGTCGGCTTGGTACTTGAAGCGCAACACCACAATCCGCTCGAACCGTCCGCTGAGGGCGTACACCTCCGGCACGCTGTCGCTGTTTGGCTTCGCATCGTCCGCCGGCGTGGTGGGTTTGGTGACCTCGGTTCGGGTCTGCTGAGCGCTGGCCAGTGCCCCGCCAATGGCCATCAGCAGCAGTGTTCTTCCCAGTCTTTTCATTACGCCACCTCTACCGCGCCCCGCAACAACCCCCGGAGGTCCTTGATCCCCACGCCCGCTCCGGTCGGCACCGTCATCTTCCCGTCCTTGACCGTGATCGGTGGATCGAACCAGCTCCCGTATCTCTCGGCGCCCAGCTTGTACTCCTGGTAACTTGCGGGATTGCGCAGGCAGGAAGCGTAATGCAGCATGTAAACAAAGCCGAACCCGCCGGAGATGTGCACCGTGACCGGCATCTTCGCCAGCTCCGCCATCCGCGCCACCCGCATCGACCGGATCAACCCGCCGTAGTAGAACAGGTCCGGCTCCACGATATCCACTCCGCGGTTGGCGATCATCCACCGGAAGCGCCAGTCGCTGTACTCCTGCTCTCCGCCCGCGATCGGAATCGTCAGCGCGTCCGCCACTCGCTTGGTGTCTTCCAGATGATCGAACGGGCAAGGCTCCTCGAAGTAGACCGCCTTGATTTCTTCCAGCATCCGTCCCACTTCGATCGCTTTCGGCGGGTCGTAGGAGCTGTTGGAGTCCGCGTGAATGGCCATGGCCTCCCCGAAGGTTTTCCGCACCAGCGGAATCAGCTTGTCGGTACGCCCCGGCATGGCGTCCGCGTTCCGGCTCATGCGTCCCCCGACGCGGAATTTCAGCGCCTTCGCCCCGGACTGCTCCACCAGTTTCCGCAGGTAGTCCACTTCCTGCTCCGGCGTGGTGTCGCGCCTCCCGCTGGCCACATAGAACGGCACCTCCCGCTGCACCACTTCTCCCAGCAGCGCCCCCATCGGCTTGCCCGCAACACGCCCCAGCATGTCCAGAATCGCGAGCTCCGCCCAGGCCTGCGGACTCCACAAGGTCAGCCCGTACAGCTTGTAGTTGTCCTGCCACCGGTACAGCTCCCACAGCAGGTTCTCCAAGTCCCGCGCGTCCTTGCCGATGAAGAACGGGGCCACGAGCCGGTTGAAGATGGGATACAGATACTCGGCCCGCGGCGGGTTGGTCAGCGACACCCCCTCCGCCCCGTCTTTCGACCGCACGTGCACCAGGTACTCCTTGTCTTTCCTCAGCAGCCGGATCGAATCGATCACCACCGGCGATGACAATCCCTCCAGCCGCAGCACCGGCGCCGCCGCCGCCCGGTCCAGATCCGCAGGGCGCGGGGCTGGTGCTCTGCCTTCACCCTTCTGCTGCCCGACCGCCAGCGCGGGCGCACCCGCTCCCGCTGCACCGGCCAGAAACTTCCGACGATTCACCCGCATGACTTTAGCCTCCTGACAACCGCCGTCTTATTCTACGCTACTCAGCGCTGCGCCGGCCCAGCCGCCCCGTGACCCGCTCCAGGCGGGCGGCCCGCGCGATCTCGCGTCCGTTCGACAGCACGCGCAGGCCCGGGCCTCGTCCGAATCTGCGGCCGGTGCGGTCCCAGAGCACCGTCAGCGTCCGGCCGTGATAGGAGACGTTGTCCAGGCAGAACCAGTCCCAGGTCCCCTCCGGTACCAGGGGGTTGACCTCGACGATATCGTCCGCTCGCGGCCGCAGCCCGACTACTCCCGTGATCACCAGGTCCGCGTAGCCCGAGTGGTTGTAGTGGTCGCCGCGGCCATTGAAGGTGCCTTTGCGGATCTTCATCGAGCGCGCCTGCCACTCGCCCGTGAAGGGGTTGAGGTTCTCGTCAATCCAGGGGATGACGCGTCCATCCGGCAGCTTGAGCCGCTGGCTGCGCGTGTAGATCATGAACGTCTTGAAGTAGTCCTCGCGGCTGATCGCGCCCTGCTCGTAGTTGTTCAGCACGTTCGCCAGCGCCTTAAGCGTCACCGTGGTCGAGAAGGGCCAGCTCGGCCCGTTCCACTGGCAATCGTCTCCCGTCTCGGCGATCCGGAAGCCCGGGTGCCGCTGTTCGGCGGTCGTGGGTCCGTACGGCGCAAAAAAGCCTTTCGGATCCATCACTTGTTTCCACGCTTCCTCGTAGCCCCGGCCCGGCTCCGGCAGGTTGAAATACCAGGGCGTGTAGCCCGCCAGTTCGCGTACGTCCGCCAGCGCGCCGGAGGCGAGCCGCACCTTGAAGAACGCCGCCGGGCGGTCCCACAACGTTTCCTGAACGAGCGCTCTCAGCCGTCCGGCTTTGGCTTCGTACTCGCGCGCCACCACCGCCTTCCCGGCCAGGGCGGCGATGGCGGCGATCGCCTGGGCGTTCCCGTACATGTAGCTGTTAATGGTGGGCCGCGCGTTCTTGTCCTTTCGCGAGCCGCTGACGGATTCCTCCATCCCGTCCCGGACGTCGTATTGCCAGAACAGGCCGCTCTCCAGCAGGCGCTCCTTCTCCCAAGTCCGGTAGTCCAGCATCAGCGGCTCCAGCAGTTCGAGCAGGAACTCCCGGTTCCCGTCCACCAGCCAGCGTTCGTAGGCCGCGGCGGCCGTCCATCCGCTGTACTGATGGAAGTGCCGCTCGAATCCCCCGTTCTCCCCGGAGCGCAGCCAGAAGCCGAGGTACTGGTCGAGGTACTGCCGCTCGCGCACCCAGCGCCCCTCCGCCACGTGGTGGCCCAGCGCGCAACTGATCGCGTTGTAGTCCGTCGCGTGCTTTACCGGGCGCAGAAACTCGGTGAGGATGAAGCCCGCCGGCGTCTGTTTGAGGTGTTTGCGAAAGACCCACCAGCGGTAGTAATAGGTCCGCTCGACGTCCGGATCCGGGCACGTGAACAACGGGACGTTCGCTTTCAACCACTCCCAGGCGCCCGCGTTCGGAATGTAGTTGACCACGTCCTCTTCAACCATCCGGTTGAAGTACTGGACGTAGTGCCGGAAGGCCTCCGCGTCAAGCACCCCAGTCGGGCGTGTGCCCGCTTCAATTGCGGGCACAACGCCGCTCAGCGCTACAGCCAAAACACAGATAGCCGCCGAGACCTTCGCCCTCTGGGCAACTTGTTCGAGGTCCATGCTGTTCCCATTGTGAGCGTTCTTCGGTGTCCCTGTAGTCCCGCTCTGCAAAGGCCCTGCGCCAGAACGCGATCGGGAATGGAAAGTCAGGTACAAGCCTGAGGCTCACTTCCCGCTATTGGAGCCGGACCTCCAGCGGCTGGCCGTCGAAAACCACCGCGCGCATGGCAGGGCTGGACGCCACCCGAATCTCGATGTCTCGCCGCAGCGGCGGCAGCATGCGTGAGCGTTCCGCCAGGCGCAGAGTGAGCAGGCGCCGCCGGTCATCCCAGGTCGCCCGCAATCCCATCCACTCGCCGTGGCGGTACTTGAAGCTTGTGCCGTCGTCCTCGTACAGCGTGAACTCGCCGCTGGCGCCCGGATAGATCCACAGGGTGAGCGGCCCCGCGACGCGCTCGGAGGTGTACTGCTTCACCGGACCCAGCGGAAGGATCGCTCCGGCCCGCACGTACAGGGGCATCGTGGCGAGGTCCACCGGGCGGACGATCTCGCGCCCGCCCTCGAATCTCTCCTGCGTCCAGAAGTCGTACCAGACGCCGCGGGGCAGATACAGGCGGCGGGCCGCGGCGCCTTTCTCGACCACCGGCGCCACCAGCACGTCCCGCCCCCACAGGTACTCGTCACCGCGCGCGACCGCGGCCGGATCGTCGGGATAGTGCAGCCAGAGCGCCCGCAGGATGGGCATGCCGGTGTCGTAGCACTCGCGCACCGCAGAGTACAGGTAGGGCATCAGCCGGTAGCGCAGCTCCAGGTACTTTCGGCAGATGGGTTCGACGGCCGCGTTGTGCAGCTCGGCGGGATCGGGATTGGCGCCAGAGCTGCCCAGTTCGCTCGGTCCCATGTCACCCGTATTCCACTGCCAGGGAAGCCGCAATTTCCAGGTGCGCCCATGCGACCGAAATAGCGGGCAGAACGCGCTGAACTGGAACCAGCGGACGTACAACTCGCCGGTCAGCTCCTTGGTCGGGACGAAGCCGCCGGTGTCGGTTCCCCAGAACGGCAGGCCGCTCAAAGACGTGTTGATCGCCACGGGAACGTGCGTCCGCAGGGTCTCCCAGGTGGAGCTGACATCGCCCGACCACACAAAGGCGCCGAACCGCTGTGTGCCGGCGTAGCCGTTGCGGTGGAGCGCGTAGGGGCGGATACCCGGACGATCGACGAGCGGACCCTCGTAGTAGAGGCGGTTGCGGCAGAGGCGCGAGGCGGCATCGAGCTGGTCGCCTTCGTCGGGCCACCAGCCGTCAACGCCGAGCCCGAATACCGCGCGGTGCATCTGCCAGTAGCAAGCGGCTTCCCGCCGGTCGTCCCGGCTGCGGCAGCGGTCCGAGACCGAGCCGCGCAGTTCCGGTTCGCGAAACACGGTGTGGAGGACCACGCGGAAACGCTCGTCGCGCAGCCGGGCGATGATCTCAGGAGGAAAGGCCGGTGAGTTGAAGGTGAACGAGCCGTGTCCTGTGTTCCAGCCGGAGGGACAGAAGCCGGTGCCGAGGTAGATCAGAACATCGCAGGGGAGCTTCTTTTCGCGGAAAGTCTTCGCGATCGCGAGCACCTCGCCGGGGCCGGCCAGCGTTCGGTGCGACTGCTGATAGCCGAAGGACCACAGCGGGGGCAGGTCGGGAAAGCCGGTGAGGCGGGCGTACTCGGTCATGATCGCGGCGGGCTCGGCGGCGACGGTGAGAAAGAGGTCGAGCGGAAAGGTGCGAGTCGGATGAGCGGACAGGAACAGGGCTCGCTCTGTGGCGGTGAAATCGAATTTGCCGTAGGGATGATGGATGAAGATGGCCCATCCGCCGGCTCCGATGATCCAGGGGATGGGGATGCGGGCGCCATGGGTGCGCTCGCGATAGCCGCCCTGGCCGTTCTTCATTTCGTCGAAGGAGCCGCGGCGGTCGAACTGGGGGCCGCCTTCGCCAAGACCGAGGATGGGGCCGCCGGTGGTTTGGAAGGCGAGTGTTCCGGTGGCGGCATCGAGCGAGAACTCCTGGATGAGAGCCGTGCCGCGCATCGCGCGGATCGTGAGCGGCTCGGGTTGGACCACAAGCTTCAGCCCGGCCACGCTCAAAGTGTGAGGCCTTGACAGGTCCCGTACCGGCTTGCCCTCGATGGCGAGGACGGTACCGAGTATCGATCCGTCGCCTGGAATTCTCGCGCCCGGTTGTGCCACGGTGATGCGAATGGTGCTTGGGCTGACGGCGGCGATTCGAAGTTCCAGCGATTCAGCCGCGAAGGCGGCGCTCGCGCTTCCGGCGGCCAGGAGGCGGATCGCGTCGCGGCGAAGCATCAGAACTCGACCCGGACCTTGGCCTGGAAGACGCGGGGCGTATCCGCGGAGGTGGACCGTCCGAAGTTGGTGTTGTTCAGGTCAACGACAGGGTTGTTGAGGTTGACGCGGTTGAAGGCATTGAAGGCGTCAAAGCGAAACTGTGCCGCCAGCTTCTCCGTGAGTTTGAACGTCTTGGCGAGAGACAGATCCGTTTGGGCGAAGCCGGGCCCACGGAAAACGTTGCGGCCGAGGTTGCCGTTGGTTCCCAGAGTGGGAACCGGGAAGGCCGAAGCCGGGAACAGGCCGGTGAGGAAGTTGGACCGGGAATAGCCACTGCGGGCAATGGAGGAGTCGGGAGCGTTGGGCCGATCGAGCGTGTTGTTGTCGCCGTTGTAATCGCCGCGGGGCCAGGCAGCGCCGTTGGTGATGTTGATGGGCATGCCTTTCTGGAGGATGGAGGTTCCGCTGATCTGCCATCCGCCGAGGGCGCGGGCGGCCCAGTTCTTGCCGGACCTGAAGAAGGGGAGCTGCCAGACGCCGAGGATGCTGAGCTGCTGGGGGACGTCGAAGCTGGTGACGGAGCGATCGAGGCGGTGGTTGTTGGCGTCCATGAATTGGTTCGAGATCGAGCCGTCGTCGATCTCGCCGATGGCCTTGCCCAGCGTGTAGGAGCCCTGCAAGAGGAAGCCCTTGCGAAACTCATGCCGGAGCCGCAGATTGCCGCCGTGGTAGATGGAGTTGGTTGCGGCTTCGAGCAGCCGGATGCCCCCGAAGCTGGGGTTGATGCCGTGGAAGAGATTGTCCAGCATGTCGCCGGCAAAGCGATTGGCATTGTAGACGTCGAGGAGATGGTGGCCGGCCGAGCCGGTGTAGTTCATCTCGGCGACGACGTGGCCGGGGAGTTCCCGCTGAATCCCGAAGAACCAATTATGCACGTAGGGAATGCTGAGGTTCTGGGTGACCGCGCTCACGGTGACGCGAGCGCCGACGATTCCGTTGCGGGAGTCGAGGCCCAGGCGAAGGGCGGGATCGACCGGATACCCGAAGCTGGGCTTGGAGAGATCGCCGAGGGTGTAAGTGAACGTTGTGCCGAACTGCGGGCCGAGGGTGGCGGATCCGACGATGGGGGGATTGGAGCCATACCCGCCGAGGCGAAGCGTGTAGATGTGGTCAAAGGAGATGCCGTAGCCGCCGCGGACGCTCATGCGGCCCTTGCCGGTGGGATCGTAGGCGAAGCCGAAGCGGGGGGCGAGGCTGTTCTTGCTGGGATTGTAGAACTGTTTGACGAATTCGACGCGGCCGGCGGCTAGTCCTTCGGTATATGAGCCGGGGCCGAAGATGAGGTTGGTGCCGCGGTCATTGCTGTCGGTGTGCGGGCCGAAGTATTCATAGCGGAGGCCGAGCGTGAGGCTGAGTTTGCGCGTCGCCTTCCAATCGTCGTTGAAGAAGAGAGCGAAAGAACGGGTTCGGAGGCCGACGTAAACGGTGGTGGGCTGGGAGGTGAGCGGGTTGACGGAGCGGGTCATCGAGAGGGGCTCGTCGTCGGCGTAGTCCAGAAGGGAGGCGAAGGAATAGTTGGGGATGAAGTTGCCGGTGTTGACATTGTTGGCGAACTCGCGGCGGTACTCGCCACCCATTTTGAAGTTGTGGGCGTTGCGGACGACCGAAAAGACGTCCTTGAAGTTCCAACTGGTCTGCCACCAGCCGTTGGGATACTGACCGTAGGAAAACGCAGTGATCCCGGAGATGCTGGTGGTGGGTAATTCCAGGTGAGCCGGTTTGTCGTTGCCGCCGCGCAGCCGGATCACGCCGGCGCGAAGTTCGTTCAGCACCGTGGGGCCGAAAATGTGGGTGTGGTTGAGATCGGCGAATTGCGAACGTTCGCGAAACGGCCTGCTCAGCGCGGGTCGGACGTTGCCGTCCATGGAGTAGTCCTGATTCAGATAGTAGCTGCCATAGAGGCGGTCCTTGCCCGGACGCAGCTCATGGTCGATGCGGATCTGGAACTGGTCGCCGCTGTGAGAGGTCTGCGGGGTATAATTGGCGCTGCCGACGTCGAAGATGCCGTCCGCGGGGCCGATGGTGTTGACGCCGCGGGCCGGGCTGCCGAGATCGCGCAAGTTCGAGCTGGGATACGCCGCGGGCTGGAAGTCCCCCAGGACCTTGGCGGCGATCGAGTTCGGCCGAGTGCTGCGCACGAAGTCGCGGAAGGCCGACGTTTCCACCGTTACGACCTGGCCGCGTCCGCCGGATTGACGCAGCCCTTCGTAGGAGCTGAAGAAGAAGGTGCGGTTGTGGAGGATCGGCCCGCCGGCCTGCGCGCCGAACTGGTTCTTGCGGAAGACGGCGACGAGGGGCTCGAAGATGCCGCGGGCGGACAAGGTGTTGTTCTGGAATTGGGAGAACACGCCGCCGTGGAACTGATTGGTGCCGGACTTCGTGATCACCTCGATCTGCGCTCCGGCGTTGCGCCCTTCCACGGCCGAGACGTTGTTCACCACGACGCGCATTTCCTGAATGGCGCCCTCGGTGGGCGTGAGGTTGGTGAATCCCGGGCTGACCGAGGAGTTGATGCTCGAGCCGTCCATGGTGAAGCTGTTGAATTCCTGGCGCAGCCCGTTGGCATACACGGTGGCGCCCGCTTCGCCGGAGAAGGGATCGTTGCCGGAGCGGTTGCCGCCGCCGCTGGCGCTGGCGCGCCCTCGGCCGATCATTCCGGCTTGTAGGGCGAGGAGGTTAAAGACGTTGTTGCCGTTGAGGGGGACTTGTTCCAGTTCGACCTGGTTGATGCGTCCGGAAATATTGCCCTGCTCGGTGTCGATTTGGGCCGTTTCAGCCTCCACCGTTATCTGCTCGACGTTCGCCTTCACCTCGAGCGAAAAATCGACGCGGAGCGTTTGGCCGGTAGTGAGGACCACCGCACTCCGTACGGCATCGGCAAATCCGGCTTTCTTCACCACGATGCGGTAGGCGCCGGGAGGGAGGCTGAGCAGCCGGTAGAGCCCGTCGTCCAGAGTTTCCACCGTGCGGGAGATGCCGGTCTCGATATTGGTGACGGTGACCGTGGCGCCGGCAATCACGGCGTCCGAGTGATCGGTCACCAGGCCCTGGAAAGCGCTGTTGAACTGGGCCAGTGCCAGGCCAGCAGCGATCACGAGCAGAAAGCAGAATCGTACAAGCTTGGTTTTCATCGTTGAGTCCTCCTCTTTTCAGCTCGGTCTTTACATATCCATTCACCCTGACGGTCGTCGCGCCACTGGGGGCGTGCATGACCCTCACACGCCCCGCGGCGTGCCCCAATGCCGGCGATACTCGCGGCCCAGCAGCCGGTTCGCCTCGGCGTCGCCG
>CAYGVJ010000148.1:0-13191 GCA_964353255.1 uncultured Solibacteraceae bacterium | reverse complement strand
GCTCTGTGCGTCGGGGTGGCGGCAGGCGTCTGGCTATGGAACCGGCAGAGCGCCGCTGAGCGCACATCGCCGCGTCATCTTCTGCCGTGGTCGATCCTGTTGCAGGAGGGCCGCCAACTCCAGCTGGTTTTCGCCGATCCCGATATCTCCGCCATGCAGGAGCTGATGGGCTGGCAGATCTCGCTCTCGGACTATGCCAACCGGCGCTACGTCGCCAATCCGGAAGCGCTCGGGAGCGACATGCAGCGGGCCTTGCGCATCCTGCGCGGAGCCAACGTGCCGTCGGTGGATGCCGGCATTGCGCTGGCTATCTCCCGCCTGGCCGCCGCAACTTCGGCGCGGCTGAAAACCCACACGGCACGAAGCCTCCAGTTAGGCGACTTCAAGACCGACGACGATTTTGTCATATTGGGCAGCCCGCGCTCGAATCCGTGGGGCGGGCTGTTTCAGGAACAACTGGATTTCGACTTCATCTACGATCAGGAGCTTAAGGGGGAAGTCATTCGCAACAAGCGCCCGCAGGCAGGCGAGCTGGCGCGTTACGTGCCGACGGCGAGAGGGTGGGACACGGGAGACGCGTTTGCCCTCGTCGCACTGGTGGGGAACCCGAATCAGACGGGTCAGGTTCTGCTCATGGCCGGCACGAACGCCGAAGGCACGGGGGCCGCGGGCGAGCTCGCCACCAACTGCGTTCAGCTCTCCCGCACCCTCCAGGCCCATGGGATAGCCCCCAGCGGTCCTGTCCGCCACTTCGAAATACTGTTGCGGGTCCGCACCATGGCGGGATCTCCGAACACGTTTGAGGTAATCGCGTGTCGCCGGCTGCCGAACAGTCCGTCGCCTTAAGAGTTACCCGCCCTCCCGACAGGCCCAGCCAATGCGTTCAAGTTAGGCTAGCGCGGCGCTAGCACCTCATAAACCGGAATCCGGCCTGTGCAAACGGGGAGGCAAGCTTTTCGCCCAAGGGCGCCAAGCCTCCCAGCAGTAGTCCGCTACCGCTTGGGGAACTTCGGATCCGCCTTGATCTCTCGAACCTGCAAAATATGCCGCTGCCGGTGGGTGGAAATCAGCAGCACCCACTGATACGCGTCACTTTGCTCCCTTTCCACAACGTGGCCGCGCAGATCCTCATTCGTGGTCCTGGCGTATTCGAGCATCTGCGCCTGCAACTTGCGGAAGGCGTTCAGCCCGGCCCCGAGATCGCGCAACTGCCCCTTCGAGTCTTCCGCGGCCACGGCCTTCTGGCGTTGCGTCCGGTCGATGCCGTACCACAGCACACTTTCGTCCCCGCTGGGCCGCTTCTGACTGCTCGGCGGCGCCTGCATGGCCCTCCGCAAGTCCTGCCAGTAGATGGGTTCCGAGATCACCAGGTGCTCGACGACCTCCATGATGCTCCACAACCCCGCGGCGGGCCGGAACTGGAGCTGGGCCGGAGAGAGCCCGGAGACTTCATCCACCAGCCAGCTCGCGGTCATTTCCAGATGCGCGACCAGACGCTGTCGTTCCAGCCCGGTCAGGGACGCAGCCGCCAACCCAAAGGCGCCAAGAACCACGGAGAATACAGCGGCAAGCAGTATGGTTTTCATAGGCACACCACGAATGATTCTACTCTTCGGGCGGGACCGGGTAGTATTCTGGTAATCTCAGACGGCGAGACCGTCCGTGCCGCGCGTGTCCAAACTGATCGGCTGGCCCTTGCTGGGCGCCTGGAGCTACGGCGTACTCTACTTCATGGTCCAGCGGTCCGTCTACTTCCCGCACAAATACCCGCAGGGATTCTGGGAGCAGCAGTCGCAGCTTGGGGCCGGCGACGTGTGGCTGCGCTCCAGCGACGGCGTGCGCTTGCACGGCTGGTGGATCCCGCAACCCGGCTCGCGCCTGGCCACGCTGTTCCTCCATGGCAACGCCGGAAACGTCACGCATCGCATCGGGCACATTCGGGAGATTACCTCTGCCGGCTCGGCGCTGCTGGTCCTGGACTACCGCGGCTACGGCAGGAGTGAAGGCCGGCCCACCGAAAAGGGGCTTTACGCCGACGCCGAGGCCGCCTACCAGCACTTGAGAAGCGCCGGGTACGCGCCGGCGCAGATCGTTCTGCACGGCGAGTCACTGGGCTGCGCGGTGGCGGTGGATCTGGCCTCGCGCCGTCCCTGCGGCGGCGTGGTGCTGGAGGCGCCGTTCACCTCGGCGCGCGATGTGGCCGGACGGGTTTTGCCCGTGCTCGGCCCGCTGCTCATCTGGAGCTACAACTCGAAAGAGAAGATCCGAAGGCTGGGCGCGCCGCTGCTGGTCATGCACGGCGACCGCGACGAGGTCGTCCCCTTCGATCTCGGTCGCGCGCTTTTCGAGGCCGCCGGCGAACCGAAGAGTTTCTGGGCCGTCCCCGGCGCCGGCCACAACGACCTCGTCCCGGCCGCCGGCGCCGCCTACCGCGAGCGGCTGCGCAGCTTCTACCAATCACTGGGGAGAACCACATGACCACACGCAGGGATTTCCTGGCGGCGGCGGCTCCGGCGCTGCTGCTTGAGGGCAGGCGCCGCCCGAACATCTTGTTCGCCGTCGCCGACGACCAGTCCTGGCCGCACACCAGCGCGGCCGGCGACCGCGTCGTGAAGACACCGGCCTTTGACCGCGTGGCGCGGACGGGGGTCCTGTTCACCAACGCCATCTCCAACTCGCCGGGATGCGCCCCTTCGCGGGCCGCCATACTCACGGGGCGCAGCCACTGGCAACTCGAAGAGGCTGGCACGCACGACAGCGCGTTCCCCAGCAAGTTTCAGGTGTACCCCGGCTTGCTGGAGGCAGCGGGCTACCACGTGGGCCTCACCGCCAAGGGCGCCGGACCGTGCAACTGGAAGATTGGCGGCTGGAAACACAACCCTGCCGGGCAGGCCTACGACGCGCGCAAGCTGGACGACGTTCCCAAAGGCATCAGCGCCATCGACTACGCGGGGAACTTCGCGGACTTCCTGAAAGCCCGCCCGCAGGGAGCGCCCTTCTGCTTCTGGTTCGGCAGCCACGAGCCGCACCGCGTCTATCTGCCAGGCTCCGGCCTGAAATCCGGCAAGCGCCTCGAGGACGTGGTGGTGCCGCCGTTCTTGCCGGATTGCCCGGAGGTCCGCAGCGACATTCTCGATTACTACACCGAAATCGAGTACTTCGACCGCCAGCTCGGCAAGATGCTCGAGCTGCTCAAAAAGGCCGGTGAGCTGGACAACACGCTGATCGTGGTGACCGCGGATAACGGGATGTCCTTCCCGCACTCCAAGGCGACGCTGTACGAATACGGCATCCACTTGCCGCTGGCCGTCTGCTGGCCTGCCCGCGTCAAGGGCGGCAGAAAGATTGACGACCTCATCAGCTTCTGCGACTTCGCGCCCGCTTTCCTGGAAGCCGCAGGACTCAGGATTCCCGAAGTGATGACTGGCAGAAGCTTCCTGGACGTTCTCATGTCGAACAGATCCGGAAGAGTTGATCCGAAGCGCGCCAGCGCTTTCTCGGGCCGGGAAAGACACTCGCACGCGCGCTTCGACAACCTCGGCTACCCCTGCCGCGCCATCCGCAGCTACCAGTACCTCTACATCCGCAACTTCAAGCCGGAACGCTGGCCGGCGGGGGATCCGGAAGGCTTCTACGACATCGACGACGGCCCTTCAAAGGAGCACGTGCTCAAGAACCGCAACCGGCCGGACGTCCGGCGCCTCTTCGAGGCCGCCTGCGGTAAGCGCCCGGCCGAGGAGCTGTACGACATCCAAAAAGACCCCGGCTGCCTGGAGAACCTGGCAAGCTCTCCGGCGCATGCCGAGGTGAGAGCCAAGCTGCGCGCCGAGCTGGAGCGCACCCTGATCGCCCAGAAAGACCCCCGGATGCTGGGCGCCGGCGACATCTTCGAGAGCTACCCCCGCTACTCCGCCATGCGCCCGGAACTGGGCGGTTTCGCCCAGCAGGGCCAGTACAACCCCGCCTTCCTGCCGAAGTAGACTGGAAAGTATGCGAACAACCTGCCTGCTGCTGGCCGCGGCCTGGAGTGCGGCTGCTCAATTGCCCGATTTCTACAAGACGGTGACGCGCGTCCAGTGGATGGTGCGCGATCTGGACCGCGTGGCCGAGGGTTGGAACAAGACCGGGCTGGCGCGGATCCGGCCGGCGATCGAGGTCGATCTGCCGGAGGTGCAGTTTCGCGGCAAGCCGGTTGCGCTGCGGGTGCGCCTGGCCTCCGGGGTCATCGGGGATGTGCCGGTGCACTTCCTCCAGCCGCTAGGCGGGCAGAACGTCTACACCGAGTTCCTGGAGAAGCATGGCGACGGGGTATTCAGCCTGATGCACCGCACGCCCACGCTGGAGGCCTTCCAGGCGGAACTGGAGCGGTTGCGCGGGCTGGGCGTCGGCGTGCTGCAACGCGGCACCGTCGGGGACGGCGCGGGCCAATACGCTTACCTGGACACTGAGCCGCAGGGCAAATACGTCCTGGGGGTCTACTATGCGCCTCCGGAAATGGAGGGCGATATCACACCCGCGGGCGGGAAGATCTCGCAGTTCGCCTTCGTGCTTCGGGACCCTGAGCCGGCCTCGGCCTTCTGGGGAAAGCTGGGCTTCCCGGCGATGACTTTCAAGGGCTCCCAGTCGCGCCAGCGGGAATACCGCGGCCGCTCCAGCGAGTTCCACCAGGAACTGGGCTGGCAGCGCCACGGCAAGGTAGTCTACGAGTGGATACTGTCGGTCAAAGGCCCGAACGCTTACGAAGACCATCTGAAGGCGCATGGCGAGGGCTTCCACCACTTCGGCGTTCCGGTCGAGGACATGGACAAGGCGATCGCCGAGTGGACCAAGCTGGGCTACCAGGTCTCGCAGTCGGGCGCCTGGGGCGAGGCGGGCAAGCCGGGCTCGGGCCGCTTTGCCTACATTGACACCGACTCGCTCGGCGGCGTCAGCCTCGAGTTGCTCTGGAACTTCCGCCCGACGGGCAAATAGGGACCCTACCGCCCGCCCTCGACGGTTTCCGAGACCGCCCCGTCAACGTCCTCGACGCGGATGCGCAGCCGCTTGCGCTCCTGAAGCTGCTTCTCGGGGATCTCGAAGCGCGCCGCGATCATGCGGTCCATCGACTGGCGCGGCGCGATGCGGGTGCGCATCACGAGGCTCTCGTTGTACTTCTGACCGAGCACCGGGTAGTACTCGAACAGGCGCTTGGCATCCCCTTCGGACACCACCATCCCCTCCAGCGTCCGGCCGCCCGCATCTTCCACCGACACCGTAACCTCGCGCACGATGAACGGGTAGTTGGAGGAGTTCACGAAGCGGAAATCCGCCACGGCGATCGATCCGGCCTGCTCCACGCCCAGGGTCCGCACCTTTTGGATCGAGCCCTCCAGTGCCAAGTGAGCACCCCGCTGCACCCAGAAAACAGCCGCCACCATGGCCGCCGCAATCACCACACCCACGCCAATGAAGGGCAGAAGCTGCTTTCTCACGGCCCGCTACCCCACGATCCGCAGAATCTCTTTCATCGAGGCATGCGACATCTCGATCTGGGTGGCCCCGAAGATGTGGGTCTCCAGGCCGCAGCAGCCGCGGAAGCCGTCCTTCTCCAGAGCCTTGAAGATGGCCGCCCAGTCCAACCGCTCCGGGTAGTCCAGAACGCTCCGCCCCTTGATGTGCACGTTGCCCACCCGCGACTTGGGCAGCAGCCGGTAGCCGTCAGGAAACGGCACTTCCTGGTAGGCCCCCCCCAGCGCGTCCCAGTTGATGCCCAGCCACTTCGAGGGCGCCAGCTTCATCAACTCGGCCAGCTCGGCGCAGGTGGCCACGTTGCAGGAGCCCTCGTTCTCCACCAGCAGGCGCACCTTCTCCTTGCCCGCCAGCGCCACCATCGGCTCCAATATCTCGGCAACGCGCGGCAGCAACTTCATCGGCTCCGCGACGCGCGTGAAGGTAAAGACCCGGATCTTGTCCGTGCCCAGGATCTTCGCCGCCCGTATGGCTTTGGTCAGATCCTCCATCCGCCGCTCGAACTGCGCCCCTTCCCGCTGGAGACGCCGGGCGCGGGCGGCCTCGTTCTCCGGTGTCCGCCGCACCGGCTCCGTGCCCGGCAGCCCGAACTTCAGCAGCGAGGCGTCCAGGTAGGAGATCCGGATGCCGTTCTGGGCGAACTCGCGGGCCGCCGCCCGCAACTCTGCCTCCGGCATCGACTCGTAGTACGGCTTGCCGCCCGGGGCCTGGCGCAGTTCCAGCCACCGGAGGCCGTATTGCGTGGCGAAGGCAATCGCCTCGGCCGGCGAGCGCGCGATCTCGTCGGAGATGGCGCTGATGCGGAGACGGTCAATGCGGTTCCGGGCCCAGCCGGGCGCTGCCAGAACCAACCCCCATAGCTGTCTTCTTGTCACGCTCCCATGATAACTCCCCGGCCCGGCGCCGCCCTCAGGGCGGTGCTGAAAAAGGCCTTGGACAAGCTGAAGCATGTCCTACGTGGGTGCGCAAATGCTTGATTTGGCGTTGTGGGACATGCTTTAGCTTGTCGTCCTCGGGCCTTGAAGCAGGCCTTTTTCAGCACCCCTCAGGGCTTGTCCAGGGCCAGAAACTCCTGGATATGCGGGTGGGTGGAACTCTCCAGACCCTCGACCGCACCGAAGTAGATCACCCGCCCGTCGTGCAGCACCACCACCCGGTCGGCCACCTTGCGCATGAGGTCCAGGTCGTGCGTGACCACGATCGAGGTCAGCCGCAACTGGCGCTTCAGCCGCAGCATGAGATTAGCCAGGTGGTTGGACATGATCGGATCAACCATCGTGGTCGGCTCGTCGTACAGAACGCACTCGGGTTGGGCCGCCAGGGCCCGGGCAATGGCCACGGCGCGCTTGTAGCCCGTTGAAATATCGCCCGGATAGGCCTCCTGATAATCTTCCAGGTCCACCAGCTTGAGCAGCCCGCGGACCACGTCCTGCTTGTCTTGCTCGTTGTAGTCCTCCCGCAACTCCAAGGAGAACAAGATGTTCTCTGCGATGGTCAGCGAATCGAACAGGGCCCCGGACTGGAACACCATAGTGACCTTCTGGCGGATCCGCCGCAGCTCCTGCTCGGTGAAGTCGGTGATATCCTGGTGCGCCACAATGACCCGGCCGGCATCGGGCTTGAGGAAGCCCATTAGGTGCCCCAGAGTCACGGACTTGCCGACGCCACTGCGCCCGATGATGGCCACCGTTTCCCCGGCGTTGACGTGAAAGCTCACATCGACTAAAACGGGGGTGTCGAACGTCTTATCTACGTGGCGGAACTCGATGTAGTGCGGGTAGTGTTCGCTCATCGGCTTGTCGGGCCGGGAGGCGGTCTGTGAGTCGCCCCGGAATCGCGCCGGCAGCGCCGGGCCCAGTCCTGCGGGGTGTTGAGATTCTCCAGCCAGGCCGGCTCCCGGACCGGCCAATATGCCACGCGAAGCTCCGCCAGTGCGCCGGCCACCTTACGCACGCCGCGCGCCAGCGCTTCCCTGAGGGCGCCAGCGCAGCCGAGGCGCCAGACCGCACAGAGCGGTTCCGGCCGCCCTTCCGGCGAGACAGGGACCAGGGCGTCGCCGCCTTCCCGCTCCGCCGCGTCGAAAAGCTGCCTCAGGAAAGCCGGCTCCAGACCCGGCATGTCGCAGGCCGCCACCAGGTTCCACCGGGCCGCGGAGGCTTCCAGCGCCGTCCGTATGCCTCCCAGCGGACCGCTGCCTGGGAAGGCGTCGGGGATCACCGGGAAACCCAGCGACGAGTACCGTTCGGGCGGGCCCACCAGCGCGACGGCTCCGGCCGCTTCCAGGACCCGAGAGGCGACGTGTCGGGCCAGAGGCACGCCGCAGTAGGGCAACCACGCTTTGTCGCGCCCCATCCGGGAGCTGGCGCCGCCTACCAGGACGAAGCCTGCGCGGTTCATGTCAAAATGATACAACAGGGTCGCATGGCGACCCGCGCCTGGGCCGGGAGGTATTGTGACCGGCGGCGAGTTGAAGGTATAATCAATTAGAACATAAAGATGCGTTTCTGTTTGATATCGGCGGGGATCGGGCTGGCGGTTGCGGCCACCCTCGCGGCGGCCGGTCCCGCCCCGCTCGGCCACAGGGCCACCCTGGTGGTCCGCGCCGACCCCCGGAGCGGACGTCTGGTGCGCGCGGCGGTAATCTCGCCCCAGATGGTCCGGGCGGCCGCCGTGCAGCCCCGCGTGGTGGCGCCGGTGGAGATCTCGGCCAGCGCCCCGCGGGCGTCAGGCGGCGATTTCGCTCAGTTCGTCGCCGAGACCGCGCGGCGCTACGAGGTTAACCCGCTGCTAGTCCATTCCGTCATTGAGGTCGAGAGCAACTACAACCCATCGGCCATCTCCCGCAAGGGCGCCCGTGGCGTGATGCAGTTGATGCCCGGCACGGCCCGCCGGTTCCAGGTAGCCGACAGCTTCAACCCTTGGCAGAACGTCGAGGGGGGCGTTCGCTACCTGAAATACCTGCTGACGCTCTTCGACAGCGAACGGCTGGCCGTGGCCGCCTACAATGCCGGGGAGGGCGCGGTGTTCCGCTACGGGAACGTCCCACCTTACCCGGAGACAACCAACTATGTCCGTCAGGTGGCTGTCAAGTACGGGGCGGCGCGCGAGGCTGCCCGCAAAACCGGGCTGGAGCGCGCCACAGCCGCCAGCCGCCCTGCTCACCCACCTATCCGGCAATTCACCGACGCTCAAGGCAGGCGGCACTACGAGACACGGTCGGGGCCATGAGAGGCGCACCCCTGACAGCGTTCCCTGAACTGTTGCTGGCAGCCGTGCTGTCCGCCTCCAACGTCGCCGCTCAGCCTGCCGAGGCCCGCGTCATTCGCGAGATCCGTTTCTGGTCCCTGGACGAGGTCACGCGGGTCGCCGTGGAAACCAGCGCCGAGGTTCAATACCGCGCGGAGCGCATCGCCAGCCCCGACCGGATATTCTTCGACCTCCTCGAAGTGCGGCCCCGCCCAGGTTTGCGCGCTATGCAGGTCATCCCGGTGGGTGATCGCCTGTTGAAGCAGATCCGGATGGCCGAGACCCAGCCGGGGGTCACCCGGGTGGTGCTGGACCTGGCAGCGCCGGTCGAGTTCACGACCGCGCACCTCACCAACCCGGACCGGCTCCTTATCGAGCTGCGGGCCGCCGGAAGCCCGCCAGCGCCGGCAGGACGCGCTGGGGTCGGTCCCGCGGCGCCGCCCACCCCCGCCAGCGCGCCCGAAGAAACGCCCGCCGGCTCGCAACCCGCTCCGGTCCCCCAAGCGCTGGAAAGGCCGGGGCCGATAGAAGACAAAAGCGTTCCCGCCAGCGCCACCGCCGCCAAGCGCGACAGTTCCGGCAACCGCTCCCTGGTCCGCGCCCTGGGACTCAAGCTGGAGCGCGTGCTGATCGACCCCGGACACGGGGGACGCGATGCCGGCAGCGTTAGTCCCGGCGGGTTGGCCGAAAAGGAGCTGGTCCTGGACATCGCCAAGCGGCTGGGAGCCTTGGTCGCCGAGCGGATGGGCAGCCAGGTCACTTACACGCGCGCCGACGACACTTTCGTGCCGCTGGAGGCCCGCACCGAGATGGCCAACCAGCAGAAGGCCGATCTGTTCATATCCCTTCACGCCAACTCGTCCCGCCTGCGCTGGATCGCTGGTTCGGAAACCTACTACCTGAACTTCACCACCTCGGCGAGCGCTCTGGAAGTGGCGAGCCGGGAGAATGCTACTTCCGAGAAGTCCATCCACGAACTCCAGGAACTGGTGCAGAAGATCGCGCTGAAGACTAAAGCCCAGGAATCGCGGGAGTTCGCCGCCGCGGTGCAGCGGGCACTGTACGGCAATCTGTGGAAGGGCAAGACATCCGTTAAGGACCGCGGCTTGAAGAGAGCGCCCTTCCTGGTCCTGATCGGGGCCTCGATGCCGGCGGTGCTGGTGGAGATCGATTTCCTGAGCAACCCCCGGGCGGAGAAGCTGCTCCAGACTGCCGAATACCGCCAGCGGGTAGCCGAGGCGCTTTTCAAAGGCCTGGCCCAGTACGCTTCTTCGCTGAGTCACTTCCAGGTGGCCCGCACCAAGGCCGGCCTGTAGGTCTCAGCCTTCGGCGGCCACCAGTTCGGGTTGATCACAAACGGCTTCCGCCGCGGCCACCCACTCGACCCGGTTCCGGCCCAGGTCCTTGGCGCGATACAGCGCCTCGTCCGCCACCCGGATCAGCGCTTCAGGGTCGGTCCTCACCCCGGGTGCAGACACGGTCACTCCCAGGCTGATGCTGAAGGACACGCTTCGGTCGGCCAGCTTCACCGGTTCGCGGTTGATGGCAAACCGCAGCCGCTCGGCCAGATGGGTGGCGCTGGAATTCGAGGAGCCGGGCATGATGATGACGAATTCCTCGCCGCCGTAGCGCCCGACGGCGTCGTAGGTCCGCAAGGAGGCCTGCATCCGCCGCGCCGCTTCTCGCAAGACCGCATCCCCGGCTTGGTGCCCGCAGGTGTCGTTGATCCGCTTGAAGTGGTCCAGGTCGGCCATGATCAGGCCCACCGCGCTTCCCTCGCGCTCGGCCTTGGCCAGCTCGCGTGCCAGGATCTCCATGATCGAGGAGCGGTTCCAGAGCCAGGTGAGCGGGTCGCGCGTGGCCTGCTCGCGCAAGGCTTCTCGGGCGGCGACCAGTTCGGCTTGCAGCTCGACGATGCGCCGGCCCGCCCTCAGCCGCACGTTCAGCTCCTGGGAATCAAAGGGTTTGGTGATGTAGTCGTCCGCCCCGGCCTCCATCCCCTCGATCAGGTCTTCCTTCTGGTTCTTGGCACTCAGCAGCAGGATGTAGATGTAAGGCTCCTGGGCTCGCGCCCGGACCTGGCGGCACACTTCCGGGCCGCTCAGACCGGGCATCATCCAGTCCAGGATCGCCAGCCTGGGCGGGTCCTCCTGCTGAAGCACCTTCCAGGCCTGGTCCCCGTCGGTGGCTGCCACCACGTGATACCCCCACTTTTTCAACCTGATTTCCAGCAGACGGCGGGAAACCGGGTCGTCCTCAGCAATCAGAATCTGCATAGTCCGGCCTAAGCCAGAGTCCTTCTCTCGGTCTTCTTATCGGCAGCGCTCCCGCTCCCTGTAACGCCTTACTTCGGCGGTGGTATTCTCGGCTTTATGATCTGGACGCGCAGAGAGGCTATCCAGGCCGTCCTGGCCGGTCGGTTGGGTTACGGGTCGGAGCTGGGCGCGGTCGCAGGCCTTCGGCTGCGCCCATACCCGCAGAAACACAGGACATTTCACGCCCTGGAGGACCCGGGCGTGCCGGCGGAGCTGCGGGAGATTCCGCCTGCGCTGCCGGTCGGGGAGACGCGCGCCCTGGCCCTGGCGAGCGACGGCGCGATGTGGCTGGGGTTTCCCGATGGCCTGATCCGTTGCGACCCCCGGGCCGGCGAGCCGGACCGGCGGCAGTACTTCGCTGGCCGGCGCTACCTGCCTGATGACGAGGTCGTCAACCTGGCGCCCGACACCGCTGGCGGGATGTGGGTCCGGACCAGGACCGGCGTCTCCCATATTGAGTTCCAGGCCATGACGCTGGCCGCGAAGGCCGCCCTATTCGAGCGCCGTATCGAGCCGCGGCACAACCGCTATGGCACGGTAGCCAGTTCGCGACTGGCGCGTCCCGGCGACCTGGCCAGCAACGAACTGGCCTCCAGCGACAACGATGGCCTGTGGACCGCCATCTACGGGGCGGCTGAGTGTTTCCGCTACGCCGTCACAGGCTCGCCAGAGGCACTGGCCAAAGCCACCCGCTCGGTCGAGGCCCTGCTGTTCCTCGAACAGGTCACCGGCCGCCCCGGCTTCCCGGCCCGCTCCTACGTGAAGAAGGGTGAGCGACGGCCGGCCGACGGGGAATGGCATTGGTCGGCCGACGGGCAGTACCAGTGGAAGGGCGACACCAGCTCCGATGAGCTCGTCGGCCATTACTTCTTGTACAGCACGGCCTTCGACCTCCTGCCCGCCTCCCCGCTCCAGCAGCGCATGGCAGGGGCGGTCAGGCGCATCACCGACCATATACTCCAGCACGGCTACCACCTCACGGACATCGATGATCAACCCACCCGCTGGGGGCGCTGGTCACCCGAGTACTTTGAGACCCCCACCGGCCGTCCGGACAGCCCGCTTAACTCCCTGGAACTGCTCAGCTTCTTGGGGATTGCCGCTCACATAACGCGCCAGGAGTATTACCGTAGCGAATACCGAAAAGCGGCCTGGCAGATGAGGTACGCCGAACTAACTACCCGCCTGCTCGAACTCCGTGAGGAACTAAACTACTCCGACGAAGAGCTGGCCATGCTCTGCTTCTACCCCCTGTTTCGACACGAGGAAGACCCGGCCTTGGTGCGTTATTACCGCCAGGCGCTCCAGGCCTGGTGGCAGAATATCCAGCGGGAAAAGAACCCCCTGTGGACCTTCATCTATATGTGCGGCTGGGACCGGCCGCCCGAACCGGTGGACCTTGCCGGCGCGGCCTGGACCCTGTACCGCATCCCCACCGACCTGATTGACTGGACCGTGCGCAACTCCCACCGCAAGGACGTGGCTCTGGATGGCGGGCTGGACCGCTTCCAGCGCCCTCAGACCACCACCCTGCTGCCGCCGGATGAACGCCCCGTGATGAAATGGAACGGCAATCCGTTCCGAATAGACGGGGGTAGCGGCGGAGCAGGCGAGGACGATGGAGGATTTTTCCTACTCCCGTACTGGTTGGGGCGCTATCATGGGTTTCTGCTCGGTGAGTAAACCCGGCCAGGAATCTGGCGGGCGCGGGTCGGCAAGCCGTAAGGTTTTCATTGCGCTATGCCGCGGCGCCCTTTAAGATAGAGAGGTATTCAGGTACGGGTTCGAAGGGACTTCGATGGTCTATTCCAGATCAACCGAGTACGCTATCCGGGCTTTTGTGTACCTCGCCCAGGTGCCCGAAGGCAAGTATGCCATGGTAAGACAGATCGCAGCGTCAGAGAAGATTCCCGCACACTTCCTGGCCAAGATTCTGCAACAAATGGTCCGGAAGGGCCTGCTGTACTCCAGCAAAGGACCCACCGGGGGATTCTGCCTGCGGGTCCCCCCCAAGAAGATCACCATCATGCGGATGGTCGAGGAGCTGCACGGCCTCACAGACTAACAGAAGTGCGTCAGAGGCCTGTCGGCATGCACCGACGAGGAGCCCTGCGGGATGCAC
>CAYGVJ010000147.1:0-13192 GCA_964353255.1 uncultured Solibacteraceae bacterium | reverse complement strand
GGAAGTCTGCTTCTGCCTCCGCTTGCCCAATGCCATACCCAATTATCCGTCCAAACCATCCTCACCTCAAGATGTTTCGGCGACTTTATCCACGGGCTGCTAGCGTATCTCAATCGGGAGCGGCCTCAGACGGCAAGTGGATCGCACGGTCTTTCACACCGCCCCCAATCCCGGCCCCCTAATCTCCCCGGTGCGCATCGTGCCGTCCTTGATATAGAAGATGCCGGGGAAGCGGGCCTCCCAGGCCTGGTTGGCGGCCGGCACGTACTGCCGCGCGTTGGCCTCGATGGCCGCCACGCCGGGCACGTGCGCCGCCAGCCCGGCCGAGTGAATCAGCGACGCGCCCGGGCAGGTCAGGTCCTGCACGCACAGGAACATCTTGTACTTCTGCGCAGCGGCCGCCATCAGCAGCGCCTGGCTCTGCCCCTTGCAGGCTTTCAGCGCCACGCCCGTGTAGCCCATCTCGCGGGCCAGCAGCAGGTTCTCCAAATCGGTCAGCGACTCGTCGATCACCACGGGCCGGAGCTTCGACGCCTCATGCATCACATTCGAGCGGTTGGCCTTGAGATCCCGCGCCGTAGGCTGCTCGATATACTGGAGGCGCGCAAAGCCCGCCGGCGTCTTCTCCTGGACCTGATGCAGGAGAGCCAACAGGTAGTCCACGTTGGCGCAGCGCTCGTTGAAATCCGCCGAGTAGAACCACCGGGCGACGCCGCGCTTGGCCTGCGTCTCGGCGGCGATGCGGTCCACCCGCAGTACGCGCTCGACGTCCCACGTCAGATCATCCCCGTTAAGCTTGATCTTCAGGTGGGTGAGGCCGTTGTAGTTGATCCACTCCGGCAGCGTCTCGGGCAGCCCGTCGCCCACGCGCTTGCGAATGTCGGCCTCCTCCAGCGGGTCCAGCGCCCCGATCAAATGGTAGAGGGGCAGGCGCGGCTTGGGTTCTACCGTTACGTACCGCTCCAGGTACTCGCCCTTGAATTCCGCGGTCAAATACCGCGCCAGATCGTAGCGCATCAGGTGGGGCCCGTAGGTCCGGTAGCAGCTCCGCCGGTGCAGCTTGCCGAAAGCATCGTGGATGGCGGCGTCGAACGGGCTGGCTACCACCAGCGTCGCCAGTTTCGGGATTGGCTCAGCCAGCTTCAGTTCCCGCGAAACCTCGGCGGCCGCTTTCAAGTACGCGGGTTCGAGGGCCACGTTGATGTCCACCGGATGGCCGTATTCCCTGTGGTCCGCAGTGATCTTCTGAATGCGCTCCGCCAGGCGCTGCATGGCGCCCAGGGTGACCTCGTAGCCCATCACCCGCGAGGGGAAAGCCCAAATGTTGCCCAGGGGCATCGAGCCGAACCCCTTGGCCGTGCGGCCCGCCGCGGTGCTGACCACGCAATCGACGTTGAGCAGCGTAACGCGGTCCAGCGCCGTGCCGCCGAACTTGATGGGCGTGCGGTAGAGGTAGTTCTCGTAGCCGAAGGCAACCTCCACCACGCGGATGTCGGTCGGGCGCGAGGCCGCGGCCCCTGTCAGCAACGCGCCGAGAAAACCTCGCCGCGTAGTGCTCGTCTCTGGCGGATGCATGTTCGGAAGGCTATTCTAACAGCTTGCCGCCAGTAGGGTGCTGTTTCCATTCGTCGCCCGCACGGTAGAATGGAAACCTCGGGAGGTACTCTCATGCAATCGTTAGTGCTTGCGCTTGTCGCCATGCTGATGTTGGCCGGCGATGCATTCCCACAACGCGCTCCGTTTACGGTCGGCCCAATACGGGCCGCCGCCGGTGAAACAGTTTCCGGAACGCTCGAGGTGCCCGCGGCAGCCGACGCCGGCGCCCAAGTACCCGTCACCGTGGTCCATGGCGCGCGTCCCGGACCCGTGCTAGCCCTGGTGGCCGGCGTGCACGGCTACGAGTATCCTCCTATCCTGGCTCTCCAGAAGCTCCGCGGCCAGCTCGCTGCCGGGCGTCTGAGCGGCACCGTGATCATGGTCCACGTCGCCAACCTGCCGTCGTTTCTCCGACGCACCATCTATTTCAGCCCCATCGACCAGAAAAACCTGAACCGGGTCTTCCCTGGCCGCAGGGACGGAACCGTGTCGGAGCGCATCGCGCACGTCATCACCGCCGAGGTGATCGAGAAATGCGACTACCTGGTCGATCTGCACTGCGGGGACGGCAACGAGTCCCTGCGCCCCTACCTCTACCAGCCGGTAACCGGTAACGCGAAGCTGGATGCTGCCGCGGCCGAGATGGCCCTGGTTTGGGGGCTCGATCACATCATCATCGACCGCCAGAAGCCTGCCGACCCGGCGGCTTCCGTCTACTGCTCGAACACCGCGCTCACCCGCGGCAAGCCGGCTATCACCGTGGAGGATGGCTACCTGGGGTCCTCGGATCCGCAGTCCGTTGACCGCCTCATTAGCGGCGCGCTCAGCCTGATGCGCCACCTGAAGATGCTGGATGGCGCGCCGGATCGGGTGCAGCGTCCAGTCTTCTTGGACCCTGCGCAAGTCCTGACCAGTCCCGCGACGGGGATTCTCTATCCCCACGTCGAGCGCGGCCACTACGTCGCCAAGGACGCCTTGCTGGCCTCGATCACCGACTTCTTCGGACGCCCGCTCGCCGAGGTGCGGTCCCCCTTCGACGGAGTGGTTCTTTACGTCCTGGCCACGCCGCCCATCACCAAGGGCCAGCCGGTGGCCTTCATCGCTGCGCCCAGCGCCCGCGTGGGGCAGGCCGTTCGGCCTGCCATCCCCCGCTGATTCTGTACAATCTGTTTGTTCGTCTATGGACCTCACCGGCGAGCAACGAGCCATCCTGAACGGCGCGCGCGGACCCTACCTGGCCCAGTGCATGCGGTGGCTGGTCGAGTGGGGCGAGGTCATGGAGGCCCGAAGGTTGATCCCTGTGGACAATACCCATGTCTTGCTGCCGGTGCCCAACTTGATGGCGCGTGGGGCCTCTCGCGAAACCATCGAACGGTACGTAGACGGCCTGCGGGAGGCTTGCCGCCATCGCACCGCGCCTGGGTGTCTGTGCACGGTCCACACCCTGTTCCTGACGCTGGACGAGCTGGACGTGCCGGAAAACGATCCCGAGCAGGTCCGCATCCAGAAAGAGATTGCCGACATGGCCGCCGAAGCGGGGTTCATTCCCACCTGGACGTGTGCGCCCTACCTGGTCGGGAACGTTCCGCTCAAGGGCGAGATCTGCGCCTGGACGGAATCCTCGGCCGTGGTCTACGCCAATTCCATTCTGGGCGCCCGCACGACGCGGCACGGCAACGAGAGCGCGATTGCAGCTTCTCTGCTGGGCTGCGTGCCGGAATTCGGTGTGCTGCTGGAGGAGAACCGCAAGGGCACTCTCCGGGTGGAGGTTTCGGCGGAACTGGACGGCCCTGCCGACTGGGGAGCGCTGGGCTACTTCGCCGGCAAGCTGGCCGGCCTGGGCATCCCCGTGTTCAACGGCGTGCGCCGGCCCTCGCAGGACGAAGCCAGGCAGCTCTGCGCGGCCCTGGCCACCTCCGGCGGCGTGAGCATGTGCCACATCGCCGGCGTGACCCCGGAGGCTCCTACGCTCGAGGCCGCCTTTCACGGCGACGTCCCCGCGGACTGCGTGACCTTCAGCGACGATACCCTCCGAGACACCTATGCCTCCTTGCGGAACCAAACTGGCACCGAAATCGATTCGGTGATCCTGGGCTGCCCGCACGCCTCCATCCGCGAGATTGCCGAGATCGCCGGGCTGCTCCGGGGTAAGCGCGTGGCCGCGGGCGTGCGGCTATGGGTCGATACGGCCCGCGGCACCAAGGGCCAGGCCGACGCCATCGGCTACACCAAGACCATCGAAGAGGCCGGCGGCCGCATCCTCTGCGACACCTGCCCAACCAACATGCGGATGGCGGCCCGGCGCATTGTCACCAACGGCTTCAAGCAGGCCCACTACGCCCGCGGCATGGTGGGCGCCGAGGTGATCGTGGCCGAGACCGGGCCGTGCATCCGCGCAGCCCTGGCCGGGAGGTGGCTGGGAGATGACTGAAACCATCGAGATCAAAGGCCGCGGCGTAGTGAAGGGACGCGCCGAGGGCGAAGCCCTGGTGGCCGATGCCATGCTGTCTTTCTGGGGTGAAGTGGACCCGGTGACCGGCAGAGTGATCGCCGTGGGTCATCCGCTGGAAGGGCAGTCGCTCCGCGGCCGCGTGCTGGTCATCCGCTCCACCAAGGGCTCTTCGGCCACCCCGATGGTCCTCAACCTGGCCAAGCTCGAGGGCACCGCCCCGGCGGCCTTCGTCAACATCGAGGTGGACAGCCTGGCCGCCCTGGGCTGCATCGTCAATGAAATCCCGATGCTCACCGCCCTCGAACTGGACCCCTTCGCCCACATCCGCACCGGCGACCACGTGGTGGTGGATGCGGACCACGGCCTGCTGCGCGTCACCCGGCGGGCGCACCCCCTCTAAGCCATGGCCGAGATCCTGTGGGGGCAGAATCGGTCTTTGCGGCAACCAGCGGTTTCGTTCTTGCGCGCATGACGAACTCGGAAATCAGAAGTTGGTACCGTGAGCAGGTCGAACAGATCCGACGCCGGAACGAGGAGTGGATAACGGAGGGAGTCTCTCTTCGCGAACGCGCGTCGCGGGCTTGGAGACTCCGGCGTGAAGCCCGTCTTCAGGCACGCTCGAAGATGGAAAACGCTCACGAGGTTGCGGCGCTCCGCCGGCGTGACGAGTTCAAGTACGGGGACCCCGACGGGCCCAGCTTCGAACAGGCTCTGGCGTCTGCCTTCGCGAAGGGCTTTCAGGGCGATGCGGCCTTCGAAGAAGCCATCCGGGCGGCAGTGCGAACCGATCCAGTCACGGACAAAGGGGGTTTCGGCACCCCACGCGGTTCCCCTTGATTTTTGTTAGGCCTACGGGCGCAAGGCCGAGCCTTCCTAAACCGGATGTGAGCTACGGTCGATGGAAGATCATGTATGATGTTGGTAGCGAGGAGCGGACAATGGCAACTGCGGCGCGTGCCCCGGCGGACCTTCAAGCGTGTCTGAACACTGAGGTTGACTGGCGCGAATCGGGCAACCCCGAGAGACCCTGGCGAGCGGCTGTGGGACGGATGCAGTGGGAATTGCAGGTGAATGATTTCCCGGACGAACCGCTCTACACCCTCCTCGTTGGGAACACCGCCATCGGCGACTTCGACGACTGGCCTCCCCTTTGGACGCGCTGACGAACGAACCTTCCACGATGCCCGGGCGAGTGAGTCAAAACTCACCGGGCGCCCGGCGAGCCGGCCTGTAGCTTTCGCCGCCGCTCGGCCCGCCGGACGCGGGCCTCGTCCAGCCCGAAATAGTGCGCCACCTCGTGCCAGACCGTCTCGTCGAGCATCTGCTGGAGGTGCCGCCGGTTCCGTGCCAGCCGTTCGTGCGGCCCCTGGTAGATGGTGATCCGGTCGGGCATGGCGAATGGGTCCATGACGCTGCGACGCGGCAGCGGCCGGCCTTGGTACATCCCCAGCAGCCCCGGTCGCGGCGGCTCGGACTCCACCAGGAAAGCCACGTTCTCCAGCCTCCGGCGAAACCGCGCCGGGACGGCACGGATGGCGTTTTCCACAAGCTGATCGAACTCACGGCGCGTCATCCGGTCTTAATATTGTAACCGGCCGCCGTTACCCTCCCCCCGTGCAAGACGCCTGTATGGGTGGTATTCTAGCTAAGGAGGATTGGTGTATGCGCAGCACACGCGTTCTTGGTTTGGCTGTTCTGCTCTCCCTGCTCGCCACGCTGGCTTGGGCGGCGGACGTCACCGGTACCTGGAAGGCCCAGATCCCCGGCCGGGACGGCGCTACCACGGAGACGACCTTCACTTTCAAGGTGGATGGCGCCACCTTGACCGGCACCGTGACCACCCCCCGCGGCGAGACGGCCATCTCCGATGGCAAGATCGACGGCGACAACATCTCCTTCCTGCTGATCCGGAAGTTCCAGGACAAAGAGATGAAGATGACTTACAAGGGCGCGGTCGCCGGCAACGAGATCAAATTCACCGTTGTGCGCGAGGGTTCCGACCGCACCCAGGAGTTCGTCGCCAAGAAAGGGTAGTCGCCTCGATCTTCTCCAAGCCTGTAGTCATCGCCATTGACGGACCTGCCGGCGCCGGCAAGAGCACCATCGCCCGGCGTCTGGCCGCCAGGCTTGGCTTTCTGTACATCGACTCGGGCGCTATGTACCGCGCCGTGGCCCTCTGGGCGCTGCGCGGAAACGTGGATCTCGCCGACGGCGCGCGCCTCGCCGAATGCGCCCGCGCGGCGCGCATCGACTTCACCTCGGACGGCTCGGGCGTCCTGCTTGACGGCGCCGACGTGACCGAGGCCATCCGCGCCCCCGAGGTCTCCTCGGCGGCCTCCAGGATCTCCACCCTCCCCGGCGTCCGCGCGGCGCTGGTCGAAAAGCAGCGGCAACTGGGCGCCACCCGCAGCGTGGTCATGGAAGGCCGCGACATCGGCTCGGTGGTCTTTCCAAACGCCGGCCTGAAGATCTTCCTGGATGCCGACCCCGCGGCTCGCAGCCACCGCCGGGCCGTCGAACTTGAGCAGAAGGGCGAAGCTGTCTCCCCCGAGGAGGTGGCCCGCCAGATCCAGGAGCGCGATCGCCGCGACAGCACCCGCGCCACGGCCCCGCTCGTGCAGGCCCCTGGCGCCGTCTATGTAGACACCACCGGTCTTACCATCGAGCAGGTCGAGCAGGTTATCCTGAAGCTAGTACGCGAGCGCATTCCCCGCACTTCCGAGCCGCGACCGTAAGGGAGCGGTCAGAAAGGGCCCTGCTCCATGCACAACCTGCTCCTGATGAAATTCGGCGGCACCAGCCTCGGCTCCGCCGAGCGCATTCGCGTGGCCGCCGACATCTGCGCCGCCGAGCGGCGCCGGCGCCCCGTAGCCGTGGTGGTATCGGCCATGTCGAAGGTCACCGACCTGCTGCTGGAGATCCTCCGGCGGGCCGAAAGCGGCGACCGCCCCGGCGTCGGCTACGACATCAAGCGCCTGGAGGAGCGCCACGTCCAGGCCTGTCGCGAGCTGCTGCCGGACGAACGCCAGCCGCCCGTGCGCGAGGCCGTCCGCTCCCTCATCGCCGATTTCGAGCGCATCGCCGGTGGCATCGCCATGCTGGGCGAGTGGCCTCCGCGCTCGGTAGACGACGCCCTCAGCGTCGGCGAACGCCTCTCCGCGCTGCTGCTGAGCGCCTGCCTGGAAAGCCAGGGCACGCCGGCCCTGGCGGTCAACGCCGCCGAGGTCATCGTCACGGACGCGATCTTCGGCAATGCCACGCCGTTGATGCAGCCCACCCGCGAGAAAGCCCGCGCCAGGCTGCTGCCCCTGATCGAATCCGGCGTCCTCCCCGTGGTCACCGGCTTCAACGGGGCCACCGCCGACGGCCGCCCCACCACCCTGGGCCGGGGCGGTTCGGATTTCTCCGCTTCCATCCTGGCGGCCTCCCTCGACGCCGCCGAACTCTGGATCTGGACCGACGTGGACGGCATCCTGACCGCCGACCCGCGCTTGGTCCCGGACGCCGCGGTCCTGGACGAGGTGACTTACTCGGAGGCCGCCGAATTGGCCTACAACGGAGCCAAGGTGCTTCACCCGCGCACGCTCGCCCCGCTGGTCGAGAAGCAGATTCCCGTCTGGAGCAAGAACAGTTTCGCCCCCGAGAGACCCGGCACCAAGATCGTCCCGCGCATCCAGATCTCCAGCGGCGCTCGCGCCGTCACCTCGATGGCCAACGTGGCCTTGATCTCAATCGAGCCGGCCAGCTCCGTGCTCAACGGCGCCCAGGTCATGGGGCGCGCCTTGGACGGTCTGGGCCGCGCCAACGTCGAGCTGTTGGCTTTTTCGAGCTCCTCCTACCGGCAGAGTTTCTGCTTCCTGGTAAGAAGCCAGGAACTGCCCGCCGCCTTGGAGGCCCTGAAGGACAGCCTCGAACTCGAGCTGGCGCACAACTATCTGCGCCCCATCGAGGTGGACGAGAACGTCGGCCTGCTGGCGGTGGTGGGCGAGGGCATGCACGGCACCCCCGGCTTGGCCGGCCGCATCTTCACCGCCATTTCCCGGGAGAAGGTCAACATCATCGCCATCGCCCAGGGTTCCAGCGAGCTGACCATCGCCATCGTCGTGCATCGCGACGGCCTGGAGAAGGCGGTCCGCGCCGTCCATGCCGAATGCCGCATGGCCGAGCACGCGGGAAGCCCGGCCTCGTGCTAACATTGCTCCCATGAACCGCCGTAGCTTTCTCAAGACCACTGCGCTGGCGCCCGGCTTGGCCGCTCCCAGGCCCGCCCCGGCCGCCCCCGCTCCACAGAAGTTCCGCATCTCGCTGGCCGAATGGTCCATTCACCGGGCCATCGAATCGCGCCTCATCACCAACCTGGATTTCCCGCGCATCGCCCGCGAGCAGTTCGGCATCGAGGGCCTGGAATTCGTGAACGGGCTATGGGAAGCTCCCACCCAGGACTACCTCCGCCGTCTCAAAGCCAACATGCAGAAGACCGGCGCCAAGGGCGTCCTCCTGATGTGCGACGGCGAGGGCATGATGGGCCATTCCGAGCGCGCCGAGCGTATGAAGGCCGCCGAAAACCACCGCAAGTGGGTCCAGATCGCCGCCGAACTGGGCTGCCACTCCATCCGCACCAACATGTACCCCGACAAGCAGCCCACCACTCCCGCCGAGATCGACGAATTCATCAAGCGCTGCTCCGAGAGCTTCAACAACCTCTGCGGCTACGCCACGGCCTTCAAGATCAACGTCATCATCGAGAACCACGGCGGCATTTCCTCAGACCCCGGCGTGCAGGTTCGCCTGATGAAAGCGGTCAACCTCCCCAACTTCGGCACCCTGCCCGACTTCGGTAACTTCCCCAAGGAAATCGACCGCTACGAGGCCGTGCGCAAGCTCATGCCCTACGCCAAGGGCGTCAGCTTCAAGTGCTACGATTTCGCCCCCGACGGCCGTGAAACCACCCTGGATGTGGACCGCATGATGAAGATTGTGCTCGATGCCGGCTACCACGAATGGGTGGGCATCGAGTATGAAGGCTCGCGCCTGAGCGAGTTCGAAGGCATCCAGGCCGCCAAGCGGGCTCTCGAGCGGCTGCTGTGATACCATCACCTAGGAGGATTTGAACATGACGAAGCCGATGTTTCTACGGGCGCTCTTCCTGCTCGCCCTCTCCCTGGCGGTCGCTTGGGCGGCCGACGTCAGCGGACAGTGGAAGGCCGAGTACGCCTCGCCGGACGGGCAAACCCGGCAGAGCACCTTCACCTTCAAAGTGGACGGCGAAAAACTCACCGGGACAGTGGCCAGCGCCATGGGCGAGTCCCAGATCTCCGAGGGCAAGGTTGCCGGCGACGAGATTACCTTCACCGTCGTCCGCGATTTCGGCGGAAACGAGGTGAAGTTCCGCTACAAGGGCAAGGTTGCCGGCGACGAGATCAAGCTCGCCGTCACCGCCAACTTCGGCGGCGAGGAGCGCACCTTCGAGATGACCGCCAAGCGCGCGAAATGATCCGTCGGACAGGCCCATGGCCTGTCAGCCTGTCACAAACGCGTTTCGACTGCTCGCAGCACCTTAGCCACGCTCACCTCGACCGGGGCGTTCGCGTACACTTCGATGAAGCTCCCGATCGCCCGTCGCACCTCGTCGCGTATCTCACGGTACGGCGAGATCGCCGCCACCAGCGTGACCACGCCGTGCCGCGTCAGCAGCCCGGCCACGAACCCGATGCGGCGTATGTTCTCGTCCCGGTCCTGCTTGCTGTAGCCCAGGCCCTTGCAGACGTGCTGGCGCATCAGGTCCCCGTCCAGCACCTCGACGTCCTGGCCGCGCGCGACCAGCTCGGCCTCCAGCGCCCGGGCCAGCGTGGTCTTGCCCGAGCCGCTCAATCCGGTGAACCAAACCGTGAGGCCCGTATTACTTCGTGGATGACTCATGATCTTCAGATCCCCTCCAGCGCCGCCTCGAAGTCCGCCAGCAGGTCGCGCCAGTCCTCGATCCCCACCGAGATCCGCACCAGCGCGTCGCTGATCCCCGCCAGCTTCAGCTCCTCCGCCGACATTCCCGAGTGGGTGGTGGTCTTCGGGTGGCACGCCAGCGTCTCGACCCCGCCGAGCGAGACCGCGTTGTGCGCGACTTTGAGGTTCCGCAGGAAGCTGAAGGCACCTTCGCGGCCCCCGCGCAGCTCCATCGAGAACATGCCGCCCGGGTACACGCACTGGGCCAGGCGGATTCTGATCTGCTCGGCATCGTCGAACAAGGTGGGGTAATGTACTTTCAGCACGTTGCGGTGCTCGACCAGGCGCTCGGCGATGCGCTGGGCGTTCTTGCTCTGCCGGTTCATGCGCAGCGCCACCGTGGGCAGGCGGCCGTCCAGCATCCAGCACTCGTCGGGCTGGAGGATGTTGCCGAACATGACGCGGTGGGCGCGCAGCGTGTCGATCAGCGCGGGGTCCTTGGCCAGGGCCGCTCCGGCCAGCAGGTCGCTGAAGCCCGACAAGTACTTGGTCGCCGAGTAAAGGACCAGGTCCGCGCCCAGCAGCAGGGGGTGTTGAAAGGCCGGGCCCAGAAACGTGTTGTCCACCATGAGCAGGGGCCGGTCCGGGAGCGCCGCCGCGGTCTTGGCGGCGCGCGCGATGTCCGTCATGACCATGGTCGGATTGGCGGGCGTCTCAATAAAAACCACGCGCAGGTTCTTCGCCGCGCGGATGGCCTCGTCCAGTTCCCCGCCCTGCCCGGCCGGCACGGGGTGCGCGGTGATCTGGAACAGCTCCAGAACGTCATGGATCAGGTGGATGGTGCCGCCGTAAGCCGGCAGGGTGTAGACCAGGCTGCTGCCGGGCCGCAAGAAGCTCAGGAAGGCCGTCATTATCGCCGCCATGCCGGAGTTGAACACCGCGGCGTGGCGCGCCCCAGGCTCCAGCGGCACCATCTGGTCTTCGAGGATCTCGGCGTTGGGGTGGTTCAAGCGCGAGTAGATCAGCTCGACGTTCTCGCCCTCCTCCGGACGAGCCTTTCCAAGGGCCACCGCAAAGGCGCGCTCGGCGGCCTCGGGGCTGGAAAACACGTAGGTCGAGCTGCGGAAAACCGCCGGCCGGGCCGACCCCACCGAAAGCCGCGGGTCAAAGCCGCGGGTCAGGATCTCCGTACGAGCGCGCAGCGGATGAACACCTTCTTTTCGATGCGGCATGGCTATCCCCCCTTCGAGGCGTGCGCGAGGTGAATGTGGAAGCGCGTCGTGGCGCGCGCACTCGTGCGTGCCGTCTCGGCACTCGTGCCGAGACGCGCGCTTCACGCGACCACGGCGGCCCAGCGTCGGCACGAGTGCCGACGCGGCAGGCTGAAGCCCGCGCCACAACGGCCTCTGGGGCAAGCGGCCGGCGAGGCACCTTCATTTCGCGCACCCCCCTTCGAGTGTAGCGCCGCACCGAAGCCCCTGAGCGGGTATAATTCTTGATCCGGGTCGGAGATCGGGCGCAAGAGTATGCTGCATATCGACTTAAAGGGGGTTCCACTGGAGGCCGTGCCGGGAATTGACGAGGGCGCGATCGCCGCGCTCGCGCGGATCGTCCGCGGCCTGGCCTTTGCCGCGGTCGATGCGGCCCGGTCCGGCCATCCCGGCGGGTCATCGTCCAAGGCCGAACAGGTCCTGACGCTGTTGCTGAGCGGGCTGGTCGGGTTTGACCCGGCGCGGCCCAAGCATCCCGGAAGAGACCGCCTGGTGTGGTCTGCCGGGCACTGCACGCCGCTGTTCCATGCGGTGGTCGCGCTGATCTACGAGGCGCTCAGACGGAGGGGCGTTCCGCTCAGCCCCGAGGCGCGGCGCGCGGCGCTGTATCCGGAGAACCTGAGCCGGTTCCGCCGCTGGGGCGGGCCCACCGGGCATGTCGAATCCCATTCTGCGCTGGCCGACACCTCGACAGGCTCTTCCGGACACGGCTTCTCCGCGGCGCTGGGTTTCGCCCTCCTGCATCGTTCCTGCGGGCTCGCGACCAAGGTCTTCGTGATCGCCGGCGACGCGGAGACCGAAGAGGGCATGAGTTATGAAGCGCGCAACCTGGCTTCGAACCTGGGCCTCGAGAACCTGATCGTCGCCCTGGACTTCAATCGGTTCGGAATCGACGGGCCGATCGCCGAGGTCCTGCCTTCGGCCTACCCGAACCACTGGTCCGCGGCCGGCTGGAACATCGTCGAGGTGGACGGACACAACGTCAGGGAACTGGCCCATGCTTATCGCCGCGCGGCGGATGGTCTAGGAAACGGAAAGCCGGCCGTGGTCCTCTGCCACACCCTCAAGGGGAAGCATTACGGCAAGCTCGAAGGCACGGCCGATTCGCATGGCACGCCGCTTTCTCACGACGAATACGTCGCCGCCATGCGGGCCATGGGGTTCGACATCCCCGGAAGGGAAGGCGATACCGGCGCGGACCTTCAAACCGTAGTAACGGCCCTGGGGGAGGCGGAGATCGACTACTTGATCGAGCGCCTGGACGTGGCCCGGCAGAGAATCGCGCCGGAAGAAGAGCTGGTAGGGCAGATGAGCAAGGCTCTCGCCGGGCGGCCGCTCAGGGACTACCGCAGCCTGCGCCGGCCGGAAGTGTTGCCCCCGGAGCTGGTCTTCGAGGAAGGCGCGGCCGTGGCGACGCGGAGGGCGACCGAAGCCTGGTTTGCCTGGGTCATGAAGCAGACGGCGTTCTTCTACCTGGGCGCGGGCGATCTGATGAAGTCCATCCTCACGGGCAAGGCCGAAAACGTCTACGGAGTGATCAACAAGGACAACGTCCTCGGTCGGGGCATCCGCTTCGGCATCGCGGAACAGAACATGGCGATGCTGTCCACCGCCATGACCCAGGACGTTCTCCCAGGCGGCTTCCGCCCCATGGCCGCCTTTGCCACTTACGGCGTGTTCGCGCCCATGATGTCGAACGCGGTGCGCATGACCTTGATCAACACCGCGGTCAATCCAGAGGCCCGCGCGTTCTTCATCCTGCTGGCCGCGCACGACGGTCCGGAGACCGGAGAAGACGGGCCCACTCACCACGGCCTCTTCTGGATGTCGCTGTACTCCGCGTACCCCGGCATCAAGGTGTTCAAGCCGCTGGACGCGAACGAGGCCGTCGAGATGCTCTTCTATGCCGCCCAGCGCGGCGAGCCGGTGGTGT
>CAYGVJ010000146.1:0-13333 GCA_964353255.1 uncultured Solibacteraceae bacterium | reverse complement strand
GCCCTCATCGCGCGGGTGTCGGAAACGCTGGCCGGCCGCGCGGTCTACCTCACCCTGCATCCCATGACGCGCCGCGAGATCCGGGGCCAGACTCGCCAGAGGCCGGCGCTATTGCGGTTCCTGGAAGACCAGAGCCTCCCGCGCGGATCCGCGGAGCCCGTGCGCGCCGACGAGATTCTGCTGGGCGGCCTGCCCCCCGTGTGTCTCGACGACCCGCGCGGTGCGAGCATCTGGTTCCGTGGCTATGTCCAGACCTATGTCGAGCGCGACTTGCGTCAACTATCGCAGGTGACCGATCTGGTCGCGTTCCGAACGCTCGCCAATCTCGTCTCGCTGCGAACGGCGCAGGTCCTGAACGTCAGCATGCTAGCCCGCGACGCCAAGCTCTCCAGCGCCACCGCAGCGCGCTACTTGCACCTGCTGGAAACCTCGTTCCTCGTTCGTCGGGTGCCGCCTTTCCTGAACAACCGGTCCTCGCGGCTGATCAAGTCGCCCAAGGTCTATTTCACAGACAGCGGGCTCGCCGCCCATTTGGCCCAGGTCTCGTCTCTCAATGCCGCCGCACCGGAGCCGATGCGCGGTGCTCTGCTCGAGACCTGGGTAGTACAGAACATCTCAGCCATCCTGGAGGCTCACCTGCCGGACGCAGTGATCTCGTATTGGCATGAGCAGGGAAGGCACGAAGTTGACTTGGTCATCGAAGCAGGTGGAAAGGTTTGGGCCGTCGAAGTAAAAGCGGCTAGCCGCTGGTCCGACTCCGATGTGTCCGGCCTGGGGGCCTTTCTCGACCGAACGCCTCAGTGCGTGGCCGGAATCCTGGCTTACAACGGCAGGTCGGCGGTCGCATTGGGAAAGAAACTCTGGGCCATACCTCTGGGCCACTTGCTGGCTTGAGCCCGGCAAATGCCTGCTAAGCCCTCCTGTGCGCTCTATCATGGTCTGTAACGTGCCCTCGCGCCCACTGGCCGTCTTCCTCCTGCTCGCCGCCCTCCTGGCCGCCACCCGCGCCTGCCACGTGGGGATCCTTTGGGCGGACGACAACCTGCCGCTGGCTGCCGCCACCCAACTGGCGCAGGGAAAGACGCTCTACCGCGACGTATGGTTCGACAAGCCACCGCTCGTCGCGGGCGTCTACCTGCTCTGGGGCGCGCGAGGCGGCTGGCCGCTGCGTATGGCTGGCGCGCTCTACGTGCTTCTGATCACCTGGCTCGGCTACCGCGCCGCACGCTTGAAGTGGGGCGAGCGCGAGGGCCTGGCCGCGGCCGGCTTGCTGGCCTTCTTCCTCACCTTCGGTCTGCCTTCCGCCGTGATCCCGCTGGCCGCCGATCTGCTGCTGGTGGCGCCGCACCTGGCCGCCGTGTACCTGGCCTGGCGCAGGCGGCCGTTCTGGAGCGGCGTAGCGGCCGGCATCGGGTTGCTGGTCAGCACCAAGGCAGCCTTCGTGCTTGCCGCCTGCGCACTCTGGCAGTGGCGCGCGCTGCCGGCGCTGCTGGCTGGCTTCGCGGCGCCCAATGCCCTGGCCTTGGGCTGGATGGCGTTAGAGGGCTCGCTCGCGGACTACTACCGCCAGGTGTGGCAATGGGGCTCGATCTACGCGGCCAACTCGTTTCTGGATCGGCCACTAGGAGAGGGCTTGACACGCACGCTCAACTGGGCCGGCTTCCACGTTGCGCTTGTAGCCGGCGCAGCCGTCGCGCTCTGGAAGGAACGTGAGGAGCGTTGGCGTTTTGCAGGCTGGATGCTGCTGGCGCTGGCGGGCGTCGCCTTGGGCCTGCGTTTCTTCCCCCGGTACTATTTCCTGCTGCTCCCGGCAATGGCCCTGGCTGCCGCCCGCGGCTGGACGCTCATGGCCCATAGACGCGCCGCAGTAGCGGCTGGGATCCTGCTACTCGCCCTTCCGCTGGCGCGTTTCGGCCCCCGCTACATCACGCTCTTGCGCGGCGACCAGAACTGGAGCGACACCCGCATGGACCGCGACAGCCGCCAGGCGGCGCGCCAGCTCCTGGCGCTGGCCAAGCCGGGCGATACGCTCTTCGTCTGGGGCTTTCGCCCCGAGCTCTTCGCTTACACGCGCCTGCCCGCCGGAACGCGATTCCTGGAGAGCCAGCCTTTGAGCGGCGTCTTTGCCGACCGTCACCTATTTCAGACCGCCGCCGTCGCCGAGGACTTCGTGCGGCCCAACCGCCAGGAACTGACCGCCTCCCGCCCCACCTTGGTGGTCGATGGCCTCGGCTCCCTCAACCCGAAGCTGGCCCTGGCCGCGCGCGAAGATCTCCGCCCGTGGCTCGCGCACTACCAGGAGGTGGCCCGCACGGAGTTGTCGATCGTCTATCGGTTACGGTGACGCCGCCCCTTAACAGATCCGCGGCAACTGCTCGCCGCTGAGCATGTCCAACACGCGGTGACCGCCGATGCGGCTCTCCAGGGCCACCACGCCACGGGGGCCTTCCGTGACCGCGCCGATGCGCGCCGCTCCCGCGGAGACAGGCAGCCGCTGCAGCACCTCCACGGCGCGCTCGGCGTCGCCTTCCGGCACAAAGGCCACGAACCGCCCCTCATTAGCCACGTAGAGCGGGTCTAGTCCCAGTATCTCGCAGGCGCCCTGAACAGCTTCCGTAACCGGCACCGCGGCTTCCTCCACTCGGATGCCCACGCCGCCCGCCTCCGCGATCTCATTCAGCGCCGAGGCCAGCCCGCCCCGGGTCAGATCGCGCAAACAGTGCACCTCGATCCCCGCCCGAAGCAGCGCCTCGATCGGCGCCCACAGCGGCGCGGTGTCGCTCACGATCGGCGCCTCAAACTCCAGCCCTTCCCGCACTGAGAGCACCGCTACGCCGTGCGCCCCCAGGTCGCCGCTCACCAGCACGGCGTCGCCGGAGCGCACCGCAGCGGGGCCGATATCCGCCGGCGCCTCGACCACCCCGATCCCGGCGGTGTTGATGAAAACTCCGTCGCCCTTGCCTTTGTCCACGACCTTGGTATCGCCGGTGACCAGCACGATGCCCGCGCGCCGTACCGCCTCGCGCATCGAGCGCACCACCAGCCGCAGCGTCTCCATCTCCAGCCCCTCTTCCAGGATGAAGCCCGCGCTCAGATACAGCGGCCGCGCGCCGCACATGGCCAGATCGTTCACCGTGCCGTTCACCGCCAGGTCGCCGATCGTGCCGCCTGGAAAAATGAGCGGCCGCACCACGTAGGAGTCGGTCGTGAAGGCCAGTCGCAGGCCGTTCACGCGCAGAACGGCGCCGTCGTGACGGGCCTCCAGCGCGGCGCTGGAGAACTCCGGCAGGAACACCTTCTCGATGAGCTGGTGCATGAGCCGGCCGCCCCCGCCGTGCGCCAGAAGCACGCGGTCATCGGCCGGACTCGCCACGGGACAACTCAGGTTGAACTCCGTCATGTTGCCGTCTTCCGTACAGATAATAGGCCGCGCAGGCGCCTTCGGAGGAAACCATGGGCGCGCCCAGCGGCGTCTCAGGCGTGCATCGAGTCGCAAAAGCCGAACACTCCCACGGCTTGCGCAGCCCTTGGAGAACCAGCCCGGCGATGCACTCCGCGGCCTCTTCGACGCCCACGGCGGCCACTGCGAACCGCGTCTCGGCGTCAAAGTCGCGGAAGCGCTCGCGCAGCCGCAAGCCGCTCGACGGGATCTCGCCGATGCCTCGCCACTTCCGCGGGCTGATCTCGAAAACCTCCCGGATCAGCTCCTGCGCCGGCCGGTTGCCTTCGCGCCGCACCGCGCGCCGGTACTGGTTCTCGACCTCCGCGCGCCCGGACTCGAGCTGCGCCACCGCCATGTAAATCCCCTCGAGCAAGTCCAGCGGCTCGAAGCCCGTCACCACGATGGGCACGTGGTAGCGCCGGCTAATCGGCTCGTACTCTTCGTAACCCATCACCGTGCAGACGTGACCCGCGGCCAGGAACGCATCAATGCGGCGGTTGGGCGAGCTCAAAATCGCCTCCATGGCCGGCGGCACCAGTACGTGAGCCACCAAAATCGAGAAATTGGCTGCCCCTTGCCGTTCCGCCTCCCACACCACTGCGGCGTTGGCCGGCGCCGTCGTCTCGAAGCCTACGGCGAAGAACACCACCTGGCGCGCGGGGTTGGCGCGTGCCAGCTTCAGCGCGTCCAGGGGCGAGTAAACGATGCGCACGTCGGCGCCGCCGGCCTTGGCTTCGAGCAGACTGCCCCGCGATCCCGGCACCCGCAGCATGTCGCCGAACGAGCAGAAGATCACCTCCGGCAGCCGGGCCAGCGCGATCGCCCGGTCAATCAGCTCCAGCGGCGTCACGCACACCGGGCAGCCCGGCCCGTGCACCAGCGTGATCTCGGGCGGCAGCAGATCCTCGAGGCCGCTCTTGAGAATAGTGTGCGTCTGGCCGCCGCAGACTTCCATGATGGTCCACGGACGCCTGACCAGCCGCCGCAGCGACTCCGCCAGTTGCCGCGCCGGAGCCGCGTCCCGGTATTCATCCAGGTACTTCACGGACCGCGCTCCTCCTCGCCGGCCAGTTCCTCCATCTCCCGCAGGGTCTCGAAGATCTTCTGTGCCTCTGCCTCGTCAACCACGCTCAACGCGAACCCCACGTGCACCAGCACGTAGTCGCCGATCGCCGCTTCCGGGGTGAAGGCCAGGGAGACCTCTTTGCGCACTCCGCCAAAGTCCACCTTGGCGCTCCGCCACCCTGCCTGCTCGTCCTCCTCCAGAATGCTGACGATCTTTCCCGGCACAGCCAGACACATGTCTCAGGCTCCTGTGGCGCAGGCGGTTTCGCCTGCGCGGTGGCGGGCTGAAGGCCCGCCCCACGATGCCAGCACCGCCTGCCCCAGGGCGATGCCGCCGTCGTTGGGCGGCACCCGCTGGTGCGTGTAGACGCGGTGGCCGCGCGCCTCCAGCAGCGTCGCGGCGCGCTCCACCAGGTAACTGTTCTGAAAACACCCGCCGCTCAGCACCACCTGGCGGGCCCCGGCTCGCTCGGCCAGCCGCACGATCCAGGCCACGAGCGCATTGTGAAACCGCGTCGACATCAGCGCCCGCGGCACGTCCGTCGCTACGTCCATCCGGACGGCCTCGACGAGAGGCGCCCAATCGGCCACCGCGTCGCCCTCCAAAGGATAGCACTCGTCAGTCGCCAGCCCACCCATCTGGCTCTCCAGGAGCATCGCCGCCTGGCCTTCGAAGCGGTTCTCCTGCGCCAACCCGGCCAGCGAAGCCACCGCGTCGAACAGCCGCCCCACGCTGGTAGTCAGCGGGCTGTTCAGATTTCGCTCCAACATGCGCGCCAGCAGCGCGCGTCGCCTTGGGTCCGGTATTGCCTCCGCGCCTCCAAGTTCCCAGAGCAGGCTGGCCGCGGTGCGCCAGCCTTCGCGCACCGCCGCTTCCCCGCCCGGCAGGCGGAAAGGCCGCAGGTGCGCGATGCGCTCGAAGGAGCCGTCCCGCGCCAGGAAGAACTCCCCGCCCCAGACCGTTCCATCCAGGCCATAGCCCGTGCCGTCCCAGGCCACGCCGAGGTACTCCCCGCGCACGTCGTTCTCGGCGGCGCAGGCCGCCACGTGCGCGTGGTGATGCTGGACGGCCACCACCGGCAGGCCGCTCGCGCGCGCCCACTGGGTCGAGGCGTAGTCGGGGTGAAGATCGCAGGCCACCACCTCGGGCGTGAACTCGTAGAGCCGGCACAGATCCTGGATGGCGCGCTCGAAGGCGCCGCGGGCCTCGACCGTGTCCAGGTCGCCTATGTGCTGGCTGAGGAAGACCTGCCGGCCGACGGCGATGGCCACGGTGTTCTTCAGGTGCCCGCCTACGGCCAGCACGGCAGGCAACTCGCGCGGCGCCCGCACCGGCAGCGGCGCGTAGCCGCGCGCCCGGCGCAGGACGCTTTCCCGCCCGCGCGCCAGGCGCACCACGGAATCGTCGGTGTGCCGCGCTATCCCCCGGTCGTGCATCAGGAATAAATCGGCAATGCCGCCCAGCCTCTGGCGCGCCTCCTGGTTGTCGGTGGCGATAGGCTCGTCGCTACAGTTGCCGCTGGTGGCTACGATGGGGTGCGGGTATTCCTTCATCAGCAGATGGTGCAGCGGCGAGTAGGGCAGCATCACGCCCAGATGGGGAGACGACTTGGCCACGTTGGGCGCGATGCCGGGCGCGCCGCGGGGTTTGAGCAGCACGATGGGCGCCGCGGCTGAGGCCAGCAGCGCCTCCTCGGCGGGAGAAGTCACCGAGAACCGGCGCACCGTCTCGAGCGTGGGCATCATCAGCGCGAACGGCTTTTCCTCGCGGCGCTTCAGGCTGCGCAACCGCTCGATAGCCGCCTCGTTTCCGGCATCCGCCAGAAGCTGGAAACCCCCGATCCCTTTGAGAGCCACGATGCCCCCCTCGCCCAGAGCCTCCGCCACCTGGCGGAGGGGGGCTACTCCGGGCCGCGCTTGCTCGGGAGGCTCGATCCAGATCCGCGGCCCGCACGCCGGGCAGGCAACGGGCTGGGCGTGAAACCTACGGTCACCGGGGTCCCGGTACTCCCGCGCGCACGCCGGGCACATCCGGAACTCCCCCATGGTGGTGTTGGGCCGGTCGTAGGGGATCTCCAGAACGATGGTGTATCGCGGCCCGCAGCAGGTGCAATTGGTGAAGGGGTAACCATGCCGGCGGTCGGTAGGGTCGGCAACCTCGGCCAGGCAGGCCGGGCAGGTAGCCAGGTCGGGCAGCACACTGGCGGTCTTCTCCGCCCCGGCCTCGCTCGAGCGGATCTCGAACCCGACAAAGCCCGCCGGAGCCAGCCAACCGGTCTCCCGCGCCAGGACCACCGCCGCCGGCGGCTTTTCCCGTTCCAGCCGGGCCAGAAACCGCTCCAGGCGCTCCCGACCACCCTCTACCTCGACAGTCAGGCCGGCGCTGGAGTTCAGCACCCAGCCGGCCAGGCCCAATTCGGTCGCCAGCCGGTATACCAGTGGCCGAAAGCCCACACCCTGGACGGCCCCGTACAGGGCTATACGAAGACGCTCGCTATCGGAAGCTCCCAGTGCAGGCACGTCCCTACTAACCAGTCTATCAGGCGTTCATCGGCCGCCTCGGACGCGTAAGATAGGGGGTTGTGGCCGGCCCGACCAAGAAGCCCCGTCGTTCGCCTTTGCTGGGCTGGTGGTACCTTTCCATCGGCGGAGGGTTCCTCCTGCTGGGTCTCAACCGCCTGCTGGCCGGAGAACCGGCCTGGGCGGTCGGCCTGCGCTGGGCGATCGCCGGGGGCTTTTTGGCCCTGGGCTACTTCGAGCTGGCGGGAGGGCCCAGGCGTCGGCGGTAGGACCCGCCCCTGGAATTGTTCTTTTTTTCCTGAAACCTGTTGGCCTTAGCCCCAAACGTGCTATTATCCTGGACTTAGGGAGGATAGCATGCAGATTCGCAGGAGTCTAGCCGGTCTGGCCTGCCTGGCGGTCATTCTCGCCCTCGCGGGCACCGGCTGCGCCACGAAGAAATACGTCCGCGAGCAGATGAGCCCGATTGGCCCGCGGATCACCGAAGTCGAGAAGAAGTCCGCTGATGCGGTGGCCAGCCTGGCGGAGAAGACGCAGAAGGACATCTCGCGGGTGGAAGAGCGCGCCATGACCGCTGACGGCAAGGCCGTCGAGGCCGGGCGCGCCGCCCAACAGGCGGATTCCCATGCCAGCCAGGTCGGACAAGCCGCCCAAGGCGCTGTTGCCCAGCTCGGCCAGCAGACCCAGGCCCGCATCGGCGAAGTGCAGCGCTCGGTCGAGAACGTCGAGAACTACAAGGTGATCTCCACCCAAGAAGTGCTTTTTGACTTCAACAAGACCGCGCTCACCGACGAGGCCAAGGCCGTGCTCGACCAGGTGGTGCAAAGCGTAACCAAGCTGAACCGGCCGCTCCTGGAACTCGAAGGCTCAGCGGACACTATCGGCTCGAAGGACTTCAACCTGACCTTGAGCGGCAAGCGTGCCGACGCGGTGGTCCGCTACCTGGTGGAAAAGGGCATTCCATTGCGCCGCATCCACGTGGTCGGCATGGGCGAGCCCGAAACCCAGGCCAAGGTCCGCGTCACCAAGGAAGAGCGCGTGAAGATGCGGCGGGTGGTGGTCAGGGTTCTGGCGCTCTGAACTCTGGGGGCGGTGCCGCCCCTCGCCTCGCTCTGGCTGAGGTGGGTGGTGTGTTTGCACGCCAGTGGCCGCCCGCTCCCTTGCCCTCCCCCAGTTTGAGCGCCGCACAGGTGGAATAGGCCTCGGCCTGTTGGGGGACACGCGACACACAGGCAAGAATGCCTGTGCCACCTTGGGGCCCACGCAGAACTGGAGGGCAAGGCCCGCTCCTGCTTGAAGCCGCCCCTCTGGCGTGCTGAAAGAGGAATTACCCCGCATCTTGACGGGGCCCGAAGAGCAGGCTCGGGCCGAGCGGCTGTCCCAAGATCCGACCTTCCGCCTGATCGGTTCGGCTATCAGGCTGGGCAGTCGCGGCGCGGTGGAAACGCGCGGCGGGGCGCGGGCATCACAAGCAAGAGGGGGTGTGTCAGCGCCATGAACAGGACGAGCGTAGTGGGGCTGGCGATGTTGTGGTGGGCGCTGCCCGGTGCGTGGGCAGTCGCTCCGGACTACTTTCCGCTGGAGGCGGGTAACCAGTGGATCTATCGGTCGAGCGGGAGGCTGGGGACCAGCACGTGGATGCTCGAGGTGGTCAAGACGGAGATCGTGGAGGGGAAGGTCTACTCGCGGATGCGAGGGATGAGCGGGTTCTCGGGCAGCGAGGCGCTGGTGCGCATGGAGGAAGACGGGACGCTCTACGTGCGTGCGGTGGACACAGGGGCGGTCGAGCAGGTGTGGGCGGCCTTCGGGGCGGTTGAGGGTGTGGCCTACCGGACGGGCATCGACCCGTGCAACAGGGACGCGCGCATCGAGTCGCGCAGCGCGCGGTACGCGGGCCCGGTGGGCGAGTTCGATCGGGCGCTGAGAATCGCGTACTTGCCGGCGGCTTGCGCGGATGCGGGCCTGACTGAGGAGACGTTCTTGCCTTACGTGGGGCTGCTGCGGCGCACGATTACGACCCTCGCGGGACCGGTGAGTTATGACTTGATCTACGCACGGCTGGGAGGGGTCACCTACGTGGCCGAGCGCGAGGTGGCCTTCCAGTTGTCGCTGGACGAGCCGGTGTACTATGCGGACTTCATGCCGCCGGTGGATCCGCTGCGAAGCGTCCCGCAGATGACGGCGCGTTTGACGTTGCGCAACACGCACCCGCAGCCGGTCCCGCTCACCTTCGCCAACGGGCAGAGCTACGAGCTGGTGCTGAAGTCCGAGGACGGGCGCGAAGTACACCGCTGGTCGGAGGGCAAAGGATTTTCCGAGGTGATGCGGCGGGAGAGCCTGGAACTGGGGGAGAGGAACTACGTGGTGGTGGTTCGTCTGGCGGACAAGCTTGGCAAGGCGCTGCCGGAAGGGCGCTATCTGGCGGAGGCGTGGCTGACCACTGTGGGACCGCGGGTGTACTGGGCCGCGGTGGGATTTGAGATCCGCTCCGTCTACTGAGGGAAAAGGGGTGTAATCGGCGAGCCGCGGTCCCAGAAGAGGCAGGGGCCGGTTTGCAGACTGCCATCCTGGCCCTGGAAGACGGCACCGTCTTCGAGGGCTACTCCGACGGAGGCCGCCAGACGGGCCGGAAACCCTGGAGTGTTCTGAGCGTTCGCTCCAGGCTGGGCGAGCAGCGTGCTGCTTCGCCGGCGTTCCAATCCTGTCTGACAGACTCACTCAGACAGCCGTTGTAGTCCGGGCCGATTCTGGCGGTGCTCCCTCTGCGCGGCACGATGGCCTCCCGCCGGTGCCGGTACCTCGACCGCGTAGCCAGTCGAATCAGCGCGCCCTTGGGATCCCTCAGCCCGTCCACGTCCCGAGGGACCAATCTCTCGGCAATCCCGAGGAACGCAGCCACGGCGCTGCGGTGACCCAAGAGCCACGCCTCAACCGCTCTTACAGCCACGCGGAAAATCAAGTTGGCGTGCCGGGGCTGCCGCAGCCATTCCTCAATGAGCGCCGGGGCACACTGGCAACGATCCAAATCCGTTAAGAGCACGAAGGGTACGCCTCTGGCAGCCTGATTGAACCCGGCGACGGTTCTCCGAAGGTAGCTGAACCCGCCTCTCCGATACGCGTGGCCAACGGCGAAACCGGGCTGGGATTGCGCCAGCAGCTTGCGTAGCACCGCCTCGCTAAGCTCGTCCTCCACAGCCAGGTTGACAGGGATGACGGCGTTCATTCGAAAAGGGTGAGTTGACTCACCGTAGGGGGTGCGGTCCTCGGCAAGGCGGCGTCGGCCACGCTCAAACCGGACCTCAGGAGATCGCGCAGCTCCCGGTTCGACGAAGCGAGTTCCACCTTTGTCCCCTCGCGGTCCGGAACAAGGAGGAGCGTCTCCTCTCCGCCGATTCCCTTCTCCGACAGCAGGTCGCCGCTATGCGTGCTCATCAGCACCTGGCGTGCTCGCTCGCGTTGCAGGCGAGCGATCAGCGACGGCAGCCTACTAACAATGGCAGAATGGAGCGACAGTTCCGGCTCTTCCAGCAGAAGGGGCGAGTCTCCCTCGAGCAGCGACCAGAACAGTCCGATCAAGCGCAAAGTTCCGTCTGAGAACTGGTCCTCGCGCTGCCAGCCGGCCTTGGGGCGCCAGTGTTCGTAACGCGCCTCCAGGTGCGGGAAGCCGGCCTGGTCTTTCGCGTCTCGCAACTGGGTGAGCTGTGGAACGGCGCTTCTGAGAGCGCCCTCGATCCTCCGCAGGCGCGACCGGCGGGTCTTCTCGGGGGTCTTCGCCACCACCTCCAGAAAGCTCCGTCCAAAGGGATCCGCGGGCACACCGGGTCCGGGAAAGGCCTCCGGGTGCCTGAGCAACTGCGGGACCAGATGCAGATAGACGATGGAAGCCAGGAACCAGGCTGCATCCCTGAATCCCTGATTGGCGTTGATCTGCTCCAGGTGCGTCTGCGTCAACCGCAGTCGGTCTGCCCGGTCGGCGTCATCGGGCCTGTCCAGGAGCTGCTGGTCGCCTTGCCACACCCGCTCGTAGACCAAGTAAGGGTTTCGATACCCCCGGACCTCCTGCCGGATCCCGATCGCGTATCGCCAACGCGCTTGCGAACCGTTTCCCGACAGGTTGACTCCCATCTCTACGTCTGGCTCGCGGCGCGCTGCCAGGCAGCGGATCTTGGAGAGTCCGCCGCGCTGGCTCACAGCCCATTGCAGGCCTCCGCCCGGCTTCGCGATGTCGCGCAGGAACCGGAACGCATCCAGCAGGTTCGACTTGCCCGAAGCGTTGGGACCGACCAGGAAGACGCGCGGCCCCAGCCTCACGTCCACGGAGCGGAAGTTCCGCCAGTTCTTGAGGATCAGCCGGGAAACGATCATCGCCGCACGTCGTCTATTCTAAGCGTTGCACCCACGCGAAATCCACTCCCGCTTGAACCCGCCCCTCCGGCATGCTGAAATAGGAATTACACCTTCCCCAGGAGGCTCAGCCGGTTTGCAGACTGCCATCCTGGCCCTGGAAGACGGCACCGTCTTCGAGGGCCGCAGCTTTGGTGCACGCGCACAAACCTGCGGGGAAGTCGTTTTCAACACCGCCATTACCGGCTACCAGGAAATCTTCACCGACCCCTCCTACGCCGGGCAGATCGTCGTTCTGACCTACCCGCAAATCGGTAACTACGGCGCCAATGCCGAAGACAGCGAGGCCGCGCGTCCCTACATCGAAGGCCTGGTGGTGCGGGAATTCTCCTCGCTCGCCAGCAACTGGCGCAGCCGCCAGCACGCCGTCGAGTTCCTGGCTTCCAGCAACATCCCGGTGATCGCCGAGATCGACACCCGCCGCCTGGTGCGTCATCTGCGCACTCGCGGCGTCATGCGCGGCGTGCTCGCGGCCGCCGGCGGAGACCCCACCGAGCTCGTCGCGAAGGCGCGGCAGATCCCTACGATGGCCGGCTTGGACCTGGCCACCCGCGTCTCGACCGCCGAGCCTTATACCTGGGAGTGCGGCGTCGAGGCCTGCTCGCCCTCGCAATCCTGGGGGCCTCCCTCCGAGCCCCGCTATCGGGTGGTGGCTTACGACTTCGGCATCAAGCGCAACATCCTCCGCCGGCTGGTTCACTCCGGCTGCCGCGTCACGGTGGTCCCGGCGCTCACCTCCGCCGAAGACGTTCTGGCCATGCAGCCCGACGGCGTCTTCCTCTCCAACGGCCCCGGCGATCCCGAGCCGCTCCACACCCAGGTTGCCAACATCCGCAGGCTGGTGGGCCGGCTGCCGATCTTCGGTATCTGCCTGGGGCATCAGTTGCTGGGCCTGGCCTTTGGCGGCAAGACGTACAAGCTCAAGTTCGGCCACCGCGGGGCGAATCACCCGGTGCTCAACCGCGTCACCGGCAGGGTCGAGATCACCTCGCACAACCACGGCTTCGCGGTGGATCCCGACAGCCTCCCGGCGCGCGAAATCGAGCTGACGCACATCAACCTCAACGACGGCACCCTGGAAGGCTTCCGCCACCGCAGCCACCCCGCCTTCTGCGTGCAATACCATCCGGAGGCCGCTCCCGGCCCGCACGACTCGCTCTACCTGTTCGACGATTTCATCAAGCTGATGGCCGGCTGTAGGGGAACGACCTGATGCCCCGCCGCAACGACCTCCACAAGATCCTGATCGTGGGTTCCGGGCCCATCGTCATCGGCCAGGCCTGCGAGTTCGACTACTCGGGCACCCAGGCCTGCAAGGCGCTCAAAGCCGACGGGTTCCAGGTCGTGCTCGTGAACTCCAACCCCGCCACCATCATGACCGACCCCAACCTGGCCGACCGCACCTACGTCGAGCCGCTCAGCCTGGGCTTTCTCGAGGAGATCATCCGCCGGGAGCGGCCCGACGCCCTGCTCTCCACCGTGGGCGGGCAGACGGGCCTGAACCTGTCGGTCGAGCTGGCCGAGGCCGGCGTCCTGGAGCGCTACGGCGTCGAGCTGATCGGCGCCAAGCTGGAGGCCATCAAGAAGGCCGAAGACCGCCTGATGTTCAAGGACGCCATGCGCAAGATCGGGCTGGAGGCGCTGGACTCGCAACTGGTGAACAACCTGGGGGACGGGCTGGAGTACGCGGGGCGCATCGGCTACCCGCTCATTTTGAGGCCCAGTTTCACGCTAGGGGGCACGGGGGGCGGGATCGCCTACAACCGCGAGGACCTGGTCGAGCTACTCGAGCGCGGCCTGGACATCTCGCCCGTCCACGAGGTGCTGATCGAAGAAAGCGTCCTGGGCTGGAAGGAGTTCGAGCTGGAGGTGATGCGCGACCTGGCCGACAACGCCATCATC
>CAYGVJ010000145.1:0-13356 GCA_964353255.1 uncultured Solibacteraceae bacterium | reverse complement strand
CCGCCCTACGGAGCCCGGTGTGTGCGGTTGTGGGAAAACTAAATGACATTGGGCTGAATGCCTGTGCCACGAAAAACCAGGGCTTTTTCAGCAGCCTCCCTCAGCGTGCGGGGCGCCAGCCGCGCCCCTCCTCCGCCTCACCATAATAGCCGCTGCGGGTCAGGACCCGCAAATCCGGCCGGCGCACCTTGACCTCCAGGCGATGGAACCGGTCCTTGGTGGGCGGCACGTTCCTGGGGTAGTAGGCCAGCAAGTACTGCGTGCGCAGCTCGCGCAGGATCTCGGCAAAAGCGGCATCCAGCGACTCCCCGACCGTGGGGGCGAAAACCCGGCCGCCGGTGCCTGCGGCCAGGTTCGTCAGCGCGTTCTCGCCTCCGATGTTCCGCCCGGGCTCGTTGGTGATGGGCATCACCAGGATGGGATAGAGGACCGCATCGGCCAACTGGGCCGCCTCGAGCGCCTGGTGATAGCTCTTCGAGCTGGTGGTGTCCCCGCCGTCGGTCACCAGCACGACCACGTGCCGGCCCTCGCGGTCCTCGAGGCTCCGCGAGGCCAGGCAGAGGGCGTCGTAGAGGCTGGTCCCGCCCTCGCTTTTCAGCCCTCGCAAAGATCGCTCGAACTGGCTCAGGCTTTGCGTGAAGCTGGACTCAAGTGTGACCTGGTAGTTGAAGCTGTATAGCGACGCGGCGTCCCTGGGATTCCCTTCCGCCAGAAACGCCTTCAGAAAACGCTCGACGGAGCGGATTTCGTAGCTCAGCTCGATGCCGGTGGAGGCGCTGGTGTCCACCAGCACCGCGACCGACAGCGGCTGTTCCGTGTAGCGCTCAAAGACCGCCGGCTCCTGGCGGACGCCGTTGTCGAAGATCTCGAAGTCGCCCTTCTCGAGCGACCCGACCGGCTCCCCGGCCGGGTTCTTGACCGTGGCCAGGATCCGCACCAGGCGCACGTCAACCCGGATGACCGTCTCTTGAGCCGGCACCGCGGCTGGAACCAGCATCAGGAAGAGCCAGCGCCTCATGGCCGCACCGCTGACCTGTCCCACTGGCCTTCTACCCACGCTTCCCCGTCCACGAAGTGTTCTTTCTTCCAGATCGGGACGGTGCGCTTGAGCCGGTCGATGGCTTCTGAGGCGGCCTCGAAGGCGGGCCGGCGATGCGGCGCGGTAACGACGACGGCCACGATGGTCTCGCCCACCTCGACCCGCCCGACGCGGTGGACGATGCCAATGCGGCCGATGGGGTGCAAGCGCGCCAGCTCGCGACCGATAGCCACCAGGGCCTCCAGGGCCATGGGCTCATAGCAGTCGTATTCCAGGTGCAGCGTCCGCCGTCCCCCGGTGTTGTCGCGCGCCAGGCCCTCGAAGGTCACCGCCGCGCCGTCGCCCGAGCGGACCAGGCGCGCCCGCAGCGCGGCGGCGTCGATTGGCTCGCGGGTCAAAGCGAAGAAGTGGCCCTCCGGCTCCTCGGCCATCTGGGTGTACAGGCCGGAGCCGCCGCTAACCGGAGGCAGAAAAGCTACCTCGTCGCCGTCCTCCACCGGCGCCGTGCGGGGAGCGAAGCGCTGGTTGCGCGCCACCAGGACGCTTTCGCCCATCCCCCGCAGGGCGGGGAAGCGGGCGGCGTAATACTCGAAGACCGTCTCCAGGCGCGCCCCGGCCTCGATTTCCATGACCTCTTCCGCCCGGCCGAGGACATCTTTCAGCACGCCGAAAAACAGGACCTGGACCCGCACCTAGAGCCATCCTATCAGACGCTCCCGGCGGCCATGGAGTTGCGCTCAGGTACAATGGACGGCTGTGCACGCACACGAAACCCGCCTGCGCGCCCGCTACGCGGAGACCGATCAGATGGGCGTGGTCCACCACGCCGTGTTCCTGGTTTGGATGGAGCTGGCCCGGATAGAGTACTGCAAATCGGTGGGCTGCAATTACCGGGACCTGGAGCGGGAGGAGAACCTCCTGCTGACGGTCGTGGAGACGCACTGCCGCCATCTCTCGCCGGCGCGCTTCGACGATGAAGTGATCGTTAAGGTCTGGCTCGAAGCCGCCAATCCGCGCCTGCTGAGGTTCGGATATGAGATCCGGCGGGCCGAGGACGCGCGCCTGCTGGCCACCGGCCAGACCAAGCACGTTTTCTGCACCCGCGAGATGAAGCCGGCGAAGCTCCCCCGGAAATACCACGCGGCCTTCGGGATTCAGTCGCCCGCTGGCACGCCTTGAGGTCCAGGGCAACTGGGGGCCGCTGGTCGGGTTCCAGTCCAAAGGGTCGGGTGTATGATTGTGGGAGGCAAAGTGCCAAAGCGAAGGAGGCTGGAGATGACCCGTTTTCCCATGCTGGCAGGCGGCGTCGCGCTGCTCGGTTTCATGTGGGGTTGCGCCACGCCGCCGCCCCCCGACACCCGCGCGGCGGATGAGCGCGCCATTCGCGAGATTGAAGTCGAGGCCGACAAAGCGGCGGCGGCAAAGGACCTGGACCGCTACGTGTCCTTTTATGCTGATGACGCTGCGTTGTTCTTTCCCAACGCTCCCTTGGTCACGGGCAAGGACGCGATCCGAAAGACGACGGATGCGCTTTTTGCCACTCCGGGCTTCTCGCTCAGCTTCAAGACAACGAAGGTGGAAGTCTCCCGGAGCGGCGACCTCGCCTACTCCTACGGGACCAACACGGTGACCATGAACGATCCCAAGGGTAAACCGCTGACCGACAAGGGAAAGTACGTGGCGGTTTACAGGAAGGAGCCGGACGGCAAGTGGAAGGTTGTCGCTGACATCGGCAACTCGGATTTGCCGCCGCCGGCCCCCCCGCCGAAGAAGAAGTAACCTCGTCCGGGTGCGCCCGGCAGGAGAGCAGGAGGAAGACTATGACTCGTTTTGCCATGCTGGCAGGCAGCGTCGCGCTGCTCAGCTTCATGTGGGGTTGCGCCACGCCACCGCCCCCCGATACCCGCGCCGCGGATGAGCAGGTCATTCGCGAGACTGAAACTGAATGGGCGAAAGCCGCGGCGGCAAAGGACGTGGAACGTTTCATGTCCTTTTACGCTGACGATGCCTCGTTGTTTGCCCCGGGCACTCCCACGGCCACGGGCAAGGAGGCGATCCGAAAGGGGACGGAGACGCTTTTTGCCACTCCGGGCTTCTCGCTGAGTTTCCAGACGGTGAAAGTGGAAGTCTCCCGAGGCGGCGACCTCGCTTACTGCTCCGGGACCTACGCGATGACCATGAATGATCCCAAGGGTAAGCCGGTGAACGACAAGGGAAAGTACGTGGCGGTTTACAGGAAACAGCCGGACGGCGCCTGGAAGGCTGTCGCTGACATCAATAACTCCGACTTGCCAGCGCCGGCGCCTCCGCCGAAGAAGAAGTAGCGTCATCCGGATGTGCTCGGGGAGCAAGACTAGAGGTGTGTGAATGCAGCGAACGATATCCTTCACGCTCAACGGCAAGCCGGCGCGCGTGACGGTCGATGACGAGCGCATGCTGCTGTCGGTGCTGCGTTACGACCTCGGCCTCACCGGCGCTAAGTTCGGCTGCGGCGCCGGCCTCTGCGGCGCCTGTACGGTCATCGTGGGCAAGGAAGCCGTCCGCTCCTGCTCGACCCCAGTCAAGGACGTCGCCGGGAAGCAGGTGCTGACCATCGAGGGCCTGAGCCAGGACGGAAAGCTCCACCCGCTTCAGGAGGCGTTCCTGAAGCACCACGCCTTTCAGTGCGCCTACTGCACTTCCGGGATGATTCTCAACGCCTACGCGCTGCTTCAGAAGACGCCGCGGCCAACGCGCGCTGAGATCATCCGGCAGATGGACGACAACCTGTGCCGCTGCGGCTCGCACGTTCGCATCCTGGACGCCATCCAGGAGGCCGCCGGCGCCAGGCAGGGAGGTGCGCGATGAAGCGAGACGAGCTGAATACGAGCCGCCGCGACTTTCTGGCGGGGTCCGGCTTGTTCGTGTTCTTCACGGTCGAGCCGCTGGCCGCCTTCCAGGAGCCGGAACGGCTCCCGGTCAGGCAAGGCTACCCCACCGATTTCAACGCGTACCTTCGGATCGGCGCGGATGGCCGGGTCACGTGCCTGGTCGGCAAGGTCGAGCTGGGGCAGGGAGCGATGACCTCGCTGGCGCAGCTCCTCGCCGAGGAGCTGGACGTGGCGCTGGAGGCGGTGGACATGGTCATGGGCGACACCGACCTCTGCCCCTGGGACATGGGCACGTTCGGCTCCCTCAGCATCCGGCAGTTCGGCCCGGTCCTGCGGGGGGCGGGTGCCGAGGCGCGGGCGGTCCTGCTTCAGATGGCGGCTGAGCATCTCCAGGCGCCCGCGGAGCGGCTCCAGGTGAAGGCCGGCGTCGTCAGCGACCCGTCGGCGCAGGGCAAGCGTGTCAGCTACGCTCAACTGGTTCAGGGGAAGCGCATTGAGCGGCACCTCGCGAAGGTCCCGGTGAAGCCCGTGTCGGCGTACACCGTCGTTGGGCAATCGCCCCGGCGCAAGGATGCGCTCGAGAAGGTCACCGGCAAGGCCCGCTACGCCGGCGACATCGCTCCTCCGGGGACGCTGCACGCGCGGATCTTGAGGCCGCCGGCGCACGGCGCGACCCTGAATGATGTGGACACGACCGCCGCCGAGAAGGTGCCAGGTGCTCGGGTGGTGAGGGACGGGGACCTGATCGCCGTGCTCCACGAGCGGCGCGACCTGGCTGACAAGGCGCTGGAGCTCATCAGGGCCAAGGCGCAGTTTGTAGCCCCGCAGCCGACGGTGGACGACAAGACGATCTTCGACCACCTGCTCAAGGCGGCGCCGCCACCCCGGGTGGTGGCCGAGAGCGGCAGCCTTCCGGAAGGCGAGAAGCTCGCCGCCACCATCGTCGCGGAGACGTATCTCAATAGCTATGTCGCGCACGCGCCCCTGGAAACCCACTCCGCGGTCGCGGTGATCGAGGACGGCAAGGTCACCGTGTGGGCCTCGACTCAGACGCCGTTCCCGGTGAAACAGCAGGTGGCGCAGGCCCTCGGCCTTCCGCAGCAAGACGTGCGGGTGGTGACGCCCTATGTGGGCGGCGGTTTCGGCGGGAAGAGCGCATCCCGACAGGCCATCGAAGCGGCGCGCCTGGCGAAGATAACCGGCAAGCCTGTCCAGGTGGTCTTCGACCGCGCCGAGGAGTTCTTCTACGATACCTTCCGGCCGGCGGCGGTGGTGAAGATCCGCGCGGGCCTGACCGGCGCCGGGAGGCTGGCCCTCTGGGACTACGCGGTGTACTGCGCCGGGGACCGCGAGGCCGGGCAGTTTTACGACATCCCGCACCAGCGCACGGTCTCCTCCGGCGGCTGGCAGGGAGGGAACCCTTCGGGCCTGCACCCGTTCGCGGTTGGGCCGTGGCGCGCGCCCTCGGTCAACACCAACACCTTCGCCCGCGAATCGCACATCGACATTCTGGCGGCGAAGGTGGGCGTGGACCCGGTGGAGTTCCGGCTGAGCCATCTGAGCGACAAGCGCATGCGGCGCGTGCTCGAGGCCGCGGCGAAGCAGTTTGGCTGGAAGCCGGCGCGGACGCCCAGCGGACGTGGCGTAGGCGTGGCCTGCGCCATCTACATGGGTACGTACGTGGCGACCATGGCGGAGGTGGCGGTAACGAAGAGCACCGGGCGGGTCGAGGTCAAGCGGGTGGTCTGCGCGCAGGATGAGGGCGTGATCGTCAGCCCGGACGGCTCACGCCAGCAGATCGAAGGCAGCATCATGATGGGTCTCGGATACACGCTCACCGAGGAGGTGCGCTTCAAGGATGGGGAGGTCCTCGAGCGCAACTTCGACACCTACGAGCTCCCGCGCTTCTCCTGGCTGCCCAAGATCGAGACCATTCTTATTGACAACCCGGAGGTGGCCGCTTCCGGCTGCGGCGAGCCGCCGATTGTCAACATGGGCGCCGTGATCGCCAACGCCATCTACGACGCGGTGGGCGCCAGGTTGCTGCAACTGCCCATGACGCCGGGGCGCATACAGGAGGCGCTCAGTTCATCGCGGCCGCGGCTATAATAGCGGATGGTGCTGAGGTTCGAGTGGGATCCGCAGAAGGCGGCGAGGAATCTGGCAAAGCATGGAGTCTCCTTCGAGGAGGCGGCGACCGCGTTCGGCGACCCGCTGGGCCGCATCGCAAGTGATCCGCGGCACTCGGCGGATGAGGAACGGTTCGTCTTGCTGGGGCTCTCGCGAGGGCGGCGGCTTGTCGCGGTGATGTTCGCCGAGCGCCAGGAAGCAGTTCGCCTCATCAGCGCGCGGCTGGCCACACGCCGGGAGCGTAGAGACTATGAAGAGAGCGCAGAGTAAAGGTCAAGAGGCAGGCGGGGACGAGATCGACGAGATCCTTCCGGAGTACGACTTCAGTCGGGCCCGACCCAACAAGTATGCGTCGCGTTACGCCGCGGGCAGCATTGTGATCGTGCTGGAGCCCGATGTGGCGGCCGTGTTTCCGGGTGCGGGAGAGGCCAACGAGGCCCTGCGCGCTTTGGCGGGAATCATCCTGAAACACCGGCCTCGCCGGACGGTCTCTCGCCGGAGTGCCTAGCTTGGGGATGCGCCCGTCCGCCCATCGTCAACATGGGCGCGGTGATCGCCAACGCCATCTACGATGCGGTGGGGGCCAGGTTACTCCGGTTGCCGATGACGCCGGCGCGGATACAGCAGGCGGTCAAGCGGGGGTGACAGTCCAGGCTTCAGGCCGGCCCCGCGGGAAGCGAGTGTCCGGATGGAGCAGGTGAGATGGGCAGAAGACACGCGTGGGTGATGGTGGCGCTGCTGTGGTGTGCGGCGGCGGTTTGTCAGAAGCAGGGATCGCCGCCGCGCGAGTTCACCAATTCGGTGGGCATGAAGTTCGTTTGGATCGGGCCGGGTTCATTCCAGATGGGCTCCCAGACTGGCGACGACGACGAGCGGCCGGTGCACGAGGTGACGCTCAGCAAGGGGTTCTATTTGCAGGTCACCGAGGTGACACAACGCCAGTGGGAAGCGGTGATGGGGAGCAATCCCAGCTATTTCAAGGGACCCGACCGGCCGGTAGAGCAGGTTAGTTGGAACGATGTTCAAGAGTTTCTGCGACGGCTCAACGAGAAGGAGAAGGACAGCCGGTACCGGCTGCCGACGGAGGCCGAGTGGGAGTGTGCCTGCCGGGCCGGCGGGCAAGAGCCGGACGTGGCCGTTAATCTGGACGAAGTGGCGTGGTGGTGGATGACATCCAACAACGAGACGCATGCGGTGGGCCAGAAGAAGCCGAATGCGTGGGGGCTGTTCGACATGCGCGGCAATGTCTGGGAGTGGGTACAGGACTGGTACGGGGCTTACGCCGAAGGTCGGCAGATCGATCCTAGGGGGCCGGATTCAGGTGAGTATCGGGTGTTGCGCGGCGGGTCGTGGGGCGGCGCCGATCGCGGCTACTTCCGGTGCGCCGACCGCATCCGCTGGAGGCCTGCGTTCCGGGACTTCAACGACGGCTTTCGTTGCGTCAGGACACCCTAATCACGCTTTGCGCTTTTGCCCTTTTACCCTTTGCCGCTTTCGCCGGGCGCGATTGTCACTCTGGGCGCGGTCATCGCCAACGCCATCTACGATGCGGTCGGCGCCCGGCTGCTTCAGTTGCCAATGACCCCGGCGCGCATACAGGAGGCGCTGAAGCGGGGGTGACCATCCGGCCGCTCTCCTGTCGCAAGGCGGCGGTATACTTGGGGCAGGGAACCGGAGCGATGGTATACACGGTGGCTTTGCGGGAAAGCGAAGAAGGCTTCAGCGCGTGGTGTCCGGGATTACCCGGGTGCTGGTCTCAAGGGGCGACCGAGCAGGAAGCGCTCCAGAACATCCAAAGCGCCATCCAAGAGTATCTGGCCGCCGCCGCCGCCGGGACGCAGGTCTGAGCATCGACGAGTTTCGAAAGCTGCTGTAGAGGACGGCGCCCCACCCGCGTCTTGCCGGTGGAGTTCCGCCTGAGGTACCTGAGCGAGCAGTGCCTCGGCGCGTGCTGGAAGCCGGCTCGGACGCCGAGTGCACGGGGCGCCGTCATCGCGAACGCCATCTACGATGCGGCCGGCGCCCGGCTGCTGCAACTGCCCACGACCCCGGCGCGCATACAGCAGGCGCTCAAGCGGGGGTGACAGTCAAGGCTTCAGGCCGGCTGAGAGCCGGCCGCGGCCTGAGAGGCCGCCCCACCAGTGGGGCGGGTTCTCAACCCGCGCCGGGCTTTCCGCTTGCGGAGCCCCCGCTACGGGTCCGTTCCGGACGTTCCGGGCAGGCCGGCCCCGCGGGGAGCGAATATCCGGATGGAGGCGGTGAGATGAGCAGAAGACACGCGTGGATGATGGTGACGTTGGTGTTGTGTGCGGCTGCCTCGTCTCAGAAGTCAGACTCGCCTCCGCGCGAGTTCACCAATTCCGTGGGCATGAGGTTCGTTTGGATCGGGCCGGGTTCCTTCCAGATGGGCTCTCAGACCGGCAACGCCGATGAGCGGCCGGTGCACGAGGTGACGCTCACCAAGGGGTTCTATTTCCAGGTCACCGAGGTGACACAACGCCAGTGGGAAGCGGTGATGGGGAGCAAGCCTAGCAATTTCAAGGGACCCGACCGGCCGGTGGAACACGTTGCCTGGAATGATGTTCAGGAGTTTCTGCGCCGCCTCAATGAGAAGGAGAAGGACAGCCGGTACCGGCTCCCGACCGAGGCCGAGTGGGAGTATGCCTGCCGCGCCGGCGGCAAGGAGCCGGACGTGGCCGCCAATCTGGACGAAGTGGCGTGGTGGGCCGGGAATTCCAACCTCGAGGTGCAGGGGGTGGCCCAGAAGAAGCCCAATGCGTGGGGGCTGTTCGACATGCGGGGCAATGTCTGGGAGTGGGTGCAGGACTGGTATGGGGCTTACTCGGCAGGTCGTCAGATCGATCCTAGGGGGCCGGATTCAGGTGAGTATCGGGTGTTGCGCGGGGGGTCGGGGTTCGACGACGGTACCGGCGCGTTCCGGTGCGCCTACCGCAACGGCTACGGGCCGACGTTCCGTTTCAACAGCGGCTTTCGTTGCGCCAGGACGCCCTAGTCACGCTTTCCGCTTTTGCCCTTTGACCCTTTGCCGCTACGACGCGGCCGGCGCCCGGCTGCTTCAGTTGCCCATGCCCCCGGCGCGCATCCAGGCGGCGCTGAAGCGGGGGTGAGGCGGGTGCGGCGCCTCACTTTCTGCTATGCAAGGACTACCGGGCGCTCAAGGCCGCGTCTCCTCCGGGAGCCGCGCGAGCACCGCGTCGTAGACTTCGCGAGCCAGGGCCAGCGCCTCCCGAGCCTCCTCAGGAGTCGGCTCGCCCATGTCTGTCGGATAGCGAAAGACGCCTGCGAACGGCGTGAGCCGGACGGCCCTGCGCAACAACGGTTCCAGGGTGACATCGAGCTCCAGCGCCGTCCCGCCCACTTCGCGCAGGTCGTGCGTCTTGCGAAAAGTGCGGCCGTGCCATACCAAGAGGCCCTTGATGGCTTTCTCCGCCGCCTGCTGGGCGTGGAAGAGAGCGTCTTCAACCAGCGGAGGGCGGGCAGTCAAGACCACCTCCCCGGCCCGTAAATCATGGTAGGCCTTCGCCAACCAGCGACGCACTTCATCGGATCGGTCAGGCGGCATAAAGACACCTGCCTTCCGCGAGAACGGTTGCTGGCAGGGACGCCGGCACGCTGCGGCCAGCCTCGAATTCCTCGCGCGTCAGCACGAGCACATCCGCCGCGGTCCAGATGCCCCACAGGACCTCTTGGGCGCGCTGGGCACGCCGGTACGGCGGCTCCCCCGAAGCCTCGATGAGGACCAGTAAGTCGTAGTCGCTGTCCGGTCCGGAGTCGCCGCGCGCCTTTGATCCGAACAGAAAAATGCGCTCCGGCCTGTAGGCTTCGACCAGACGGGCTACCAGCTTGGCCAGAAGCGGCTCTCCGCCAATCAGCCTCTCGCCGGCCTGCTCCTTTTGCGGCCCTCCTCCATTCATGCGGCTACCTCTTGGATGCTGACTCGCCCCGCCTCCGGTCTCCGGAATCTCGCCTCAAGCCTACCCCACGGGAAGCGACCGGGGCAAGCGGAGGGGCGGTGTGGAATAGCACCGGGAGGGTTGAGATCAACTGCACAACCCTGAAACCCCCGCCTCGGGCTGCGGCGAACCGCCGATTGTCAACATGGGCGCCGTGATTGCCAACGCCATCTACGATGGCGTGGGGGCGAGGCTGCTCTACTTGCCGATGCCCCCGGCGCGCATCCAGGCGGCGCTGAAACGGGGGTGACGATACGGCTACACCCCAAGAACACGTACCGCGCACGCGACGTCGCAGTCGCAAACCGCGACGAACGACGAGAAAGTGGCGTCGTTGCCTGGGGCACCTGAGACGGTGATACAGTAGCACAGGCGGGGTGAAACGTGGAGAGAGTTGACCCGATGAACGCAACGAGGGTGAGCCGCCGCGCAGCCTTCCGCAGCTTGCTCGCAGCGGCCACCATCCCGGCCATCCTCAAGGGGGCGCGCCGGCCGGCCGGCGACAAGCCCAACCTGCTGTTCCTATGGACGGATGAGCAGCGCGCCGATACCATGGCGGTCTACGGCAACTATCGCTTCCGCGTGCCGGTGATGAACCGCCTGGCCGCGCGCAGCATCGTTTTCGACCGGGCCTACGACACCCAGCCGGTGTGTACGCCAGCCCGCTCCAGCGTCATGACCGGGCTGTGGCCGCACCAGACCGGTCTCATCACCAACAATCTCCCGCTCCCGGAGGAGACCAGAACTTTTCCTGAGCTTGTCGCCGACGCCGCCTACCGGACCGGCTACTTCGGCAAGTGGCACCTGGGCGACGAGCCGTTCGCCCAGCACGGCTTCCAGGAATGGATCTCGATTGAAGACATCTACAACGAGTACTTCAGAGCCGGGCGCGACCGCTCGAAGCGCAGCGACTACCATCACTTCCTGCTGCGGTTGGGCTACAAGCCGGACGCGAAGGACGGCAGGTTCTCGCGCCTGTTCGCCGTCCAGCGGCCGCTGGAGCACTGCAAGCCGGCCTTTCTGGCGGGGGAGGCCTCGAACTTCATCCTCCGGCATCGCGACGAGCCCTGGATGCTGTATGTGAATTTCCTGGAACCGCACATGCCCTTTTTCGGGCCGCTGAACGACCTGCACAGCGAGCAGGAGGCCCCGATTCCCCAAAACTACCCGGGGATTCCGGTGGAGATGGAACCGAAGTCGTATGGCGCCATCCGCGCCCAGCAGCAGAAGACGGGCTCTAACCAGGAGTACATCCGGGTGGGCGGGCAACGGCTGCCGGAGCGGGAGGCCTTCGCGCGGCTGAACCGCAACTACGCCGGGTTGTGCAGCCAGGTGGACCAAGCCCTGGGGCGGATCCTCTGGGCGCTGGAAGCCTCGGGACAGGCGGACAACACGATCATCGTTTTCACCTCCGACCACGGCGAGATGATGGGCGCCCATACGCTGCTCGCCAAAAGCGTGTTATACGAGGAGGCGGTACGGGTGCCGCTGCTGATCTCCGTGCCCTGGCGGCACCGCGGCCAGCTCAAGGTCGAGCGCCCGGTCAGCCACATCGACCTTGTGCCGACTCTGCTGGAGCTGATGGGCCGCCAGGTGCCGGAGAATCTGGCGGGGGAAAGTCTGCTCGGGCTGCTGGAGGGGAGGAAACGGCGCGAGGAGGACGTCTTCATCCAGTGGAACGAACCGCCGAAGGGTCCGGACGCGAGGGCGATCGTGACCCCGGATGGCTGGAAGATGGCGGTCTACGACACGGACAATTCCCTTCTGTTCCATGGGGAGCGCGACCCGCTGGAGATGGAGAATCTTTACTACCGCAAGGAGCATGCCGCGACGGCGCGGCTCTTGCGGGCCAAGCTGGAGGCCTGGCAGCAGCGGACCGGCGACAAGCTGCGGCTGCCGGCGTAGCGCGCCTCGGTCCACGTATTTCTTCCTCAAACGTTTCGAGCATGTACTCTCGCTTCATCGCAACGGTCAGCCCCTGCTCGATGACGCGTTCCGCTTGGAGCTCGCGGCAGCAGATGGAAGGCAGCATCATGATGGGTCTCGGATACACGCTCACCGAGGAGGTGCGCTTCAAGGATGGGGAGGTCCTCGAGCGCAACTTCGACACCTACGAGCTCCCGCGCTTCTCCTGGCTGCCCAAGATCGAGACCATTCTTATTGACAACCCGGAGGTGGCCGCTTCCGGCTGCGGCGAGCCGCCGATTGTCAACATGGGCGCCGTGATCGCCAACGCCATCTACGACGCGGTGGGCGCCAGGTTGCTGCAACTGCCGATGACTCCGGCGCGCATCCAGGCGGCGCTTAGGCGGGGGTGACGATTGCCTCTGTGAGCGGCGGCAGGGGAGGCCACTTGACCGCGCGGCGAACAAAGGTGTAATACAGCAAGAGCAACCGTACTGCGGTCTGAAGCCATTTGTTCAGGCTGCTCGTTCCCAACCCCGGCGCTGGAGCCGTCCGGCGCCGACAAAACTTGATTGCAGGAGATTGTATGCAGAGCGTTAACGTTAGGTCATGTCTCTTCGCATTTGCATTTACTGTCGCCCTCACGGCAGCGCAGGACCCATTCGCCGGCGTGTGGAAGCTCAATCAATCGAAGAGCAAGTTCACGGGCGAAATCGTGAAGTACGAGAAGAAGCCCTCGGGCGCGATGCTGGTTTCCTCGGGCGGTATCGAGTACGAGTTCAAGATCGATGGCACCGAGTACCCGCTACCGTTCGGCGGCACGACGAGTTGGAAGCAGGAAAACGATCGCACGTGGGTCAGCGTGTACAAGCTGAAGGGCAAAGAGTGGTCCACCACCCGGAGCGCGTTGTCGGCCGATGGCCGCACGAGGACGACCACAACCACTGGCACGAAGCCGAATGGCGAGGCTTTCACAGAGGTGGTCACGTACCAAAGGGTCGCCGGAGGACCGGGCCTGCCGGGCGCCTGGAAGAGCACGGAGGTGAAGATTTCGTCGCCGGGCACGTTCCAGATTGCGGCGCCCGGGCCTAATGCCCTGACCTTCTCGTCTTCGGAGTACCAGTTCCTCTGCAAAGTGCAGCTCGACGGAAAGGATTATCCTGTGACCGGCCCGACCGTGCCGGAGGGTTTCACCATGTCGGTGAAGCGCACCGGCCCGCGCCAGGTCGAATACGTCGAGAAGAACAAAGGCAAACCGATTTACCAAGGCGTGATGACGGTTTCCCCTGACGGCCGGACGTTGACCGACGAATCCTGGCCGGTCGGAATGAAGCAGGAAAAGGTCACGGCCGTGTACGAAAAATAGAACCGTCCAGCGGCGGATGGTGGGCCCGACAGAACTCGAATCTGTGACCTCTACCGTGTCAAGGTAGCGCTC
>CAYGVJ010000144.1:0-13531 GCA_964353255.1 uncultured Solibacteraceae bacterium | reverse complement strand
AGCAGGAAACGCGCGTTCGACTGCCGGGCTAGCTCCAGCATACGCCGCGTGCCGGTGGAGCCGGCTTCCAGGGTTTCCAGGGGGTGGCGGAGATAGTCCTTCGGGCTGGCCGGAGAAGCCAGGTGCAGGACGCCATCGACGCGGCCGTCGAGCTCGAACGGTTGCGTGACGTCGTGCCGGACGAACCGGAAGTGCGGGTTCCCCTCCAAGTGGGCCAGGTTCGCCAGCGAGCCGGTGAGCAGGTTGTCCAGGCCCACTACCGTGTGGCTTTCCGCGAGCAGGCGGTCGCAGAGGTGGGAACCGATGAAGCCGGCGGCTCCGGAGACGATCAGGCGCAAACGAGCCTCCGCCCACATTCTATCGAATCGCTCGGCCTGGGCGCGGCAGGCGTTCTGTGGTATAAGGGTAAGGAAGTCCCGCTCGCGGGCGCGTAGCTCAACTGGCAGAGCAACTGACTCTTAATCAGTAGGTTGCAGGTTCGATTCCTGCCGCGCTCACCACTGATTCTAAAGGGGTTAGCGAAACGACCCGAAAGCCCCGGGCGGTACTGCGGGGCATCACTCCGGCGGGACGGCGCCGCAGGGCCAGGGCCGGCCGGCGCCCAAGTCCGCGCGCCTCCTCTCGCGTAAGGACTGGCATACGCGCCTTCCCCCTTCGTGGAACCGGGTCAGTTTGACACTCAACCAACCACCGTGTACAGCCCTTCCTTGACGCGGCGAAACCTGGCTTTGGACCAGCGCTTGACGTAGTTTCCGGTGTCTTCTGCATAATTCGCCAACGCGGTCGTGATGTAGTTCGGAGAGAACTCGCCTTCCAGGTGCTTCCGGACATCTGCGACCCTGAACTGCTTGGGCAGTTTACCGCGCCGATAAAGATCCAGAACGCAATCCGGTAATGTCATCGCGGCCCTCCTGCCATAATCATACCCTTGGTTTTCCGCTTTCCCCGCCCCTTGCCGTGCCGTCCTCGGGCTTCGCGGCGCGAAGGACGGGCATTCTGCCCCTAGGGGGCTTTCCAGATCACCTTCTCCGCCGCGTCCAACAGCCCCAGGAACGGTGGTCTGCCAGGGTTCACGCCCAGGGCTACCCGTAGCTTCCCCGCCGCGTCGAACAAGGCCAGGTTCGGGCCTCCGTCGGCGTTCACGGCCAGGGTTACCCGCAGGTCCCCCGCCGCGTCTGACAACCCCAGGCCCGGCGCTCCGCTAGGGAGCACGCCCAGGCTTGCCCGTATCTTCCCCGCCGCGTCCACCACCTCGAAACGCCTGGCCTTTACCACGTCAGGCACGGCAGGCTGCCACACCCGCCCGCCGATCAGCAGCACCAACCCGAGCACCAGCCCGCACGCCGCGCCCTGCACGGCGGCCTTCGCCCACGGTCTCATGGTCGTTGACCTCCCGACGATGCCAATGGTATATCTTCGCCGCCCGCGCCGCACCTCTGGGCGGGCTATGCTTGAACGTGGCCGGTTGCCGATGGCCGGCCGGCACGCTAGGGGTGCAACGGCTCGAAAAGTCGGATGTGGAGGAGGTGACACATGATACCGACAATCGGCATCCTCATCGCGGCATACGTGTTCGTCCGCGCTCTTGACCTGATCGGCGCAGCACAGACACGCTACCAGTCACGGACGTGGTGCTCCATTATGCCCCCGATCTGCGCCTTGCTGCTGCTACTGGCAGCGGTTTCCGCCACCGAAGTCGTTATCAACGCCGCGCAAGTGGGGAGACTGCCAGAAATACTGAGGTAGGGAGCAGCCTTCCTGCGATCCGGAGTCGGCCAGCGTAGGCCGCCGCGCCAGTGGGAGGCTATCATCCTCCAGCCAGCGTGACCCGGCAGTTGACAAACCCTTCACCAGGGTTTGCCTTGAACGCCGCCGGGCAACCAACACTGCCGCGCTTGTGACCTCGGCTCTTAAACGAGGCGCGGCGCGGCGAGGCGTGGCACGGCAAGCGCGGCGGGGGTCCGCCGCTCCTGTGGCGCGGGCAATCCAATGGCTGGTCAGCCTCGATCACCCGCAGTGCCCAGAAATGTGGTGGCTGGGTAGGGCCATCGTATCTGATTGATTTCCCAGACGATATGGGACTCTGTCCACCCCGGCTCGGCTCGGCGACGCAAAAACACTTGCAGACTGTTAAGTTGTATATTAACATGAAGAGAGACCATGGAGCGCGTCATAGCAAACCGCGGCGTGGCGCGTACGGTCGCCTATGCCCTTCTGAAGAGCGGTGAATCGCCGGGGGCTGATTTCTACGGCGGGCTGTCGAAGGGCGACAAGGTCAAGCTCGACCACTCTTTTCGCCTGATGGGTGACCGTGGCAGGATCGACAACGATGAGAAGTTCGGTGTTCTCGCCCCCGGGTTGTTTGAGTTCAAGGAATATCAGATCCGCATGCCCTGCGCCTGGGCGCGGCAGGAGCGCGGGGTCCTCCTGATCACGCACGGATTCATCAAAAAGAGAGACAGGGTACGGAGACAGGAAATCGAGCGGGCTAGGCGGATTCTAGAGGAAGACCAGGCGCGAGCGGAATTGCAACTTGCAAAACGGGAGACGCCATGAAGACGCAACACGAAATTCTGATGGAAGACCCGGAATACCGGCGGCTGTATGCCATTGAGGGTCCCGTGGCGGACGCCGCCGAAGAGTTGGCAGGGCTGATGAAGAGCCAGGGGATGAGCAGGGCCGACTTGGCCCGTCGTCTCGGAAAGAGCCGGGCCTGGGTCACTCATCTCTTGAGTGGGAGGGCGAACACGACGCTTCGGACGCTTGCTGAGGTGATGTACGCTCTCGGGGCCAGGGTCAGTCTGAGTGCCCATCCGTTGGACGAGGAAGCGGCGCACGCGGCATGGAGCGAATTGCCGTCGGCGGACTACAAGTTCACGACCGGCGCTGGACGACGGTCGAATGCGATCGTCGTTCAGGGTGTTTTTGCTCCGGACGCTGAATCCTGGGAGGCTTGGGTGCGCCGTTGTCTGAAGGCACCGGCCCGGGAGTTTTTTCCGAGAGTACATCCCGGGCATGTTTCGACGGAGCCGGTTTCGCGGCTGGAGTATGCAGCATGATGAAGCCGATCACGATTGAGCACACCCAACAGCAGATGCTTCTGGCCCTGGAGGTCAATCGGAACGCGGCGATCACCTGTCTGCGCCTCTCACGGAGCAAGATGGCGGGGCAACCCCTCGAAGAAGTGCCCAAGGGATCGATTGATGTCGAGTTCGCGATCAAGTCCAGGCGGGTGGATGCGCCGAAAGGGCGACTGCGGGTGGAAGTGGATTTTCGGATGGTGCTTCGAGTCGAGCAAGAGGCCACTCGCCCCAAGCCTGGGAGGAAGGCGAAGCCGATCGCGAACGTTGAGTGCACCTTCGCGGTGGATTACCAGCTTCGGGAGGGCTTTGAGCCTAGTGCGGAGCATGTGAGGACCTTCAAAGATGGGAATGTGATCTTCAACTGCTGGCCGTATTTCCGCGAGTACCTTCAAGAGAGCATCCAGCGGATGGGCTACCCACCCCTCACGGCTCCGTTCCTGCGCGTGCAGCCGAAGCCTTCCAAGAGCGGCAAGAAGGCAGAGCAGAAGAAGGCTGCAGAGTAGAGCCGTTTGCGGAGCATACTGGAGCAATGCCCTCTCGACGCCGGACACTGATCCCCCGCCAGAGGGCCTTGCCCCGGTGGGGGAAGCGGAAGCCGAAGGCGCCCTGAACGTCGGCCCGGCGAATCGGGGATTTCGGACTCTACTATCTCTTTAGGGGGAGCCACCGGGGGAGCCACGGGGATAGAAACGGGTCTAAACTGTGGACACTATGGACCACAAGCGGTCCGTAAGCGCAACAAAGTAGACACCTGTGGAAACACTAGACAGCGGACGCCCGGACTCTTAATCAGTAGGTTCCAGGTTCGATTCCCGCCGCGCTCACCAGGCCTTCCACGTGCCTGCCGACGGCTGTTTCCCCGGCTACTACTGCACAATGACCACGGCAGTGTTCTGCGGCTTGGCGGGAGGGTTGGCCGAGACTGCGGCGACTTTGCCGTCCCGCAAGGTGACCACCACCGCATCGTGCTCGGGGGGCATGTACCAGAGGGTTTCGACCAACTCCTTGCCTTGGGTGTCCGTGGTCTTCATGGAGGGCTCGCCGAACTGGCGAAGGACCTCACCGCGCTCGAGGCCGACGGTGATTTGGGCGGGGTCGGCGAAGGGGCCAAGGGGCCTGGGTGGCTTTTGGGCGTCGCCGAGTGCGGGGGCGCGGCCGGTGGTCTTGGCGGCGACCTGCCCGGCTTGGCCCATGGTTTTGCCGAGTTTCTCGAGGGTCGCGGCAGTGGCGTCGCCGGCGCGCTTGACCGCGGGAGCCGCCGCCGCGGCGCGCCCCACTCCCAAGGTGTACTCCACCAGCGCCTGGCCCAGGACAGCAGCGGGGAGGGCAACGGCCAGTAGCACGAATCGCGCCATGATGCACCTGCCTAGAACTGATTGTAGCAGGCCGCCACAGGGGCTGTGGTGCTATACTCAACCTGGTCGCCCATTGTGGCGACCCTCACCGGCAGGCGAGGAATGCACGGGAAGGCGGTGCGAAGCCGCCACTGCCCCGCAACTGTGAGCGACATCTAGCCGGCCGCGTGGTCACTGCCCCTGGCGGGAAGGCCGCGCCCCCAGCCACTGGGAAAGGCCGGGTCGCAAGTCAGGAGACCGGTTCCTCGCGGATGAGAACATACGTTCCGAGGGAGAACGGCTCATGCTCAGGTTTGCATCAATCTTTCTTTTCAGCGTTTCGCTGGCGGCCGCGGTCGAGGGAGTTGTGTTGGACCCCTCCGGCCGCGCGGTTCCGAACGCGCGGGTGGAGTGCGCCGGGCGGGCGGTGCGGAGCGGCTTCGACGGGCGCTTCACGGTGCCCGGGGTGGACCGCTGCCAGGCGGTAGTCTCGGCCGAGGGCTTTGAGACAAAATCACTGGAGATTGTTTCAGCCGCTCCCGCGCGTATCGAGCTGGCCGTGGCCGGACGCCGCGAGCGCGTCGTGGTCACCGCCACGCGCCACGAGACGGCGCTCGAGCAGGCCGGCGTCGCGGCGACGGTCATTGGCCGGGAGGAGCTGGAGCGGCGCGGCACTCCCGCGGTTGGCGAACTGTTGCGCGACCTTCCCGGCGTCGCCGTGGCCCGCTACGGGCGTGCGGGAAGCCTGACCCAGGTGTTCACGCGCGGATCGCAACGCACCGGGACGCTGGTGTTGATCGACGGCGTGCCGGTGAACGACCCCGGTGGCGAGCTGAACCTGGCGCACCTGACCACCAGCGCGATCGAACGCATCGAGGCGGTGCGCGCGCCGGAGAGCGCTCTGTTCGGGGCCGAAGCTTCCGCCGGCGTGGTCCAGCTCTTCACGCGCCGCGGCGAAGCGGAGCGCCGGCTGCCGCGCGCGTCGGTGTCTTATGAGCGCGGCAGCTTCCAGACCGACCGCTGGACGGCCGCACTCAGCGGCGGCTCCGGGGCCCGGCTGGACTACGCGCTCAGCGGCGAGCAGCTTCACACCGCGGGCGAATTCCCCAACGACGCTTATCGCAACACCAGCGGCGCAGCGAACGTCGGCTTCCGGCTCGCGCCGGCCACCGAAGTGCGCGCCATCTACCACGCCTCGGACGCCTGGCTGGGCACGCCCAACCAGGTGGGCTACGGAATCGTCGATCTGGATGCCAGCGAGGCCAGCCGGGAATCGACCCTGGCCCTGCGGCTGGACGACCGCCGGGGCCGGGACTACACGCAACGCTTCTTGTTCGGCTACCGGCGGCTGCGCGACCTGTTCCTGGACAGCCGCGCCGACGGTCCATTTGAAGTGGCGGCGCTGCTGCGCGACGTGCAGTTCCCGGCGCCGCGAGTGTACCTGGAGAGGCTGGTGGCTCCGGCTTCACCGCCCTCGCCTCTGCCGCCGGGAACGCGCCTGGTGACGCGGTCGGTGCTGCTGTGGGCCTCCGATCCCTACCTGAACGTGACCTCGCGGAAGAACTTCGAATACCAGGGTACGCTGGCCCGCCGCGACGGCGCCTCCGTGTTCGGCTACGAGTACGAGCGGCAGGACGGCCAGATCACGGGCCGCCAGGCGGCGCGCGACAACCACTCGGCTTTCTTCCACCAGCAGCAGGCCGTCTCCGGGCGCGTGTTTCTCTCCGGCGGCCTGCGCCTGGAGCAGAGCAGCGTCTTCGGGAGAAAACTGACGCCGCGCGGGGCCGCCAGCGTCCGCCTGGCAGGCGAGCATGGGCCGCTCGCGGCCACCTTCTTTCGGGTGAGCGCGGCGCGCGGCATAACTGAGCCCACGCTGGTTCAGAACTTCGCCGCCGATCCTTACTACGTCGGCAACACCGCCTTGCGGCCGGAGAAAACCACCGGCCTCGAAGCCGGCCTGTCGCAGGAGTGGCTCCGCGGACGCCTGCGCACCGAGGCGGCGGCCTTCGCGAACTCATTCCAGGATCTGATCGTGTTCGTGTTCCTGCCGTTCCCGGAGCCTTCCACTTGGAGGAACGTCGAGGCCAGCCGGGCGCGCGGTCTGGAGCTGGCGGCGCAAGCGCGGCTGCCGTGGCGCCTTTCCCTGGCCGGGCACTACACGCGCATGTGGACCCGTATCACCCGCTCTTCCTCGCCCAATTCGCTGTTCACGGGCGTGGGGCAGGAACTGGCGCGGCGCCCCGGCAACTCCGGCGCGGTCTCGATTTCGGTGGCGCCCGGGCGCTGGTGGCTCCAGGCGGGTGCGGTTTTGGTGGGCGAGCGGCAGGATACGGACCTGTTTGGCGTGACCCGCAACCGCGGATACCAGCATGTGTACGCCACGGCGGGGGTGCGCCTCAACCGGCGCGTCACGCCCTTCCTGCGCGTGGGCAACCTGCTGAACAGCCGCTACCAGGAGGTGCTGGGCTACAGCGCGCAGTCGCGCAGCGTCGTCGGGGGAGCGAGACTGGAATGGTGATCGCGGCAGCCGTCCTGTTGCTGTTGGGGGCGCAGCGCATCGTCTCGACGGCGCCGAGCGTGACCGAGATGCTCTACGCCCTGGGACTCGGCGAGCGGGTGGTGGGCGTGACTACCTTCTGCCGCTATCCGCCGGAGGCGGCCGCCAAGCCGAAGATCGGCGACTACCTTCGACCCAACCTCGAAGCCATAGTGGCTTTGAAGCCGGACTTGGTCGTGATGGAGGCCACCGGCATCCGTCGCGCCGAGCGCTTGCCGGCGCTCAAGTTGAACGTGCTGGAAGTGGATGACGGGACGCTGGCCGGGATCTACGAATCCCTGCGGAGGATCGGCGCGGCGGCCGGCGTGCCGGAGCGCGCCGCCGCGTTGCGCTCCAACATGCAGGCCGCGCTGGAGGACTTGCGCCGGCGCACCCGCGGGCTGGCGCCACGCCGCCTGTTGTTCGTCGCCGGGCGCACGCCGGCCCGGCTCGAAGACCTGATCGTGGTAGGGCGAGGTTCCTATCTGAACGAGCTGATCGAGATCGCCGGCGCCAGAAACGCTTTCGCCGACGTGGGGGCGCCCTATCTGAAGGTATCGCTGGAACAGGTGCTGGCGCGGAACCCGGAAGTGATCGTCGATATGGGGGAGATGGCGCAAACCGCGGGCGCGAGCGATGAGCAGAAGCGCGCGGTGGTGACGCTGTGGGAGCGGCAGCCGGCGCTGGCGGCCGTGCGCGAGCGCCGGGTGTTCGCGGTAGCCTCGGACATCTTCGTGGTGCCTGGGCCGCGGGTCGTAGAAGCGGCCCGGGCGCTGGCGCGAATGGTTCATCCGGAGGCGGGCCTTTGAGCGGATTCTCGCTGCGCGGCGTTGGGATGCGCTACGACGGCGCGGAAGTGCTCCGCGGCGTGGCGTTGGAGCTCAAAGGGCCGCAGTTCGTGGCTTTGGTGGGCCCCAACGGCGCGGGGAAGTCCACTTTGCTGGGGATCATGGCGGGCCTGCGCCGGAGCTATACGGGCTGCTGCCAATACGCTGGCGCTGAGGTGCGCTCCTGGAACGGCCGCGCGCTGGCCCGCCAGGTGTCGTTCATCCCGCAAAGCCTGCGGATCGAGTTTCCATTCACCGCCGAGCAGGTGGTGCTGATGGGGCGCACGCCGCACTGCGACGGCCTGTTCGAATCGCCCGAGGATTTTGCGGCCGTCGAGCAGGCCATGGCAGTCACCGACACGCTGGCCTTCCGCGCGCGCGATTTCCGCACCCTGAGCGGAGGCGAGCGCCAGCGAGTGATCCTAGCCTCGGCGCTGGCCCAGCGGCCGCGGACTCTCCTGCTGGACGAGCCGGCTACGTTCCTGGATCTGGGCCACCAGATTGCCATCTACCGGCTGCTGAAGGAACTGAGCCGCCAGGGGCTGCTCATCGTTGCCGCGACGCACGATTTGAACCTGGCCGCCAGCTTCGCCGGGCGCATTGTGGCGCTGCGGGGCGGGGAAGTGGTCGCCGACGGCGGGGTGCTCGACAAGGGCACGGTGCGCGAGGTCTTTGACGTCGAGGTGGAGCTGCTGGAGGGGCCGGGCGGGAAGCCCTGGATCTGGTATGGCGACTGACGAGAATTGGGGACACTCCGGGCTGGACGTGGAAAGCCAGTCAACTGGCGTGGCAGGCAGGCGTGTCCCCAATTCTCGGCGCCGCTTCTGGTCCGCGCTGGTACTCGCCGCGGCGGTGGCGGCAGTGGTGCTGGTGGTAGCGCCGCTCGTCGGCCCGACGCGCATCGACTACGCCCGCGCCTGGGCGGGGCTCTCGCCGGACCGGGAGATACTCTTCTACGCGCGGCTGCCGCGGGTGCTGCTGGCGGCCCTGGCCGGAGGCGCGCTGGCGGTGGCCGGCGTGCTGTTCCAGGCTCTGCTGCGCGACGCGCTGGCGACGCCTTACACGCTGGGCATCTCCAGCGGCGCCTCCCTCGGTGCGGTCGTGGCGCTGTGCGCGGGTTGGCGGCAGGTTGTCGGGATGCCCGCGGTCTGGGTCTGCGCTTTCGCTGGCTCGGCCCTGGTGCTGGTGCTCGTGCTGGCGGTGGCCAGCGAAGGCCGCCGGATGTCTTCCTTCACCCTGCTGCTGGCCGGCATCACCATCAACAGCATCTGCCTGGCGCTGATCCTGCTGCTCCAGAACATCGCCAGCCTGCGGGAGTCCTTCGCCATCCTGCACTGGCTGATGGGGGGCATTGACCCGGTCGAGTACTCGACGCTGGGCTGGCTGGCCCTGGCGGTGCTGGCCCCGCTCGTTTTTGTCTTCCTGCGCGCGCGTCAGTGGAACGTGCTGGCGGTGGGGGAGGAGTGGGCGGCGGCGCGGGGCGTGCCGGTGGGGCGGCTGATGCTGCTGGGCTACCTGGCCGGCTCGCTCGTGACCGGCTCGCTGACGGCGCTGACCGGCCCCATCGGCTTCGTCGGCCTGATCGTGCCGCACGCCCTGCGGCTGCGGCTGGGCGCGGACCACCGGCTGTTGATTCCGTGCTCGTTCTTCGTGGGGGCGGCCTTCCTGGTGGCCTGCGATACAGTGGCCCGCGTGGCGCTGGCCCCGGCCGAGATACCGGTTGGCGTGGTGACCGCCGCCCTCGGCGGCCCCTTCTTCATCTGGCTTCTGCGCTCGCGGCGGAGAAGCCTGTGGTTGTGAGGCCGCCAACCAAGTTCTGCACGCGCGCCTGGAGTTGCGCCTGCATGTGCTGGGCCTGCTCGCCGGTGAAGCGTAACAGCCCGCTCGCGGCGCTTCTCAGTTGCGTCTTCCTCCAGGCGCCCTGCATGATGCCGCGGCCCGAGTGGGCGTTCTGTCCCAGCAATAGATGCCCCAGTTCGTGGGCCATCGCGACAGCCAGCACGTCCGGCACATCCGCGCCGTCTCTGGCCGCCACTGCTTTGACAGTCTCGAAGAAGATCCAGGCTTGGGTGCCGAACTGTCCCGCTTCGGGCACAACGGCATAACCCAGCGCATCGCGGGACCGGCTCGGATCCACCGAGCGGGTCATGATCTTCAGAACCGGCCGGTCTGGCAGGCCCATTCCTTGACAAGCGAGAGACTTACCGTCCCCGTTGGCGTCGCACTCGACCCACTCCGTCTCGACCCCCGCTTTGGCGTAAATCCTGCGGGCTTCCTGCGTGGCCTTGTCCAGCACAGAGCCCGGAAGGCCCGCCAGATTGTAGACGCCCACGGTCAGCTTCACTTCCGCCGCTGCCGGTGTGGCCAGCATCATCGCCAGTCCCAACGATCTGATGTCCATTTCGCTCCTCCCGCCCGTAACGCGGAAGAAGCTGAGAAATGGGGCCACGCGTGTCGTAGAATATGGGGGTCCCCATGGAAAAGCAGCCCGGCGAGGTCACGCTGCTGCTGGCTGAGGCCAAGCGCGGGGACAAGGCTGCCCTGGGGAGGATGATCCCCCTTGTTTACAAGGAGTTACGCCGCCTCGCCGGGCACTACCTGCGGGATGAGCGCGTCGGGCACACCCTGCAACCGACGGCCTTGGTCCACGAAGCCTACTTGCGGCTGGTGGGGCAGGATCGGGCTGACTGGCAGAACCGGGCGCAGTTCATGGGCGTGGCCGCGCAACTGATGCGCCGGATCCTGGTGGACTACGCGCGCCAGCGGGTGGCGGCCAAGCGTGGCGGCGGCGCCATCAAGATCGACGACGAGCGGTTTGATGTGGGCGCCAGCACTGAGCAATCGGAGGAGTTGCTGGCGGTGAACGAAGCGGTGGAGCGGCTCACGGAACTGGACCCGCAGCAGGCCCGGGTGGTCGAGATGCGCTACTTCGGCGGGTTGAGCGTGGAGGAAACGGCTGAGGCGCTGGGGATCTCGCCGCGCACCGTCAAGCGCGACTGGGCCATGGCTAAAGCCTGGCTGCGCACGGAGCTTGCCGGTGGGGGTTTACGATGACCCCGGAACGCTGGGCGCGAATGAAAGAGGTCTTCGGCGCGGCGCTGGAGAGGCCGGAGGCGCTGGACGAGATGTGCGGCGATGACGCGGCGCTCCGCCAGGAGGTCGAAAAGCTGCTGGCGGCCCAGAGCGGCACGCTCAAGAGCCCGGTGGCGCCGCGTGAGCTGGCAGCCGGCGAGATGCTGGGGCACTACCGCGTCGAGGCCAAGCTCGGCCAAGGGGGCATGGGGACCGTCTACAAGGCCTACGACACCACTCTCCAGCGCCCGGTCGCGCTTAAGGTCCTTCACGAACGCGAGGAGCGGCTCCTGCGCGAGGCCCGGGCCGCCTCGGCACTGAATCATCCGAACATAGTTACCATTCACGAGGTCGGCCCGAATTTCATCGCGATGGAGCTGGTCGAGGGCAAGCCGCTCGAAGGCCGCCTTCCGCTTGACACAGCGCTCGACTACGCCGCGCAGATCGCCGGTGCCCTGGCCAAGGCGCACGCCGCCGGGGTCATCCACCGCGACCTGAAGCCGGCGAACATCCTGGTGACCCACGACGGCGTCATCAAGCTGCTCGATTTCGGACTGGCCAAGCGGGTGCGTCTGTCCGAGGCCGAGACCACGAGCCTCACGGTGGAGGGCGAGATCGCGGGTACGCCCTCCTACATGTCACCGGAGCAGGCCGAGGGCAAGCCTGCCGACGAGCGTTCGGACATCTTCTCCTTCGGAGTGGTGCTGTACGAGATGCTTTCAGGCCGGCGGGCGTTCACGGGCGATTCGGCGGTGTCGATTCTGGGCGCCGTGCTCAAGGAGGAGCCCGCGCCCCTCACCGGCGTCCCCGCCGAACTGGAGAAGCTGGTTGCCCGCTGCCTGCGCAAAGACCCGGCGCGACGCCTCCAGCACATGGACGACGTCAAGCTCATTCTCGACGAACTCCGGGAAGCGCCGGAGAAGCCCCCGGCGGCGCCCCAGCGCCGGCGCGCACCCCTCCGTGTGGCCGCGCTCTTTGCGCTCGTGGCCGTGGCCCTCGTCGCGCTCTGGTTTCTCGCGCAGAGAGCGCAGAGGCCCGCCCCCGAAATGCGCGTCGTCCCCCTCACCAGTTACCCCGGTTTCGAAACCCAGCCTTCGTTCTCTCCCGACGGCAGCCAGGTGGCCTTCTCCTGGAACGGAGAGAAGGAGGACAACTACGACATCTACGTCAAGGTCGTCGGCTCGGCTGCCGCCCCGCTGCGGCTTACCAGCGATCCGGCCCCGGACCGGTTTCCGGCCTGGTCGCCCGACGGCCGCCAGATCGCTTTCGTGCGCGGGGCGAGGGATCAGGCGGAAGTGCGCTTGATCTCCGCCCTGGGCGGGCCGGATCGCCGGTTGGCCGGCCTCAAACTCACGATAACCGTAACATCCCCTGGGCTCTTGATGTCCTGGTCTCCTGACGGGAAGTGGCTGGCCGTAAGCGATCGGGAGCCCGGGCGCGACTGGGGCATTTTCCTGATTTCGGTCGAGCGCGGCGAAAAACGGAGGCTCACCTCGAATGCCGCCGGGGCGGATCATTCCCCCGCGTTCTCGCCCGATGGCCGCCGCCTGGCGTATGCCTCATGTCCGGGTCCGGCGGCCGTCACCTGTGATTTATTCCTACTGGATCTGGCTCCCGACCTTTCGCCGAGAGGAGGGCCACGGCGTCTCACCCATCAGCGCTCCTACATACTGGGGCTGGCATGGGCGTCGGACGGTGAATCCCTGGTTTACGCACCCAGCCGGTGTGGTGGCGCAGGCACGTCCGGTCTTTGGCGCGTCCGGGCCTCCGGAGCGGAGACTCCGCAGCGCATGGATCTGGCCGGCCTGGGAGTCAGATACCCCGCCATCACACGGGCGGGTGGCCGGTTGGCTTTCGGGCGGGTGGCCTCTGACCAAGACATATGGAAGTTTCAGACCGGCAGCCGCCCAGTGAGATTCATCTCCTCCACTCTGGCCGACTTCAATCCCCAGTTTTCGCCGGACGGCAAGAGGATCGCGTTTTCCTCCGACCGTTCCGGGGGGTGCGTTGAAATCTGGGTGTCGAACCAGGACGGCTCGGATGCAGTCCAGTTGACGAACGAGGTGGGGAGGTCGCAAGGCACACCCCGGTGGTCGCCGGACGGTCGCTGGATCGCCTTTGATTCGCAGGGAGACGACGGGCGTGTTGACGTCTGGGTGATCGATGCCGACGGCGGTCAACTCCGCCGCGTCACACCGTTTGCTTCGGACGAGAGTGCACCCAGTTGGTCGCGGGACGGCAAGTGGATTTACTTCCGGTCAGACCGCACCGGCAGAAACGAGATCTGGAAGATGCCGTTCCAAGGCGGTGAGGCCGCGCAAGTCACCGACAACGGCGGCTATGTAGCATTTGAATCCTGGGACGGCAAGACGCTTTACTATGTGAAGGCCGTATTCACGCAGCCCTTGTTCGCAAGACCACTTGGCGGGGGGCCGGAACGCCAGATCATCGACCGGGTTGTCAACCGTGCGTTCTATCCGGTTGAGGATGGCATCTACTACATCGGCCCGGGCGAGAAGCTTGGCACGTACTCGCTCCAGTTCTACGATTTCGCGACTGGCCGCAGCCGCGCGCTCACCGCCATCGAGGAAAGTGTGTACCTGGGCCTGGCCGTTTCACCGGACCGCAAGACCGTGCTGTTCACCACCGGGAATCCCGGCAACGCCGACCTGATGCTGA
>CAYGVJ010000143.1:0-13751 GCA_964353255.1 uncultured Solibacteraceae bacterium | reverse complement strand
CCGCAACAAGGTCAAGACCTGCCAGACGCTGGGCATCTACTCCGAGAAACTGACCCCGCCAGCCAGCGTCTCCACCGAGGAACTTATCGAGATCGTAACCGCGCTCAACCGCCGTCCGGAGATTGACGGCATCCTGGTGCAGTTGCCGCTGCCGCCGCGCGTGGATGCCAGGCAGGTGCTGCTGGCGGTGGATCCGGACAAGGATGTGGACGGGCTTCATCCGCTGAACCTGGGTCGGCTCCTCACCGGTCGCCCGGGGCCGCGTCCCTGCACGCCGGCAGGGGTCATGGAGCTGTTGAGGCGCTACCGGATTCCGGTGCTGGGCCGGCAGGCGGTGGTGGTGGGCCGGAGTGATATGGTGGGCAAGCCGATGGCCTTGCTGCTGCTGGCCGAGCACGCCACGGTGACCATCTGCCACTCGAAGACCCCCAACTTGGCGGAGGTTTGCCGGGGGGCCGACATTTTGGTGGCGGCCATGGGCCGGCCGGCCATGCTGACCGCGGACTACATTCGGGAGGGCGCCACGGTCATCGACGTGGGGACGAACCGTATCTCCAGCCGGGAGGAGGCCGCGGCGGTGTTTCGCAACGACCCGGCCAAGCTGGCCGAATTCGACCGCAAGGGCAGCCTGCTGGTGGGCGACGTTCATCCCGTCGATGTGGCCGAGAGGGCAGGCGCGTACACTCCCGTGCCGGGCGGGGTGGGGCCGCTGACTATTGCCGCGCTGATGCAGAACACCGTGGAAGCCGCCGAGCGGAGGCTAGGCGTATGCTCCGCGTAGGGCTCACCGGCGGGCTGGCTACCGGGAAAAGCTTCGTGGGCGAGGCGCTGGAGAAGCTGGGATGCCACCTGGTTCGCGCCGACGAACTGGGGCACCAGGTCCTGCTGCCGGACGGGGAAGCGTACGAGGGGGTGGTCCGGGAGTTCGGAGCGGGAATCCTGGAAGCTGACGGGACGATCAGCCGGCGCCGGCTGGCCGCCGCGGTCTTCAATGATCCGGCGGGGCTGGAACGGCTCAGCCGGCTGGTGCATCCGCCCGTGATTCGCCGGGAGGAAGAGCTGGCCGAGCAGTTCTTTGAGCGCGATCCCGGCGGCATCGTAGTGACGGAGGCGGCCATCCTGATTGAGACCGGCCACTACCGCCAGTACGAGCGAATCGTGCTGGCGGTCTGCGATCCCGAGCAGCAGATCGAGCGCGCCATGCGGCGCAACGGCTCGAGCCGCCAGGAGGTCCTGGCGCGCCTGGAGCGCCAGATGCCTCTGGAAGAGAAACGAAAGTTCGCCGATTACGTCATAGACACGTCGGGCAGCCAGGCGAATACCCTGGAGCAGGTGGAGCGGGTGTATCTGGCATTGCGGAGTATCCAGTCATGAAATTGCGGACTATCTTTTTCGCCGCCCTGCTGCTGGGCGGATTCGCGTATCTTGCCACAGTCAAGAACTGGGGTTTTCGCCGGCTCATCGAGCCGCTTAGCACCAGCGCCGCGCCGCTGTGGTCCGCCGACGCGCAGGTTGGTCGCGCGCCGGTGAGCTCCGACGAGAAGAACAACATCGACATTTACAATGTGGCGGGTCCGGCCACGGTCAACATCACCAGCGTGGTGTACGAGGAGAACTGGTTCTTCCAGCTTGTTCCCCGAAAGGGCATCGGGTCGGGTTTCCTGATCGACGCCGACGGGCGGATTCTCACCAACCAGCACGTGGTCGGCGGCGAGGCCGGGGAAGCCAGGGATCTCCAGGTGACTTTGCCCGATCAGACCCGCTACCGAGCCCAGATCGTGACCGCCGACGAGGCGAGCGATCTGGCCCTGATCAAGATCTCACCGCGCAAGAGTCTGACGTTTCTCAAGCTGGGCGACTCGGAGGGCCTGCGGGTAGGGCAGAAAGTGCTGGCCATCGGCAATCCGTTCGGGCTCCAGGGCACTCTGACCACCGGAATAATCAGCTCGCTGGGGCGCACCATCGAGGACTCTAACAAGCGGCTGGAAGACATGATCCAGACGGACGCCGCGATCAACCCGGGCAACAGCGGAGGGCCGCTGCTGGACTCGGCGGGCAGCGTGATCGGGATTAACACGGCCATCTTGGGACCGGGCGCCAACATCGGCATCGGCTTTGCCATCCCCATCAACCGCGCCAAGACGATGCTGACTTGGTATCAGGCTAAGGGCAAACCGCGGCCGCGGGTGGGAGTGGACGTTTGGCCGGTTTCGGGCGACCTGGCCGAGGCGCTGGAGCTGCCGCGCGAAGGCGGGCTGCTGATCCTGTACGTGCAGCCCGGCTCATCGGCCGAGACGGCGGGGCTGCGGGGCGCCCGCCGGCGGGTGATCGTGGGCAACTATCGCGTCCCCACAGGCGGCGACTTGATCGTGGCCATCGACGGGCGGCCCGTGGACGGACGCGACGCCTTGTCCAACGCGCTCAGCCGCAAGCGCCCGGGCGACAGCATCGAACTCACCATCTACCGCGACGGGCGCACCCAGAAGGTGCGGGTAAGCCTGGGTTAGTGGGACCGGCTTCAGCCGGCCGCCCGGCTCTCAAACGCGCGCCCTTCGCCGCCATACCCAGATGAGCGCCAGCCCCCCGCCCAGCAGCAGGAAGGTCGCTGGTTCCGGGCTGGCGTGCACGCGCACTACCATGTCCTGGTAGTCCTCGTCTCCGTGGCCCGCGCGCAGGTCTTCCACCCCGATCCAGTAGACTTCCTCGCCCGGCTGCAAGGACTCGGCGAACACCGCGAAGTGCTGGTGCCCGGTCTCGCCGGCGGGATTCCGCGAGGATTCCGTGTAGTACACGCGGTTGCTTCCGCCCTCGGGAGTCTTCAAGTAGAAGCCGTAGTCGGCGGAGGGAAGCCAGTTCACCTGCGTGCCTAGAGCCGTGCCGCCCATGATGATGGGATGCAGGGCCGCGGGCGACGCGATATCGTACCAGCCGAACTCGTTGCTGCCCCACCGGCCCGCTAAAGCGAAATGCAGGGTGGCATCGGAATCGGGGCCGGGGCTCGTGAAGTAGAAGCCCGGATCAGCCGAGCCGTTGGCGTTGCCCCACCATGGGGGCGTCAACCCCTGCAAGTTGCTGAGCAGGTAGCCCACGTTGAGGTGCGAACCGTCCCAGGAATTGCTGTCCCAGTAGGGGTTCCCGAGCTCGTGCAACGCGCTAGGGAAGGCTTGCCAGGCAGCGCCCGGCGATCCAACGATGGTGTCCGCATGAGCCACAGCCGCGGCCAGCACGAGCATCAAGCCGGCGGCCGCTATCCTGCGGAAACGAAAGGCCTGGATTGCGTAATGTTGCATACTACCATGAAGCCACGCCGGGACTAGGCGTTCCAGAACCTCTAGTACCCCAACTGGATCGTTCCGGTACTGGGCCTGGGGTTCCTCCTGCGGAGTGCGCGAGCCCTGCCGGGCGTGCCAAGAGCCAGAGTCATCACAGACAATGGTAGGAGCCATGCCCAAGCGAGTACGCTTCAGCCTGAACCGGTTTGCGGAGCCCACCTTGCCGGACGGCTCGCCGGAAGTGAGATTCGGATTGGTGGAGGGCGAGACGCTGTTCGAGACGCGCTCGCCGTGGTCGCAGGAGAAGGGCGCGGCTTACGCGCTGGCGGACGTGCGCCTGCTGCCTCCCTGCTGGCCCTCGAAGATCGTGGGGGTGGGCAGGAACTACCGCGAGCATGCCAGCGAGCTGGGAAACCCGGTCCCCGCGGAACCGCTGATCTTCCTGAAGCCTCCCTCCGCGCTGGTTGCCTCCGGCGACGCAATCGTGTACCCGGCGCTGTCGGCGCGGGTGGACTACGAAGGGGAGCTGGGCGTGGTGATCGGAAAGCGCGCCCGGCAGGTGCGGCCCCAGGAGGCCGAAAGCTGCATTCTCGGCTACACCTGCGTTAACGACGTCACCGCGCGCGACTTGCAGAAAAAGGACGGGCAGTTCACGCGCGGGAAGGGGTTCGACACTTTCTGCCCCGTGGGCCCGTGGATCGTGCCGCGCGAGGAGGCGGATTTCGAGCGGTTGCGCATCCGCACCTTCGTCAACGGCGAGTTGAAGCAGGACGCCTCGGTCGAGGAGATGATCTTTTCGCCCGGCGCGATCATCGCTTTTGTGACCCAGTTCATGACCTTGGAGCCGGGCGATCTGATCGCCACCGGCACGCCGGCCGGCGTGGGGCCGCTGGAGCCGGGCTCGGTGGTGCGGGTGGAGATCGACGGCGTCGGCGTGCTGGAAAACCGGGTGCAGCGGGGCTGAAGACGGCAGCCGCGCCTCTGCCCGCGCTGCGGGACGGATCACCGGCGGTCTTGCAGCCCGAGGGCCGCCCCACGTATCATTGAATATGGCTACCGACAGCATCCCCGAAGGGCTCACCTTCGACGACGTGCTTTTGGTCCCAGCGCGCAGCGGCGTTCTGCCCACCCAAGCGGACACGCGCACCCGGCTCAGCCGTCAGATCGCCCTCCACATCCCCATCGTCAGCTCCGCTATGGACACCGTGACCGAGTCGAACCTGGCCATCGCCCTGGCCCGCGAGGGCGGCATCGGCATCATCCACCGCAACATGACCATCGAGCGCCAGGCCGAGGAAGTGGACCGCGTGAAACGCAGCGAGGCCGGCATGATCGTGGAACCCGTCACCATGGGGCCCGAGCAGAGGATCTACGAAGCGCTCGAAGTCATGAGACGCTACCGGATCTCCGGCGTACCCATTACCCGCAACGGCAAGCTGGTCGGCATCCTCACCAACCGCGACCTGCGCTTCGAGACTCAGCTCGACCAGCCCATAGCCAACGTCATGACCCGGGAGAACCTCATTACCGTCCCGGTCGGCACGACGCTGGAGGAGGCCGAGAAGATCCTGCACCGGCACCGCATCGAGAAGCTGCTGGTGGTGGACGAGAACTACATGCTCAAGGGCCTGATCACCGTCAAGGACATCCAGAAGAAGCTGAAGTACCCTAACGCGGCGAAGGACGCTCAGGGCCGCTTGCGGGTGGGCGCGGCCGTCGGCGCCGGCGGCGATTTCCTCGAGCGGGTTCAGGAACTGGTGGCCAGGAAAGTGGATGTGCTGGCCATCGACAGCGCGCACGGCCACTCCGAGCGGGTCATGGAAGCCGCCCGCGCCATCAAGCGCACACTGCCGGAGGTGGAACTGATCGCCGGCAACGTCTCCACTTACGAAGGGGCCCGCGACCTCATCGAGCTGGGCGTGGACGGGGTCAAGGTCGGCATGGGTCCGGGGTCGATCTGCACCACGCGCGTGGTCTCCGGCGCCGGCGTGCCTCAGATCACGGCTATCATCGAGTGCTCGCGCGCCTGCCGCCCGGCCGGCGTGCCCCTGATCGCCGACGGCGGCATCAAGTTCTCCGGCGACATCACGAAGGCGATCGCCGCCGGCGCCGACTGCGTGATGATCGGGAGCCTTCTCGCTGGTACCGATGAAAGCCCCGGCGAGACCATCCTTTTCCAGGGCCGCACCTTCAAGAGCTACCGGGGTATGGGCTCGCTGAGCGCCATGGCGGTGGCCAGCGCCGACCGCTATGGGCAGGACTACGGCGCCAAGCTGGTTCCCGAGGGCATCGAGGGTCGCGTCCCCTCGAAGGGACCGCTCGCCGAGTTGGTCTATCAGTTGGTGGGCGGGCTGAAAGCCGGCATGGGTTACTGCGGCTGCGCCACCATCGCCGAGTTGCAGCAGCAGGCCCGCTTCCTGCGCGTCACCTCGGCCGCCCTGCGCGAGGGCCACGTCCACGACGTCATCATCACCAAGGAAGCCCCGAACTACCGGCTGGAGTAGACTCCGTCACCCGCGCCCGGAGGCGCCCTCGGGCTAGCCGCGCGTGCAGCATGGATGCCGGCGGAGCTTCGCTGGCATCCTTGATGATGCGCCCCGTCTCGTTCTGCACGATGGCGTAACCGCGCTCCAGCACGGCCAGCGGGCTCAACTGCGCCAACTGGCCGGTGAGCGGCTCCAGGCGCCGGCGCGCCGCCGCCAGCCGCGCGCGCGCCCAATCACGCAATCGGTAGTCGAGGTCGTCCACGCGCTGGAAAGCTCGTCCCACGCGGCGCGCCACCAGCGAGGCGGTGCGGTCCAGGCCAAGCTCGTGGAGCCGGCGAATCGCGCGGGCCACCCGGTAGCGCAGCGCCCGCTCCAGACGGCCCCCGGCCGCGGTGATCTGCTCGGTGAGCGAAGCTCGCGTGGGGATGACCATCTCGGCCGCCGCCGATGGCGTCGGCGCCCGCAGGTCCGCCACAAAATCCGCGATCGTCACGTCCGTCTCGTGACCGATGGCCGAAATCACCGGCACGGCGCAGGCCGCGATAGCCCGCGCCACCGCTTCCTCGTTGAAGGTCCACAGGTCCTCGAGTGAGCCGCCGCCCCGCGCCACGATCACCACCTCGGCCCAGCCCGACTGGCTGAAGTGCTCCAGACCGGCGCACACCTCCTCGATCGAGCCCTCCCCTTGCACCAGCGCCGGGTACAGCCGGATGTGCAGCCCCGGGAACCGCCGCTCCAGGATTTCGAGCAGGTCGCGAATCACCGCGCCCGTGGGCGAGGTCACGATGCCGATGCGACGCGGCAGCCGGGGAAGCGGGCGCTTGCGGGAGGCGTCGAAGAGGCCCTCGGCAGCCAGCTTCTTCTTGAGCTGCTCGAAGGCCAACTGCAAGGCTCCGTAACCCTGCGGTTCGAGGAACTCCACCAGCAATTGGTACTCGCCCCGCGGCTCGTAAACGTCGATGCGCCCGCGCGCCAGCACCGCCAGGCCGTCCTGGGGCTTGAACTTCAGGTAACGCGCCGTGGTGCGGAAGCACACGCAGCGCAGCACGGAGTCCTGCTCCTTCAGAGTGAAGTAATGGTGCCCGCTGGCCGCCACCCGCACGCCCGAGACTTCGCCCGCCACCCAGATGTCCTGAAACTCGCTCCCCAGCAGCGCCCCGATGGCCGCGTTCAGCTCGCTGACCGTATACACGCGCCGCTCCGGCGCGAACTCCAGGCTGATCTGGTCCATTGGCCCAATTGTAAATGATGGCAATGCTGTGGCACAGGCATTCTTGCCCGTGTGTGTGGGGGTCCCTACTTGATCCGCTCGTCCCGCTCGACTTTGCCGTCGCGCAGGTGGATCACGCGGTGGGCGTGCATGCAGATGGGGTGGGCATTCCTGCCCGCCAGCCGGCGTTCTGCGCGACTGTCCTGAACTCCGGTCCCTTCCGCAGACTGGTACAATCCGGAAGGACCCCAAGCGGTTCACCAAATGTCCGATAATCGAACTGGAGGGCTCGCAATGGCTCTGGAGCAAGAGCTGGCAACTTTCAACAAGAACCTCCCTGACTGGCTGCAAACCCACGAAGGCAAGTTCGTCTTGGTCGTTGGCGAAGAACTGGTTGGCGTGTTTGACAACCCGCAAGCGGCTTACGAGGCGGGCATCCAGCGCTTTGGGAACATCGCGATGCTGATAAGGGAGGTCCGGCGCGAAGACGAGACGGCGTTCTTCCCGGCGCTCAACCTGGGCCTGATTCATGCCGATCCACCACGTTAGTTTCCAACTCGTCAAGGGTGCTCCCCAGTCCTCGCTCCCCCAACCCGCTCCTCGGCATCTGATCGAGGCTGGTCCAGTGTTACAGGTGTTGGTCGAGGTGCCCAACGCTCTGGCGGCCGCTCTTCAGGCCCAAGGGGCGCCGATCGCGCCACCCGCGGCGGGCCTCGCCTTGATCGATACAGGCGCTACGCGCAGCGCAGTCGATGATTCGGTAGTGCAAGCCCTGGGCGTCCAACCGATCGGAGTCGTGAATGTTGGCACGGCAGGTGGAATACAGCAGCACTCGGTCTACAGCGCGAAGTTCAGTTTTCCGGGAAGCAACTTGCCTTCCATCGAATTCGCGCAACTCACGGGAGTCAACCTGACAGGGCACTTCGTGCCCCACGCCAACCTGCCCTTGATCGCCCTGATAGGCCGGGACATCCTGAGCCGGTTCGTGATGATCTACAACGGTCCTTTGGCTACCGTGACGCTGGCGTTCTGAGGAGTTGCCGCCCCCTACTTGATCCGCTCGTCCCGCTCGACTTTGCCGTCGCGCAGGTGGATCACGCGGTGGGCGTGCATGGCGATGTCGTGCTCGTGGGTGACCAGCACGATGGTGTTGCCCTGCTGGTGCAGCCGGGCAAACACCCCCATGATCTCGTTGCCGGTCGCGGTGTCCAGGTTCCCGGTGGGCTCGTCGGCCAGCAGAATGGAAGGGTTGTTCACCAGCGCGCGGGCAATGGCCACCCGCTGGCGCTGGCCGCCGGAAAGCTCGCTGGGCTTGTGGCTCATGCGATCTTCCAGATCCACCTGCCGCATCGCCCCCTTGGCCCGCTCGATCCGCACGTCGCCCGACAGCCCGGCGTAAATCAGCGGCAGTTCGACGTTGTGCAGCGCCGTGGCCCGCGGCAGCAGGTTGAAGGTCTGGAAGACAAACCCGATTTCCTTGTTCCGGATGCGCGCCAGCTCGTCGTCGCTCATGTCGCTCACCAGCCGCCCGTTGATGTAGTACTGCCCGCCGGTGGGCGTGTCCAGGCACCCGATCAGGTTCATCAGCGTGGACTTGCCGGACCCCGACGGCCCCATGATGGCCACGTACTCCCCCTTCCGGATTTCCACGTCCAGGCCTGAAACCGCGTGTATCTCCTCCTGCCCCATCAGGTAGGTCTTCCAGAGATCGTACGTCCGAATGATGATCCCGTCGCGCTTTAGCTGTTGGCCGCGTTCAACGCTCTCTGCAACCGCTTGTGGCATAGTCCTTCTTCTTATGACGCGCGCTGGCAGCCCTTCTGTTACCGGGCGGGAGGAAACCGGCCCATCCGTTTCCGATCCTGGCCGGTTTCTTCACAGCCCCCTTCCGGGCCGCCGCCCGCCGTTGGTTGTTATCAGGTTGTGGCCGCCGACTTGTTGTCCACCTTGATCCGAGCATCGTTTCGGATGGTCCGGATCACCCGGTAGCTGCCGGTGATGATGTCTTCGCCCTCTTTCAGCCCGTTCAGCACCTCGATGTCGGTGGCCCCGGTGATTCCCGTTTCCACCTTCCGGAAAGCCGCCTTCTCGCCGACTACCGCGAAGACTCCCTGGAGTTCCTCTTTCTTGGCCTTCTCGGCGGCTGGGTCGGACTTCGTCTCCGCTCGCACGCCACCCTTGGGCGGCGGCTCCAGATCGCCTTTCTGGCGCACCGTGAGAGCCTGAATCGGGATGGTCAGCACTCCGCGCCGGGTAGCTGTAGTGATCTTGGAGGTGCAAGAAAGCCCGGGCCGGATCTCCTCAGGAGGATCAACTAGCGCAATGACCACCTTGAAATCCTTGGCCTCCTGGCTGGAGATGGCGCTTTGTGAGGCCGCCAGCCCGGTTGATCGCAGGATCGCCGTGTTGCCCATCTCGATCACCCGCCCCTTGAACGTCCGGTTGGGGATGGCGTCGATGGTGACGTCGGCCGACTGGTCCAGCTTCACGTTGACAATGTCGGTCTCATCCACCTTGACCTCGGCGGTGATCAGCGACATGTCGGCAATGGTCATGATCAGACTGGCAGGCGAATTCTGAATGCCCGGCACCACGGTCTCGCCCACCCGCACCGGCAGGTTGGTCACCACCCCGTCCAGCGGCGCCACGGCGTAAGTCCGTTGCAGCACATCGGCAGCCCGCTTCAGGTTGGCCTCAGACAGCGCCACCCGCTTCTGCGCGGCGGCCAGTTGTGAAGCCACCTGGCCGCGCTGCGCCCTAGCCTGCTCCAGGCGCGCCTGGACTTCGCGCAAAGCCGCCTGCCGGGAATCATATTCCATCCGGCGCTGGTCGAAGTCCTGCTTGGAAACCAGCTTGTCCCGGAACAGTTGCTCGTAGCGCTGGAAATTCAGCCGCGACTGCTCCAGCTCCGCCTTGGTCCGGTCAATCGTCGCCTGCGCCGTGACCAGGTTCTCGTCGGCTGCCCTGAGAGAGGCTTCCGTGGCCGCCGAGTCCGCCTCGGAGGAACTCACACCGGCCTTCTGCGCCGCTACCTCGGCTTCGGGCTGCACGGATTCCAGCCGCGCCAGCAACTGGCCTTTCTTGACCCGGTCGCCCTCTTTGACCAGGATCTCCGTCAACCGCGACGGCATCATGGTGTTGGCGCCGATGTTGATGTAATTCCGGGGCTTAATCTCTCCGGAAGCCGTCACGATAGAAACCAGGTCCTGACGCGTCACCCGGCCGGTCTGGACGGTCACAATTCCCGCCTGGCCGCGCTTGACCGCACCTAGAACCACCACTCCCACTACGATCACCCCGAGGATGATCAGCCAAATCTTCAATTTCCGCTTCACGCGTAAGGCTCCTGCTGATTCAGACGGTGAGGACCAGGGAAAAGTTCACCAATTTCCATCGTAGCAGACCCCGCCCCCTGCCGACCCGCGCTCAGGAGTCCCCTTCGCTGAAGAAGTTCCCCATCTCGCGGAACTTCCGGCAGCGCTGCTCGATCAGCTCCTCGGGCGACATCCCGCCAAGCTCCTCGAGAGACGCCCGCAAGGCCAGGCGGATTTGCTCGGCGGCCTGATCGGGGTCGGTGTGAGCGCCCCCCGGCGGCTCGGGGATCACCCCGTCGATCAGCCCCAGGCGCAACAGGTCCTGGGCCGTGAGTTTCAGGGCCTCCGCCGCCAGCGGACCCTTGCTGGAGTCCCGGTAGATGATCGCCGCGCAGCTCTCCGGCGAGATCACGCTGTAGATGGCGTTCTCCAGCATGTAGACCCGGTTGCCCACGCCCAGCGCCAGCGCGCCCCCGCTGCCTCCCTCGCCGATGCAGATCACTATCAGGGGGCTGGTCAGCCGCGACATTTCCCTGAGGTTGTAGGCGATCGCCTCGGCCTGGCCCCGCTCCTCGGCGTCTATGCCCGGGTAGGCCCCCGGAGTGTCCAGAAAAGTCACCATCGGCCGCCCGAACTTGGCCGCAAGCTGCATGACCCGCAAGGCCTTCCGATACCCCTCCGGCTTGGGCATCCCGAAGTTCCGGTACAGCTTCTGCTTGGTGTCCCGCCCCTTCTGCTGACCCACTACCATGACCGGCGCGCCCTCGAAGAAACCCAGGCCGCAGACGATCGCCGGGTCGTCGCCGAAGCGCCGGTCTCCGTGGATCTCCTTGAAATCAGTGAACAACCGCTGGATGTAATCCAGCGAGTGCGGACGCTTGGGATGCCGGGCAAGCTGCACCCGTTGCCAGGCGCCCTCGGTGGGCGCGCCCTCCGCCTTCACTTCCTCGCCAGCCTCTGGCTGGCTGCTGTCGGCTTCAGAATCCATGGCCTCCACCTAGCTTAGCAGGGCGCCTCAACTTCCCAACACCTCCAGCGCCTCCCGCCCGCAGATCCGCTCCACCTCCTGGCAGAACTCCCGGTCCGCCCGCACCTTTTGCGGCAGGTCCAGCAGCACCGAGAACTCCCGCGCCCTCTCCAGCCGCAGGCGCACCTCGGTCTCGCCGGGCTTCCTCGCAAACAGCTCGCGCAGCGCCTCCGCAGCACTCGCTTCCGGTCCCTGGCCGGAACCCAGCGGTACCCGGATCGCGATCAGCGTGGGTATCGACACGCGGGCCACCTCCAGGGGCACTATGTCCTGCACCGACACCTTCGGCGGGGCATTCTCCTCCGGCAGGACCAGACCCCGGATGCGTACCGCGCAGTCTTCCACCAGGCTGTCTGACAGCCGTTCGTAGTTGGTCGTGAAAACCAGGGCTTCGAGAGTGCCTGAACGGTCCTCGAGCTGCATTGACGCCCAGGGCTTGCCCTCCCGGTTCCGCCGCCTCTGGATCCCGGTCAGCAGCCCGCACAGCGTCACTTCCGTCCCCTTGGGCAGCCCCTCGAGCCCGTCGCCCGCATGCGTGGCCAGCTCCTTGATCTTCTCCGCATACTGATCCAGCGGGTGGCCCGTCAGGTACAGGCCCAGCACCTCCTTCTCCCCCGCCAGCCGCTCCCGGTCGCTCCACTCCGGCACCGAAGGCAGCACTCGCGCGGGGGTCTCCCCCTCCTCGGACCCGCCCCCAAACAGACCCGCCTGGCCCCGCTGCCGGTCCCGCAACGCTCTCTGGCCGCACTCGATGGCTTGCTCGAGGCCCGCTATGAGCTGCGCCCGGCTCCCGCCCAGCGCATCCATCGCCCCAGCCTTGACCAGGTTCTCCAGCACCCGCTTGTTCACCGCGCTCAGATCGACCCGCTCGCAAAGCTGGTCCAGGGACCGGAACCGGTCCACCTCCCGCCGCCCCGCCTGTATTGCCTCAGCCCCGGACTGGCCCAGGTTCTTGATGGCTCCCAGCCCGAAGCGGATGGCCTCGCCGTCCGGAGCGAAGCTCCACTGGCTGGAGTTCACATCCGGGGGCAGCACCCGGATCCCCATCTCCCGGCACTCGTTGATGTACTTGACGATCTTGGCGGTGTTGCCGGCCTCCGAGGTCAGCAGGGCCGCCATGAACTCCACCGGGTAGTGCGCCTTCAGGTAAGCCGTGACGTAGGCCAGGTAGGCGTAAGCCGCCGAGTGCGACTTGTTGAAGCCGTAGCCGGCAAACTGTTCCATCAGTTCGAACAGTTTGGCTACCTTCCGTGGCGGATGGCCCCGCTCGCGCGCCCCTCCGAAGAAACGCTCCCGCTGCGCCGCCATTTCCGGGGCGTCCTTCTTGCTCATGGCCCGCCGCAGAATGTCCGCCTCCCCCATCGAGTAGCCCGCGATGCGGTTGGCGATCTGCATCACCTGCTCCTGGTAGACGATCACCCCGTAGGTTTCTTCGAGGATCTCCTTCAGCTCCGGCAGATCGTAGGTAATCTGACGGCGCCCGTGCTTCCGCTCGACGAAGTCCCCGATCATCCCGCCCTGAATGGGGCCGGGGCGGTAGATGGCATTCAGCGCGATCAGGTCCTCGATCCGGCTGGGCTGGTAGCGCCGCAGCAGGTCGCGCATCCTGGCGGATTCGAACTGGAACACCCCGCTGGTGAAACCATTCGAGAAGATCTCGTAGGTCCGGGCGTCGTCCAGCGGGAGGTCTTCGGGGGCCAGCTTGATGCCGCGGTACCTCTCGATCAGCTTCAGGGCGTCGTCTACGATGGTCAGGGTGGTCAGCCCCAGGAAATCCATCTTCACCAGGGACAGTTTTTCGAGTCCCACCATGTCGTACTGGGTGACGATTTCATCCCGGTTGGTGCGGTAGAGCGGCACCAGGTCCCGGAGCGGCACCGGCGCGATCACCACTCCCGCCGCATGCACGCCCGCGTTCCGCGCCATCCCCTCCAGCCCCTGGGCTACCTCCAGCAGGTCCGCTACCCGCGGGTCCTTGCGCGCCGCATCCCCGAACCCCGGTTCTTGCCGGATCGCCTCCGGAAGCGTGATGTTCAGCACCCCGGGCACCAGCTTGGTCAGGCGGTCCACCTCGGCGTAACTCATGTCCAGCACCCGGCCCACGTCCTTGATGGCCGCCCGCGCCCCCAGCGTGCCCACCGTGATGATCTGGGCCACCTGGTCCCGCCCGTATTTCTCGGTCACGTACTGGATGACCTCGCCCCGCCGCCGCGTGCAGAAGTCTATGTCGATGTCCGGCAGGCTGATGCGCTCCGGGTTCAGAAACCGCTCGAACAGCAGGCCGTACTCCAGCGGGTCTATGTCCGTGATCCCCATCGCATAGCTCACCAGGCTGCCGGCCGCCGAACCTCGCCCCGGCCCCACCGGGATGTCGAGCGAGCGGGCAAACCGGATGAAGTCCCAGACGATCAGGAAGTACCCCGAGAACTTCATCTGCTGGAC
>CAYGVJ010000142.1:0-13779 GCA_964353255.1 uncultured Solibacteraceae bacterium | reverse complement strand
GATACCCGCGGGCGGGTCGGCGCGGCGAAGCGAACCCTTGACGGCGAGGACGGCTGGGCGAGCATCGGGGGCGAGGGAAAGGGGGGCACCCACTAAAAACCCGGAATTCCCGATTCTAGAGAACAGCGGCACTTGGAAGATTGTGGTTGTCCGCTTCGCTGAACCGGAAGTGGTCGTCCTCGTTGATGAGAACGGGCATCGGCCGCTAACCCCCGGTACCTCGGGTCGTCGTCGCTTCGTCTTTCACTCGCTGATCCTGGCCGAAGTAGAAGTAGCCCAGGATGACGACCGTGCCGGGTTCGCCGGCACGGTCGAGAATCCGGGAGAGCCGCTCCACATACGCGGGCCGGAGATTGCCTTCCGGATCGATGGCGGAGTTCTCCCACGGCTGAGTCATGGAGTATCCTCGGGCTGCCGCGCAGGCCGTGCTTACGCCATTCGACCATGGCGGCTTGTCAGACCGGAGTGCTTCGGACTAGACCGGGATTATTGCCAGCCAGGGTGGTTATGGATCGTACCAGTTCTACTTAGGGGTAGCCCCGACCCTATCGTACCTCTACAATTGGATTCTTTGATGTACAACCGCAGGCGCTTGAGAGCTTGCCTTGGGCGGTTCGTTCGCGCCGGGCACCTCGCCGCAAGAGGCATTGGGCGGCGGTGCGATGCGCTTGCGCGATGGGGTCATAACGTTCATTGGGTATCAGATTCAGAAAGGGTCCAACCGCAGCACGGCGGCGTCGCGCTCGTCCAGGCGGACCTTGACGGTCCGTTTCTCGAGGGTGGCCGCACCTTCGCCCCACAAGCGACGCACGTTCTTCCACGTGCCTGCCTCAAGCGTTATGGTGACCGTCTTCTCGGCGCGGTTGGGGTTCACCACCCAGAGGTAAGTGCCGCCCGGCCCCTGGTGGAGGCGGGCCTTCAGCGTGTTGTCGCTTATGCTGACCTGCTGCGGCCGCTTGGCCCAGTCGAGGAAGCCGCGGAAGAATTCGCGGGTCCCCTCGTCGTGCTTGCGGAAATACGCCGCCCCCGGGAAGGTTCCAATCAGGTAGGTGCGGCCCTTGCCGAAAGCGTGCTCCACGGCGACCACGGCGCCGTTGTCGTAGGTAGCCACGGCTTTGCCATCCACGGGCTGGTACATCTGCCGGAAGATGCTGCCGCGGACCTGACCGTTTGCCGATCGAAACGTGAGGTTCTGCAGCAGGTCGGGAGTGAATTCGATATCGCTCTCACGGGCGCCGAAGACCTCGTCCAGACCAGCGTTTGGCTGCTTCTCCCCGGCATGGCCATGTTCGTCAAAGTAACCAGGGGCGCCTTCGCTGACCAGGTAGCCTCCCTGCTCGACGTAGCGGCGCAACCTGGCGACGGTCGCGGCGGAGAGAGACACGGGGTAAGGCAGGTACACCACCGGGTATTCGGAAATGTCATCGATGTGGACGTAGTCGGCCTGGATGTTGGAATCGAAAAACGCGATATAGGCGCCGCTGGCGGATTCATTATAGAACTTCGTATCCCCCTGTTGCGCGTAATTGAAGCGCTCCGATTCGGGCACGAAGACGATGCCGATATCACCCTTGACCGGCTTGGATTTCCAGACGTTGGGGTTGGCGTTGGTCCATTTGGCGATGCGGCCGGCCATGTCGGAACGCGGCGTGGGTCCGCCGTCCATATCGAAGACGCCGAACGCCCCGAACAGCGGGCCATCCAGCAGCGGGCGCCAGCGCAGATAAAGCAGGCCAGAGACGCCGGTGGCGAAGGAAGTCATGTTCCAGATGCGGATATCTTTCGCATCGGGTTTCCGGCCGCCCTCGATAGGGTGGCCGATCACCTGCGGCTGCATCCAGAGCGGGCCACCCTGGTGCTCGGCATGCCAGAACGGCTTGCCGCGAGCGGCGCCGCGGACCAGGTCCACGGCTTGGAACTGCTGCCAGGGATCGTTGCCGTGGCGCGCGACGACCCAGGTGAAGCCGTAAGTTTCGACCTCGGCGGCGGCGCGCCAGTCATTGGCGACGCTGGTTGGCAGCGAATGGAGGGTGGCGGCGATGCCGTGGGCGGTGATGCGGTTCTTGGAATCCACCGAGCGGATGACGTCGCGGCGCCAGCGGAGTAACTCGTACGCGTTGTCTTCGCGGAATTCGGCCCAGTCGATCCAATCCGGATATGGCCCGGCACCGCGCGGAGCATCGATGTTGTTCCAATCGGCGAAGCTATAGCGCCGCCACGCCTTACCGAGGGCCTCGATGGTTCCGTACTTCTTCTTGAGCCACACGCGGAATCTAGCAACGGTGGCGGGGCAATAGCAGGCCCTCATGTTACACTCGTTCCACAAGTCGTAACCGTAGACTGCGGGGTTGTCTTTGTAGCGGGCGGCGAGCGCCTTGAGGAATTCTCCGGCCTTGGCGCGAAATTCGTCGTTGTCGAGGCAGAGCCGAGGCGCTCCCGTGGCGCTGCTTCCCGACATCGTGGAGGGGCTCGCATGGCCATCCTGCGATTCAAGGCGAGCCTTCGGATAAGCGTTGTAAGTCCACTCGGGGGCGGAGCCGGTCATTTCGGCGATCACGGTGCGGATGCCGTTCTGGCGCTCCAGTTCCACCATGCGATCATAATCGCGCCAGTCGTACTTGCCGGGCGCCACCTCGATGGCCGACCACAAAAACCAGTGGCGCATGATGTTCATGCCGGCTTCGGCGGCGGTCTTGTGGTCGCGAGCCCAATCCTTTTCCGGTGGATTGGATTTGCGGAAATATACCGCCCCGTACCAGAAAGGCGGATCTTCGGCCGGCAGCAGTGGGGCGGCCACAACGAGAAGGAAAAGGAGTTTGCGCATATGTTTAGAAGTTCAGCTTCAGTGCGAATTGCATCTGGCGGCAGGTCGCCGACGAAGTGCCGAGCTTGCCGAAATTCGGGGTGCCGATGGTGAGCGCTGCGTTGCTGGCGCTGGGCAGGGAGAATGTCGGAGTGTTGGTCAGGTTGAAGGCTTCGGCCCGAAACTGCACGTTGAAGCGTTCGCGAACACGAAAAGTCTTGAAAAGCGAGAAATCCAGGTTGGTCGATCCAGGTCCCCGCCCCACACGCCGCGCCGCGTTGCCGAACAGCGTAATCAGAGTCCCCTTGGCATTGCGGACCTGCTGCGGGTTGGTGAATGCGGCCGGGTTGAAGAAGCCGTCCACCCCCGGATTCGGCAGGTACATTGAAACGCCGGGGACACGATCCGGAACGTTGAACGTGGCGAACAACTGGTTGGCAGCGGCAATCAGAGAGCTACGGATATCGGTTACAAAGCCGCTGCGCTTTGTCAGAATGCCATTCGTTGAAACCCTCATGAATAAAGGCGTCGGAGCCCATCGAGAGGTTATCCGCAACTACTCAAAAAGGAAATGGAGGCTAGAAAGTGATTCTAGCCCCGAGCTGCAAGCGCCGTCCGAAATCCAGCGAATAGATATCGGTGGATTTTCCGAACGTGCTGCTTGTGACGCTCGTGCTTGGGTCGTTCCAGTTCATGTTGTTCAGAGCGTTGAAGGCGTCCAATTTCAACTGGAGCTTAACCTGCTCAGTGATCGAGAAGTCCTTGTTGAGCACGCCATCGATGTGAAAATACTGCGGCCCCCGAATGTCGGAGTAATCCGGAGGATTCGTCCGCCTGGTGTACGCGGGCAACTGCTTGAATACGGTCGTATTAAACCAGCCTTTGGGTCCCGGATTGGAGACATGCGGATCCCCGTCCACCAGCATGCCGCCGAAGCTCAGCAGTGAACCGGTGCGCCAGGTCATCACTCCGGCCAGGTTCCAGCCACCTATAATGGCGTCCAGGAATCGGGGGGCCCCGGCCAAAAACCTTTGGCCCTTGCCAACAGGGAGCATCCAGGTGCCGGAGGCCACCAGCCGGTGCCGGGGCGTGCTGGAGGCCAGCCACGTGAATTGCTTCAGATAGTTGTCGACGCCGTCGTAAAACCCCTGGCTGGACTGAACGTTATAGTTGTAGCCAACCAGCATCGTGTAGCCTTTGCTGAAAGACTTCGTCCCCTTGATCTGCAAGGATTTGTAGCTCGAGTTGCCGCCGGCAAAGGAGTCGAACACGGTCAGGTTCCCGTACTGTGGATAAGGGCGAGCCAGAGAGGTGACCCCAACCGTTGCCTGGTTCCACAGCGCACCGGGAGACTTATTGGGGGTAGCGAGCTTGTAGAAAGGATTGGCGACCTGCGCGTTGGTCGCGGCTCCATATTGTATGGCGATCCTGGGATCGACCTGGTTGATGTTCCAAGTCATGTTGTTCGCGTGGGTTGACCAGTTCTGGAAGTAGGTGACATCCAAAACGATACCGTCCGGCAACTGCCTTTGAAGCGAGATGTTGACCCGGTGACTGGCTGGGTGGAAGCGGGTCGGATTGAAAAAGGTGATGGCATCTCCCAGCCCGGTATACGCGCCGTAGGACTTGCCGTAGGCGGGGACCACCGGGAAGGCGGAGGTGAACGGATTCGACAACTGCATTTGGGGCACGCCCTGAACCGTCGGGGGGGCGTCGGTGTAGTTGCCGAAGCCGGTGTAGGGGACGCCGAACTGATCTTGCGCGCCCAGGTTCCACGGGACGAAGTACAACCCATATCCCGCACGCAAAGACATCTTGTCGTTCAGCCGGTAGGCCATGCCAGCGCGTGGCGACCAAGTACCCTTATCGGAGTTCCACGCTCCCGGACGGCTCTCGCTGGTGAACTGGAACGCGCCGTTCAGAGTCCAGGGGCCAGGGTAAAACTGCTTGACCGTAGCCGGCATTTGGATTCCCTGGAGTTCCGGGATGGGCTTGGTGAGGTCCATCGGGGCGGTAAGCCGGTTCTCCGCTTCGCTATAAGGCACCTCGAACTCATAGCGCAGACCCAGGTTCAGGGTGAGGTCTTTGGTAAGTTTCCAGTCGTCGTTGAGGAAGACTGCGAAGGAACGGTTCGATACGATCGGCATGACCAGGCTGGGCATGGAGGTCTCGTTGCTGTTCCAGGCGCTGGGGTTGGCGCCGATCGGCACCACGGCCCCGAGCAGGAACGAAGCATACGGGTTCCCGGCCACCGCCATGTTGGGGTTCACATAGGTGGAGTTGGTAATGTCTCCGTTGAACCCGAAGCCCGGATTGGAATTCTGGAGCAGACTCGGGGCACGCGTACCGATGGTCTCGAACCCCGCTTTCAGGTAGTGAGAGCCGCGCTGCTGAGCGACCTTGGCGGTGAAGCCGTTGCCGGTGGGCTTCTGGTCCCAGTATCCGCCGCCCGGTCCCATGTTGACCCACCGGCCGCCGTCCCCGCTGATGGACATACGTGCCGCCAACTTGGGGATGGAAGGTTCCGAGTACAGCGCCTTGTAAAAGGTGGAATTTGGATAGAGTGAGGCAAAGGTATACTCGGCGGGTTGGGTGGCAGGCGCCGAGGCGTCGACGAAGCCGTGGTAATCGGCGCTCACGCTGATGACGGTCCGCGCCCCAAGCGTGTAGGTGGCGTTGCCGGAATAGGTACTGCCGTCACGATTGCTTCCCCGGTCCGAGACGAAGACCGGCGAACCCGTAGGGTTCCCGACTGAGACCGGAGTGCGGAAGATCTGCACACGGCCGGTCACCGTGAGCCTGTCGTTAACCCGATAATCCACACGCTCGGCGTAATTCTTGTAGGGGTAGCTGATCGGCAGGGAAAGGGCGTAGTTCTGGAGATGGTTGTAGCCCCTGCCCGGCCCGTTGGGTTTCCAAAGCGCGCCCATGTACTTCACCGCAATGGGATCCTGCCTTCCTGAGGGAATGATGTTGCCGGGGAATGGCGTGCGCGTGATGGTCCTGCCATCCGCGGAGGTCAGCGTGGACCACGGGTCGTAGATCATGTTCATCGCGCCAGCCCCGTTAATGGATTGGGCGAAATTCCCCTGGCGTTCGAGATCGGTCGGAAGCGTCGCCGTGTAGACATTGGCTTGCGCCCACTTCCATCCCTCAAAAGACGCAAAGTTGAACAACTTGTTCTTCAGAATACGGTGGCCGACCGTGCCCCCGTACATCTGCTGGCGGTCCAGGTTGACGGTACGGAAGATTCGGTTTGAGACGGCGGCCGCCCACGGATAGCGCCCGTAATAGTAAGCGCTCCCATGGAGGTCGTTGGTCCCCCCCTTGGTAACGATGGAGATCATGGAGCCGGCGCCGCGCCCGAACTCGGCGTCCACCGTGTTCTGCGAGATATTGACTTCCTGGACCATGTCTGGTGTTGGGGCATAGCCGGTCTTCTTGCTAATGCCTATGGAACTGCCATCCACCTGGAGTTCGTTCGTGTAGGTCGCGCCGCCTCCTACCTGAAAATTGCCGCTACCCCAACTGTTGAAAGGGTTGTATTCCGAACTGGCATCAGTCTTCAACACGGCGGGGTCCAAGGTCGCCAGAAAGAACGGGTTGCGGTAAAGTTGCGGCAATCCCGTCGAGATCCGGCTTTCCACCGTCGTGTCCAGTTTGCTCGTGTTGAATTGAACCTGGCTTGCCTGCGCAGTCACGGTGACGGTTTCCGAAACACTGCCGGTCCTCAAGATGGCGTCGACGGTAATGTCTCCGCGAGCCGCCAGGGGTATATTCTCCTGCAAGAACTTGGCGAAACCCGTCGCCTGGACCGTAACGGTGTAGGAACCGGGCTCCACGAGGTCAAAGAGGTAAAAACCCGTCTCGTTGGTCTTTCTCACAGCTTCAGCGCCCGTGTTGACGTTGCGCAACGTGACCGATGCGCCAACGACAACAGCCTGGCTTGGGTCCCTGACGGCACCCTGAATCTTCCCGCGGTAATCTTGCCCCCACAAAACCGCCTGAACAAGCGTGGTCAAGAAGAACGCCGCGACCAAGATCTTCAAAGTCCTTCTGACGCAGACGCCGGGCGCTGTCGCCAAATTGGCACGTACACTTTGTCCGATCACAAAGCCTCCTAAGATTCCCCGGAAGCACCAATGATGGAGGACAACGGCTCTTGGAGGATAGAATGAAAGTGCGCGAATACTTGTACAATTCTACCCTGGCCGGGTTTCGGTCTGCTTCGTACCGTGCGCCCGTTGCTGGGCGCGGATGCGGCCCGGGGAGGTTCCGAAGCGGCGCCGGATGTGCCGGCTCAAGTGGCACTGGTCGCAAAAACCCGTTTCCGCGGCGATCTGCGTCAGCGACAGGTCGCTTTCCAGTAGAAGTTGATAGGCCCGGCTCACCCGCAACTGGTCCGCATACGCGGAAAACGTCAGCCCGGTCGCCGTGCGGAAGAAGCGCATGAAGTAGCTCGCGCTCATTTCCAGCATCCGTGCCGCCGCCGGCACACTCAGAGGCTCGTCGTGGTGAGTGGCCAGGAACTCGAACAGGGGCGAGAGGCGTCGCAGACGGTCGCGGCGGAATTCGTAATCGCTGTGTTCGGCCATGCGGTCCCTGAACGCCTCTTCCAGGACTATGAGCAGTTCGGCCAGAACGGATTTTTGGCGGGCCTGACAAGCCGGATCGCCGGCCCCCTCCATCTGTGCCAGCACCAGCCGGCTCAGGCAGTCCCAGGCTTCGGCTGCTTGCGGATCCCGCGAGCGCATGTGCAGGCAGCCCTCCCGCAGATGACGAAATGGCCGCAGCAACCACAGGTCGCAGGGCAGCGCACCCGGCGGTGCTGCCAAGTCCGGGTAGAAGAGTCGACCGATCCAGCGAGAGGCCGAGAATTTCCTGCGGGGACGACATCTGAGCGACTATCATCAGGATAGATCACAAGTCGTTCTTGTGGACTGACGCAAGAAACGGAGGATGGTCCTTTCGTGCCTTTCCGCCTGGCCGTAGCGTTTCTCGTCGGCGCAGCCCTGCGCAGTCAGCCGCCCGCCGCACACACGGTCCGCTTCGCCGACCTGCCGCCCGGCATCGCCCGACGCTTCGACCCCGCCAGTTTCGACGCGCGGATTCAGGAGATCGAGCGCGACACAAGCCAGCGCGAGCGCGAGGGCGAGTTCGAGCACCTGGTCTACTACGCGCTCCAGTCGCAGCGCTTCACCTCGCTCCCGCGCATCGAGCCGGCGCTGAGCGCGCGGGAATTCTTCGAGAAGTCGGTGCTGCCCGGCGCTGTGCAGGCGCGCTTGGCCTCCTTTCTGAAGGCGATCGGCCGGCCCTCTCGCGACCCGCGCCTCGGCTACTTCGCGGGGCTTCTCGCGCCGAGCCAGCGCTCGGTCGAATTCCTGGAGGGCGAGTACCGGCGCGTCATGCGGTTCCTCTACGACAAGGAGTTCCTGCGGCGCGAGCACGCCTACGAGACCCGCGGGCACAGCACCGACACGCAGGTGGAGGCCAACTACGCCGTGTGGACCGGGCTGTCCGTGCTCAAAGAGCTACGGTCTGCGTCCGCCATCCGCCGCGTGCTGATTGTCGGGCCGGGCCTCGATATGGCGCCGCGCACTGCTTTGGTGGACTCCCATCCGCCACAGAGCTTCCAGCCCTATGCGGTGGCGGATGCTCTCTTGGGGCTGGGTTTGTCTAAGCCCGGACAGTTGAACATCGACTGCGCCGATATCAGCGCGCGAGTGGTCGAGTTCATCGACCGGTTCCCTTTCGGAACGAGGCGTCTCGAGTTGTACTCAGGGCCGGGAGACGGCGAGTACGAGCGCTATTTCAAGGCGCTCGGCGGAGCCGCCGGAAAGCGCAGCGGCGGCAATCTGGAGGTGAACGTGGACGTGGCGCGAGCCGTGCGGGCAGGGAGGCTCAACGTCCTCACTTCACGCTGGGAAGCGCAGTACGACCTGGCCATCGCGACCAACGTGCTGGTGTATTTCAACCGCCGGGAACTGTCGCTGGCGCTGGCCAACATCAGCTCCATGATTCGGCCGGGCGGCTACTTCCTGCACAACGACGGGCGCCCGGAAATTGACTTCCTCGCCGCGGCCTCCGGCCTGGAGGCCTTGCAGGCGAGGACTGTCCGGGTGAACACTCAGATGTTCGACGCGTTCGCGATCTACCGCAAAGCCGCCTATCAGTAGATGAACTTGAAGCCGAATTGAATCTGCCGCGGCCAGTTCGTGTTGCCGGTGGCGACCGAGCCCTTGATGATCTGCCCGAACGTCGAGGCGTCCAGGTTATTCTGGAAGTGCTCACGGGCCATCCAGTAGGTGTTAAATACGTTGAACGCTTCGGCTCGGAACTGGAAGCGCATCCTCTCGTTGAAGCGAAACGTCTTGCCTATCGACATATCCGCCACAGCCGTCGCCTGCGTCCGGATATCGCCCGTGCGCAGCGGTGTCCCGCGCGCCGGGGCATAGCTCGGAAACTGCAGGAAGTTGATGCTGTCCAGCGTGCACCCGGAGACGTTGACGCTGTAAGGTTGCAGCGCGATGACGCCGCTGTCCGCCATCTTCCCAACGCAGGCGCGCACGCCCCGAATCACTGGTGAACCCCAGTTGGTACTTACAGCAGCGTTGCGCACGTAGAACGCGTTTCCCGGCAGGTTCCAGGGCGCCCCGCTGCGGTATTGGAAGATCATCGTATGCTGCCAGCCCCCGACGAAGAGGTCGGCCAACTTGCTGGCGCCGCTGAGGAAGTGCTTGCCTTTGCCGACAGGCAGTTCGTACACCGAACTCATCTTCACCACGTTCGGGAAATCGTATCCCGTCAGGCTGCGCTCCGGGACTAACCGCTGCACATCCATGAAAGCGTTGTTCGCGTTGTTGCCGTTGGAGTTGTCGAAGCCCCCCTGCTCCATGTTCTTCGAGTACGTGTAGCCGAAGGTCAGGTTCCAGCCCGCCGTGGCACGGATGCCGTAGTCGATCTGGAGAGCGTTGTACCAATTCTTGCCATCGTTGCGGCCCCTCTGATTGAGCGAAGAGAATTGGGGGTAAGGATTGGCCAGCGTGGCCCGGGAGACAGTCGGGTTCGTGCCAAGGTTGGTGCCCACGAATTGGGGCATGCCGTAGAACGGGTTGGGAACAAGCTGGTTGCAGAAGGTCGGGCTCCCGCCTTCCAGCGGGCCGCAGGTCTGGCGAAACGCCAGATTGGGTTGATTGTAAGGCATGGCGGTCTGCATCTTGTGGCCGCGGTTTCCGACAAAGGCAATATCGAGGCGCGATTGCATCGGCAACTCCACCTGGACTCCCGCACTGAATTGATTGGTGTACGGTGTCTTGAACGTCGGATCGAAGAAGTCCGGCCCCTGGCCTAGCAGTGTCGCGAGCCCCAGGCTGCTACCTGGCGGTTTAAGGATTCCGCTCGGGAATGGGTCGTTCATCAGATTCGGAATCGGAGTGCGGCCGCCGTCGAGTGAGTTCACCAAGCTGGTGGTGATGTTGTATCCCTCTGTTCGATTCCAGTCATTATTGGGGTTGATCATGTAGCGGCCGTAGCCGCCCCGGAACACCAGCTTCGGCCTGATCTGGTAGGCCATGCCAAAGCGCGGCTGGATGCCCGTCCAGTCGAGATTGGCCGTGTGCCCGTCATTGCCGCTGACATACAGAAGCCCGCCTTTCACTGTGGGGAAGCCCGGGAACTTGGTGCGGTCGATCTTTGCGTCCACAGGGTTCACGGCGTTGGGATCAAAGCCGCGCGCCAGCCGCCCATAGCGCTCCGTCACCGCCTGGATGAAATCCCAGCGCACACCGAGATTCAAGGTCAGTTTGCGGCTCACCTTCCAGTCGTCCTGGAAGTAGCCGGCCGAGTAGCGCTGCACGAACGACGGATACGGGGTGTCGTCCACGCTCCCGCTGGCTGGCACACCGAGCAGCGCCGAGGCCCACGAGTTGCCGCTGAGAGAGTCGGCGACGTTGTAGACGCGCTGGGTCCATGTGTTATTGAACGTCATTGCGAACACGTTATTAGTGGTAATGACGTTGTACTGGATGCGCCGCAGGTCGAGGCCGGCCTTGAAGGTGTGCTGGCCTGCAATTTTGGCGATGCTGCCAGCGAATGTCACGGTGTTGGTGTAGTTGAACGACGGGTTGCTCCCGAGTCCGGTGTAATTGGTGAAATTATAGGTGCCGAACATGTTTTGCACCGGGAGTTGCGAGACCAGAGACTGCGGGAACCCCAGCACCGTCGGGTTGACGCCGATGTTCGGGTCGCCCCGTGAGCCCTCCACGTAACGCGCGAAAGAGACTCGCGCGCCTGCAATCATGGTCGGACGCAAGGTCCCGGTCCAGTCCAGAACGTAGGCGTCATTGATGCGCTTCAGCGGTCCCGGACCTTGCCAGCCTGGTCCGAAGGTGCCGTTCGTGTTGCGGAGCTCCGTGCGGTCATTGGTGGCTTCACGGAAGAACAGATGGTGCTTGTCGCCCAAGTTCTGGTCAAACTTGGTGACAGCGTTATAGAAGTCGTCCTTGTCCAGGTTGTCGGCGCCGCCCGGGATGAACAGGTTGTTAGTGCCGTAGGCCGAACCCGGAGTCGTGATGTTCGGTGCGGCAAAGAGCTTCAGCATCTTGGTGGAGGTCGCGTTGATCCGGTTCGTGGGAATCAGGTTCCCCGCAAAGGGCTGGCGCGTCACGCTGCCGTCTGCATTGATCGCGGCGCCCACTGGATCGTAGATCGTGATCTTGCGGCCCTGCGAATCCACCAGCTTGCTGAAGTCGCCGCCCAGAAACTCCGGCATGGGTACCGACAAAGTCAGCGGCGTCGGCGTGCCTTCACGGTACCCTTCGTAGTTCACGAAGAAGAAGCTCTTGTTCCGGCCGTCGTAGATCTTGGGAAGGATGATGGGTCCGCCCGCGGAAATGCCGTACTGATCCAGGAAGTGCCCCGATTTCTGCACCCCCGCCGCGTTGTTCTGGAATGAATTCGCGTCCAGGGCATTCCGGCGCATGAATTCGTAGATCGTTCCATGGAGTTGATTGCTGCCGCTCTTCAGCGACACGTTCATGATGCCGCCGCTCGACTTGCCGTAGGCTGCGTCATACGAATTGGTCTGAATTTTGAATTCCTGCACGGAATCGACGGGCGGAACCAGCGCAATGTTGTTTCCGCCGGCCTGGGCGTTGTTGGGCGCGCCATCCAGCAGGAACTCGTTCTTCCGGTCCATGCCGCCGTTCACCGTCCAGTCGGCGATAGCTCCGTTGTCGAACGGGCGCTGATAGATCTGGGCGCCGCTGAAGTTCACCCCCGCGGAGAGCATCGCCAGCATGAAAGGGTTGCGCGCGTTCAACGGCAGCTCCATGACGCGCTTCTGGTCGATGACAAGACCGCGGTCGGCGCTCTCGGTCTGCAACAGCAGCGCTTCGGCGCTCACCGTGACGGACTCCGTGGTTTCGCCTACCGACATGGTCACATCCATGCCGAGCACGTCGCCGACGTTGAGGACGATGTTTTCCTTGATGTACTTCTTGAAACCGGCGGCCTCAGCGGTGAGGCGATAGATGCCGGGCTTCAGTAAGGGCACGGAGTAGATTCCCTGAGTGTTGGTGACCGCTACAGCCACCTCGTTGGTACCGGTGTTAATGATCTGAACCGCGACATTGGGCATAGCACCGCCAGAAGGGTCCGAAACGTGGCCTGTGACGGTCGCCCGGAACTCCTGGCCGGGCGCCAGACCCGAGAAACAGAAACAGATTGCGGCGGCAAGCAAAGCTGATCTCTTCAACATACGTCCTCGCATTTCTGAAGCCTCCCAAGCCGGATCGTAGCCGAATTGGCTCTTGGAGGATAGAATGAAAGTGCTCGAATACTTGTACAATTCTACCCTGGCCGGGTTTCGGTCTGCTTCGTACCGTGCGCCCGTTGCTGGGCGCGGATGCGGCCCGGGGAGGTTCCGAAGCGGCGCCGGATGTGCCGGCTCAAGTGGCACTGGTCGCAAAAACCCGTTTCCGCGGCGATCTGCGTCAGCGACAGGTCGCTTTCCAGTAGAAGTTGATAGGCCCGGCTCACCCGCAACTGGTCCGCATACGCGGAAAACGTCAGCCCGGTCGCCGTGCGGAAGAAGCGCATGAAGTAGCTCGCGCTCATTTCCAGCATCCGTGCCGCCGCCGGCACACTCAGAGGCTCGTCGTGGTGAGTGGCCAGGAACTCGAACAGGGGCGAGAGGCGTCGCAGACGGTCGCGGCGGAATTCGTAATCGCTGTGTTCGGCCATGCGGTCCCTGAACGCCTCTTCCAGGACTATGAGCAGTTCGGCCAGAACGGATTTTTGGCGGGCCTGACAAGCCGGATCGCCGGCCCCCTCCATCTGTGCCAGCACCAGCCGGCTCAGGCAGTTCCAGGCTTCGGCCGCGTGCGGATCCCGCGAGCGCATGTGCAGGCAGCCGTCCCGCAGATGACGAAACGGCCGCAGCAACCAAAGGTCGCAGGGCAGCGCGCCCGGCGCTGCTACCAGATCCGGGTAGAAAACGACGACCAGGGCGTGGCGGTCTGGCCCTTCGAAGCTGTCTATACCGTGCAACCGCAGGTTGTCGATGAGCAGGATGTCAGCGGCTTCGAATGGCTCCAATTGCTCGCCGATGCGAAAAGCTCCCGAACCGGCGAGCGGACAGAAAATTTCCAGGCGCTCATGCCATGTCATGGGTACGGCGCGGAGACCTGCTGGGAACTCGTACAACCTCACCGCAAGGGGGAAAGAAGTATCAAGGGCCAGGTGGTAGCGCTTTGCGGAATCCACTCGTTCCAAGATCTGGAATGATTCATAGTGGAGACTGGCCGCGAGTCCCGGCGGGAGATGCAGTCCGACGGCTGGGGATTCAGAGTCCCCAACATCGTCAACCGGCAACCGGGAAAGGGTAGTTTTGTACAACACTTTTGTTGGCCACATTATACTACGCTCTTCCGGCATTTTAGTGGGTAGCTGGGGCAAGGTCGAGGCCTCCGCAGTGG
>CAYGVJ010000141.1:0-13784 GCA_964353255.1 uncultured Solibacteraceae bacterium | reverse complement strand
AGTGCTTGCGCCACGAAAAGGAGGCGCTTTCCCCTTAAGTTAGCGCTTATGGGTCTCCCGGCCCGGGGGTGCCTCACGGGGGCAATCTCGCACCACGTACGGACTACGGGCACCTCTCCGATCAAGGCAACGCTTGTGGGATCGCCGGGGTATGGTAGAAGCGGGAGCCGCCCCCAGAGTGCGAGCGGCGGCTCCCAGGGGGTTAGGAGGCCGGAATAAACACCAGCTTCAAGTTCGTGCCACCCAGGCGGATTTCCTGGATCTTGAGCTTGCCCTCGCCGCTGTCGTAGCGAACCGTAGTGGTCGAGAACCGGCCCTCAGCGTTCTCCACCTTCACCGTGCACTTGACGGACTGCTTGCCGCTCTTGAACACCACCGTGGTGTCCTTCAGCTCGAGCTGGTAGTCGCCGGGCTTCAGTTCGGTTCCCGCCACGACGGCGGGCTGGAAAAGGGTAATCGAATAGGTCTTTGCGAAGACCGTGGTGATCGCCAAGACCAAGAAAAGAAAGGCAATTCTCTTACTCATGGATTCTCCTGAACTGGTTGGTTCAAAGCATCGTCGAATGCGTCATCCGGTAGGCCGGTTGGCCCACCAAGACTACAGACGAACCAGGGGCGAGAATGTTCCCTCCGCCGCAGAAAACTCCGTCAGAATCCGGCGAGGAAGTCCTCAATGATTCGCCGGGCCGCCTCTTGCGCCTCCGGTTGGTCGCCAAATCCGGGTATCCAGACGACATCCGGCTCGCGGCGGAACCAGGTCCGTTGGCGCTTGGCGTAGCGGCGAGTGTTGCGCTGGGCATGGCAGAGGGCCTGCTGGAGGTCCAGTTCTCCCTTGAGCAACTGCACGGCCTGGCGATAACCGTGAGCCTCCAAGGGCTTCGAGGTCTCGGAGAAGCCCAATGCGAGGACGCGGCGGACTTCCTCGAGGAGGCCGCCGGAGAACATGGCCTCGCAGCGCGCGTCCAGGCGCCGATAAAGGCCCTCCCGCGGCGGGTCCAGGGCGAGCTTCAACCAGCGGAAACCGGGGAGGGGGTCGCGTCCGGCCGCGAACACAGAGGAAAGCGGGCGGCGGGTGAGCAAGCGAACTTCCAGAGCGCGGATGAGCTTGCGGGCGTCTCCCGGATGGATCCTGCCGGCCGCCGGCGGATCAAGCCGGCTCAGCAGGCGGTGCAGCGAGCCGCGACGTCTCGACTCGCGCGCGGCCAGGCGGGCGCGCAGGGCTGCATCCCGCGCCGGCGCAGGAGACAGGCCCTCCAGCAGGGCGCGCAGGTACAGCCCGGTGCCTCCCACAACGATGGGCAGGCGGGAGCGGGCAGCGATCTCGTTGAGCACGGGGCGTGCCCGCCGCGCGTACTCGCCGGCGGTGAACAGCTCGTCCGGGTTGACCACGTCGAGAAGGTGGTGCGGGACGCCGCGCTGGTCCTCGGCGCGGACCTTGGCTGTGCCGATGTTCAGGTGGCGATAGACCTGTAGCGAGTCGCAGTTGACGATTTCACCGCCAAATCGCAGAGCCGCCTGCAGGGCCAGCTCGCTTTTGCCCGAGCCGGTCGGGCCCAAAACGGCCACCAGTGGGCTGATGGATGAAAGGCTCACTCCTCATCAGTCTAGTGGAGGCCCTGGGCGCTATACTGGAGTGGAGAGGTGCAGGTGGAAAGAGTTGGTGTATCTCCAGGCCGGGTCAGGCCGCTTATCATTGCGCTCCTGTGCGCCTCCCTGCTGCCCTGGGTCGTGGTCCTGGGGCAGAAGACCCCGCCCGCGCCCATTCAGGGCGACAGCCGCGCCGCGGCCTACTACAACTTTGCCATGGGGCATCTGTACTCGGAGCTGGCTGCCACCAATGGCTACCGCGGCGAGTATGTGAACCGAGCCATCGAGCACTACAAGCAGGCGCTCAAGGCCGACCCGGGCGCCAGTCTCCTGATCGAGGAACTCACCGATCTTTACATGCAAGCGGGACGGCTGCGCGACGCGGTCCTGGAGGCCGAGGAGATCCTCAAGCAGAACCCGGACAACCTGGACGCGCGCCGCATGCTGGGCCGGATTTACGCCCGGCTGATGGGGGAGACGCAGCGCGGCCGTATCAACGAGGAGATGCTGCGCCGGGCTACCGAGCAATACCGCAAGATCACCGAAAAGGACGACACGGACACCGATGCTTGGCTGATGCTGGGACGGCTCTCGAAAATCGCCCAGAACTCGCTGGAGGCCGAGAAAGCCTACAAGCGGGCGCTGGAACTGGACCCCAAGAACGAATACGCGCTGTCGGGTTTGGCCACGGTGTATTCCGACCTCGGGGACTCCAAGTCCGCTCTGGAGTACTGGAGGCGGCTCGCCGAGGTGGATCCCAGCCCCGGGACCTTGCGCGCCCTGGCCAGCGCCCACGAGCAGGTGCGGGACTACGCCGCCGCGGCCCAGGCGCTGCGCCGGGCCCTGGAGTTGGCGCCCCGCGACAGCCAGATCAAGCGCGACCTGGCCGATGACCTGCTGCTGGCCGACAAGCTGGATGAGGCCCTCAAACTCTACCGGGAACTGGCGGCGGCCGACCCCAAGGATGCGCACCTGGAACTCCGCATGTCGCAGATCCATCGCCAGAAGCGGGATTTCAAGGAGGCGCGGGCCGCGCACCAGAGAGCCAAGAGCCTGGAGCCCGATAACCTGGACATACAGTTCAACGAAGTGAACCTGCTGGAGGCGGAGGGCAAGCTTCCGGAAGCTATCGCGCGGTTGAGAGACGTCCTGACCTCCACCGAGAAGAAGGACTACACCGCCGCCGAGCGCGCCAATCGGGCGATCCTTTGGGAGAGACTGGCGCTGCTGTACCGCGCCGGCGAGCAGTACGGGCAGGCCGCAGAGAGCTTCTCCAAGGTGGCCGAGCTGGATCCGGATCTGGGCGGCCGGGCCGCCGCGCAGATCATTGAAACCTATCGCCAGGCCAAGGAGTTTCCCAGAGCCGAGCAGGAAGCCGCAGCCGCCGCGCTCAAGTACCCGGACGACCGCACTCTCAGCCTGGTGCGCGCCTCCGTGCTCGCCGACGTGGGTAAGACCACTCAGGCAGTGGCGGAGCTGAAGCGGCTCTTTGACGGCAGGAACGATCGCGAGATCCACCTGGCGCTGGCCCAGGTGTACGACAAAGGCCGGGATTACGCCGCCATGGCCAAGGCGCTGGAAGCGGTCGAGAGACTCTCCGACACCCCAGAGGAGAAGGAGACCGTGCACTTCATGCGCGGCGCCATGTACGAGAAGATGAAGCAACTGCCGGAGGCGGAGGCCGAGTTCAGCAAGGTGCTCAAAATCAACCCGGACAACGCTTCGGCCCTCAACTACCTGGGCTACATGCTGGCGGACCGCAACTTGCGGCTCCAGGAGGCCCTCCAGTTTATCAGCCGCGCGATCGAATTGGAGCCGAACAACGGGGCATTTCTGGACAGCCTGGGTTGGGTAGAGTTCCGGATGGGCAGGCTGGCGGAGGCCGAAAACCACCTGCGGATGGCGCTCCAGCGGGTCTCTCGCGACCCCATCGTGCACGATCACCTCGGCGACGTTTTCTTCCAGCAGGGCAAGCTCAAGGAAGCCATTGCCCAGTGGGAGCGATCGCTGAAGGAGTGGGACGCCAGTTCGCAGGCCGAACAGGAGCCCGCCGAGGTCGCCAAGACCCAGAAGAAGCTGGAAGGCGCCAAGGTTCGTCTGGCCAGGGAACCCGTCAAGTCGGCTCCCCAGGTGAGATGAGGAGCCGGGAAGCTGTAAGGAAACCGGTGCGGCAACCGCTCCCCGCCCAGGGGGCACCCGGTCGCGGCTCGGCAAGGTGCGGCCAACGCGAAGCATGTATCCGAGCCACGCGCGTCAGCGAGTGTTCCAGCCGGTTTTCTCACAGCTTCCGGAGCGCAGACTCCAGTTCAGTTAGGAGCTAGATGGTCATGGCTACGGCAGTGATAACACGACCCGCCTACTGCCCACCTCAACCGGAGATGGTCGAGGATCTCGGGATCCCGCAGGGCTTGTTGACGGACCTGGTCTTGCGGCGCGTCTATCTGGCCGGGGAGAGCAATTTCCAGTCCCTGAGCGAGGCTCTGAAGCTGTCCACCGCGGTAGTGGAGGCGATTTTCCGCGAGCTGCGCAAGCAGCAACTGGTCGAGGTGAAGGGCATGAAGGGCAACGACTACATCTTCACGCTCACCAACGCGGGCCGGGCTATGGCGGCCGAGCGGTACCACATCTGCCACTACGCGGGGGCGGCGCCGGTCTCGCTGGCGGAGTACCACGCGGCGGCGAAGGCCCAGTCGGCCAAGGTCAGGGTGGACCGGCGAACTTTGCAGCGGGCTTTCGCCGACATGGTCCTCGCCGACAGCTTCCTGGACCAGCTCGGGCCGGCCATCCTTTCGCAGACCTCGATCTTCCTTTACGGGCCCACCGGGAACGGCAAGACCAGCCTGGCCGAGAGGATGCTGCGGGTATACCAGGATGCGGTTCTGATCCCCTACGCCGTGGAGGTGGACGGGCAGATTATTCAGCTCTTCGACCCGGTGGTGCACGACCAGATTGAAGTGCCGGAGGAGGACCTGGAATTCGATCCGCGGTGGGTGCTCTGCCGCCGCCCCTGCGTTATCGCCGGCGGCGAGCTGACGGCCGACATGCTGGAGTTGCGCCTGGACGAGGCTACCGGCATCTACGCCGCGCCAGTGCAGATGAAAGCCAACAACGGCATCTTCGTGGTGGACGATTTCGGCCGCCAGCTCATGTCTCCGCGCCAGTTGCTGAACCGCTGGATGGTGCCGCTGGACCGTCGCGTGGACTACCTGGCCCTGCGGTACGGGGTGAAATTCAAGATCCCGTTCGAACTAATGGTGGTCTTCTCGACCAACCTGGACCCGCGCGAGCTGGCCGACGAAGCCTTTCTGAGGCGGTTGCAGAACAAGGTGTACGTGGGCCCGGTGGACGCTCCGAGTTTCGACGAGATCTTCCGCCGCGTAGTGGCCGCCAGGAACCTTCCCTGCGATCCGGACGCCGCCGAGTTCCTGCGGCTGTTGTGCCTGCGGGAAGGCGGGATGGAACTGCGCGCCTGTTATCCCGGCGATGTGTGCAGCATTCTGGTCAGCATCGGTCGATACGAGAACCGGGTGGCGCAGGTGACCCGGGCCGACCTGGAGCGGGCCGTCGCGCTGTACTTCACGCAAGGCTGAGGCGCCTGGGTGCCCGGGAAGGGGAGAGGCGCCGGGTGGCGAACTTGATCCCCGAAAAACCGCTGCCGCGCTTTGTAAGATAATGTATCCCTGCCATGATCGCGCACTTGCGGGGAGTCATTCTGGAGAAGCATCCCAACCAGGTGGTGGTGGAGGCCGGGGGTGTGGGCTACGACGTCAACATTCCCATCTCGACCTACGCCGCGCTGCCCGAGGTGGGCCGGGAAGTGCGACTCCACGTACACACCCATCTGCGGGAGGACGCCCTCTCGTTGTACGGTTTCCTTTCGCAGGACGAGAAGATGCTCTTCGAGCGGTTGATCACGGTGAGCGGGATAGGCCCGAGACTGGCGGTGACGGTGCTCTCGGGGTTGCCCATCGCCGAGTTGATCGCGGCCATCCGCAGCGGCGCCGTCGATCACCTGGTGCGCATCCCCGGCATCGGCAAGAAGACCGCCGAGCGGATCGTGCTCGAACTTCGCGAGAAGCTTCCGCCGGCGGCCGAGGCCGCCCTGCCAGGCGCCCGCCCGGCGCAGAGCGCGCTGGATCGGGACGTGGTCTCCGCGCTGGTGAACCTGGGATGCGGGGCGGCGGCGGCGGAGACCGCGGTGCGCAAGGCCAAGGCGCTGGCGCCGGGCGAAGAGTTCGAGCCGCTGTTCCGGCGGGCGCTCGAACTCGTGCGCTAACCTGGAAGAGCATGCGGGACCGTGCAATCGTTTCGGCCGCCGCCCAGGAGGGCGAGAAGCAGTTTGAGGTCGCCCTGCGGCCCCGGCGTCTGGCGGAGTTCACCGGCCAGGCGAAGCTGAAGGAGAACCTGGCCATCGCCATCGAGGCGGCCCGGCAGCGCGGCGACGCCATGGACCACGTGCTGCTGTACGGCCCGCCCGGGCTCGGCAAGACCACTCTGGCTTCCATCATCTCGAACGAGCTGGAAGTCAGCTTCGAGCAGACCTCGGGGCCGATACTGCAAAAGAAGCTCGATCTCACCGGCATCCTGAGCCACATCCGCGCCCGCCAGGTGTTTTTCATCGACGAGGTTCACCGGCTGATGCCGGACGTCGAAGAGATGCTCTACGCGGCGCTGGAAGATTTCCGCGTGGACATCCTGGTCGGCTCGGGACCCGGCGCCCGGACGCACTCCCTGCCCATCCCCCAGTTCACAGCCATCGGGGCCACCACGCGGCAGGGCTTGGTGAGCGCGCCTTTGCGCGGGCGTTTCGGGCTGGTGCTGCGGCTGAACCATTACGCGGTCGAGGAACTGGAACAGATCGTGCTGCGCAGCGCCCGCCTGCTGGAGGTGAGCATCGACGCGGAGGGCGCCCAGGAGATCGCCCGGCGCAGCCGCGGCACCCCGCGCATCACCAACCGGCTGCTCCGGCGCGTGCGCGACTACGCGCAGGTGCGCGCCGACGGCCGCGTCAGCGTCGAGATCGCTCGCACCGCGCTGGACCTGCTCGAGGTGGATCGCTTCGGCCTGGACGAGATCGACCAGAAGATCATGCTCACGGTGCTCGAAAAGTACGGCGGCGGGCCGGTGGGCCTGAACACCATCGCGGCTTCGATCGAGGAGGAGGCCGACACCATCGAGGAGGTCTACGAGCCCTACCTCATTCAGCTCGGCTTTCTGGACCGCACGCCGCGCGGCCGGGTGGCCACCGACCGCGCCTTCGAGTACTTCGGAGTGACCCCGCGCCTGCGGGGCGGCGCGCAGCGCGCGCTGTTCTAAGAACGGTTTCGCGCAAAGGACGCAAAGGTCACGCCAAGCTCGCCAGGAATGATCTCAAGGCCGAGGTAGGGGCTTAAACTCGGAGGCAACATCAGACGATAGTGATCCGGGTATGCTGCGGACACGCGGCGGCGATGCTAGAATGGAAAGCAGGTCCAGTGGTTTGCAGATGGCCACGAAGGCAAAGCCCATCCAGATGCGGCTCATCGGCGAAGAGGACAAGGCCGTCAACAGGCGAGTCCAGGGTGGAGTTGCGACGTCGGACGTTGCCGTTTCCGCATACGTTGGGACCAACGCCGAGGTTTTCCCTCATATCCTGCGGCTCCACGTACCAGAGGCATCCGTGGTTGCGGATGTGACCTACGGAAAAGGGGTTTTCTGGAGGGACGTACCCGAGGGAGCGTATCGCCTTCTGGCCAGCGATCTCAAGACGGGTACCGACTGTAGAGAGCTGCCCTACGAGGGGGAGTCCATCGATTGCGTAGTCTTCGACCCGCCGTACATGGAGGGTCTCTTCCGACGGTCTACCGACCACATGGCGGGCCAGGGAACGTACGGAGCTTTTCGGGACTTCTATTCGAATGGGGAGGCGACATCCGGGGGCCCGAAATGGCACGCTGCCGTCTTGGACTTGTACTTCCGAAGCGGCAAAGAAGCTCACAGGGTCCTGCGGGATGGCGGCGTTTTCATCGTCAAGTGCCAGGACGAGGTCAGTGCGAACCGACAAAACCTGACCCACGTCGAGATCATCAACCACTTCGAGGGACTCGGGTTCTACACGAAGGACCTCTTCGTCGTGGTGCGACCGAATCAGCCTGGTGTCAGCCGCATGCTGAAGCAGGTGCACGCGCGAAAAAACCACTCCTACTTTCTGGTCTTCGTCAAGATCCCGGCGGGCATGAAGCGGGAATCGATGAGGTCCTAGCTTCCGCCCTGTCACCTCTTCCGGCGCTGAGTAGCAGCCCCTCGCTCCTGCACCAACTCGTCCAGGAGCGAAAACGGCTCATCTCGGAACGGCGGCTCCGGGGGCCAGGTGACGGTCACCAGGGACGCCAGCAAGTAGCGCCTTTGCTTAGGGGAGTACTTGGCGTACGTGCTTCTCGGGAGATCAGAGTTCTTGGCGAAGACGAAACGCCACTTTTCCTCGAACGCGAAGCAGTTCACAGCGAGGAGGTCGAACTCCCCGACCAGGAGACAAATCGTTGTCACCCGGCTGCGGTCGGGTAAAGTGATTGATCGGCGATCGCTTGCGTCGCACTGTGCCCTGGCTCGCCACTGGTCTCCGACCCGCACTACGGTGTTGGTTTGAAGGGACTTCGACTCCACTACGAAGTCATGGCCCTTATACGTGACAACGAGGTCGCCCTTCCGCGTCCGGCCGTGGTTGTCGTACTTGACCAATTGCGTGAATTCTGGCCGGGCAAACCACATCTTCCGCAGTTTGCCTTCCGCGATGTATCCGAGCAAGACGCCACGCAGACTCGGGTTCTGCTCCACCAGTTCGGTCAGTTCTTCCGGTGTGATGTCCCAACGTCGTAGGATACTCATGTTCTCTCCGCCCAAGCGCCTCCTCCAAGCATGGGGTCAGCAAGGCGGCGCCCCGCTGCAAGTGGGCATGGTAACTCAGCACTGGAATGGCTGCAACTTCTGCGCGTGCTCTGCGCAAGACTGGGCGTTCTTGGCGCGAAACTAGGGGATTCGCGCGGCCAGCGCCGAAGCCGGCGCCAGCGCGTCCTGGCCCTCGGCCAGGTTGGCGTAACCGCCGATGTAGCGGCCCTTGCGGAAGAAGCACAGCCGGCCGAGGTATTTGTCGTTGGCCTGGAAAGCCTCCTCCGCCAGCTTGGCCGGCTGCGTCTCGCCGACGCGGGCACGCAGCTTCGCCATCACCTGCGCGGCGGCTTCCGGAGAATCCTCCGGCACGATGAAGGCCTTGCCGTAGTCGTACTGCGCGACGTAGCCGCGCCGGAGCACCCGCAGTCCCAGCACGCTTTCCGGAACCAGCCGCACGGACTCGACCGCCAGTTTGTCGGCGGGAAACCAGCCGATCACTTCCGGCAGCGCCGTGCGTCCCGGAATGCGCTTCTCCAGCGCCGTAATGAAGGCGCGCAGCGTGGCGCTGGTGTCCTTTTCCAGGTTCACCGCCAGCTCGACGTAGTACTTGTCCTTGACCAGCACACCCTTGCGCGGATGAATCTGGGCCGCCATGCCGATCTTCTCGACGGGAAGCTTCGGATCGCGGGTAGCGCAGAAGATGCCGTAGGCGAATTCCGGGTCGGCCATCTCGGAGACATCGAAGACGATGGTGTCCTCGCCCGACCGGCAGGTCACTCCCTGCATCTTCACGAAGCGATAGATGAGGTAGCCCTCGGCGTTGCCGTCCACGTACTCATACAGGGTGTCGGCCTCATAGGCGCGGGAGGGGCCCCGTTGCGTCCAGCCCGGAACCAGGCGGCAATCGGGAGTCTGGGCGGCCGCGCACAACGCGGCCGCCAGCAACATCAAGACTCTCATGCGAACAGTTCTTGCGCGCGGATGAGCCGCTCGGCCACCTGCACGCCGTTGGGGCACTTCACCGAGCAGCTCGGGCAGAGCTGGCAGCGGACGCGCGTGACCTCCTCGGGCAGCGCCAGAAAGTGCTCGCGACCCAGCGCGAACTGCCCGTAGCCTTCCGCGTAGGTGAGGTAGCGCAGCATGTCGGCCACCGGCAGGCCCTGGGGGCATGTCCCCTGGCAGTTCCCGCACATGCGGCAGTAGAGCGGCCGGATGTAGTCCAGTTGCGCGGCCAGCAACTTGGCATCCCCTTCCGTGAATGGAGCGCCCATGGCCTTGAAATCGTCGTCGAGCTGCTCCATGTCAGTGACGCTGGGGATGGTGGTGCCGAGCCCGGGGTTCCTGAGCACCCACCTGAGCGCCGCCGGCATCGCGCCCTCGCGCTTCAGAATCTCGTACTGCGACTGGCCCGGCTTGGCGCGCCGGAAGCCGCCGGCCATTACTTTCATGGCCACCAGGCCGATGCCAGCGTCGCGGCCCGCCTGGATGGCCTGATCCAGCTTGTCGCCCATCGAGAAGTTGTAGGTGAACACCACCACGTCGAGCTTGCCGCTCTTGATGACGGCCTGAATGACGTCGGCCAGATTGTGCGTGCTGATGCCGGCGAAGCGGATCTTGCCTTGCTGCCTGGCGGTCTGCTGAACCTCCAGCAGCTCGTCGGTCAGCTCCTCGGGGCGGCTCCTGCCGTGCAGGTTCCAGACGTCCAGGTAGTCGGTGCCCAGCTCGCGCAGGCTGGTCTCGAGGTGCGCCATGGCCTCGGCCCCGGTGCGCGCGCCGGTCTTGCTGGATATGAAGACCTGCTTGCGTTTGGCCTTGAGCGCGGCCCCGACCATGCGCTCGTTGTTGCCGCCCTGGTAGCCGCGCGCGGTGTCGAAGAAGTTGATGCCCAGATCGACAGCTTTCTCAACTACGCTCTGGTCCGAGGTGATCATGCAGCCGAAGCCGACCTCGGTGACCTTCATGCCGGTCCGGCCCAGGGTGCGATACTTCAGGCCACCTTTCGATTGGGGCACAGACGGCTGGGGGGACTGCAAAGCGCCGCCCGCCCTGGACGAGACCGAAGCCAGCCCGGCGGCCGGCACAGCCAGCCCGGCGGCCAGGAAGTTCCTGCGTGAAGAACGTGATTTCATAGCATCTCCCTCTTGTCGGATATAATTGGAGTTGAATCTCTTATTGTAGACTGGGAGCGAGTTTTATGCCACTGGACTTTTCGCGCAGGCGCTTCTTGTACGGGGCCGCCGGGACGCCGCTGGCGGCAGGCAGCAGTCTCCTGATCGGGCAGCAAGAGCCGCTGGCGCCCTTGCCGCAGGCGGTGCACCCCTACGACCGCCGGGCCGCCGTGGCGCTGGTCAAGGGCGAGCAGCGCCGCAAGCTGATCTACGACGCCCTGGTCGCCATCGACGACCAGATCCGGCCGGGCCTGAAGCGCAAGAAGTACGTCATCATCAAGCCCAACAACGTCTCCACGCAGCGCCAGCTCGCCGCCACCCACGCCGACACCCTGCGCGGCATCCTGGACTACCTGGCGCCCCGCTTCAAGGGCCCGGTGGTCATCGCCGAGTCCTCCGCCGGCGAGACCCTGCAAGGGTACGAAAACTTCGGCTACAACAAGGTGGCCGCCGAGCACCGCCGGCAGAAGGTCAGCCTGGTGGACCTGAACCAGGAAGCCAAGTACCAGGTCATACCGCTGATCGACCCGGACCTGCACGTGCAGCCGGTGCGCCTGGCGGCGCGGCTGCTCGATCCTGACGCCTTCATCATCTGCTCGGCCATCCTCAAGACCCACAACGCCGTGGTGGCCACCCTTTCGGTGAAGAACATGACGCTGGGCGCGCCGCTGCATCAGGCGCCCAAAGAGACCCCGCGCTGGAACGACAAGCGCCGCTACCACGGCGGCGTGCGGCAGACCCACTACAACATGATGCTGACGGCGGTGAAGATGCGGCCCTTCTGGGGCGCCACGGTGATCGACGGCTACGAAGGGATGGAAGGCGACGGCCCCGGCTCGGGCGTCCCGGTGCCGCACCGCGTGGCCATCGCCTCCGCCGACTACATCGCCGCCGACCGCGTGGGCGTGGAAGTGATGGGCGTCAACCCGAGCTGGATGGGGTACTTGATCTACTGCGGGCAGGTGGGCCTGGGGCAATACGATCTGGCCAAGATCGACGTCCGCGGCGAGGACATTGCGGCGGTTCGCAGGACGTACCGGCTGCACAGCGACATCGAGCGCGAGCTGCGGTGGATGGGGCCGATGGACGAGGTGCCGCCCAGGCTGGGCTGATCAGCGGGCCAGGAGCCGAGCGCGGTCACGCGCCGTCATTTTCTCCGCCGCCAGGCGCAGCACCAGCCGCGGCGCGCGCGCCTTGCGCGGCTCGAGAAACGCCAGCGCCTCCCGTGGTTTCTTCGGGTATGTCTCCTTGAGCACCCAGCCGACGCCTTTCCGCACCAGGTCGTCGGAGTCCTCCAGGAGTCGGCCCGCGATGTCGAATATAGCTGCCGTGTTCCGTCCTTGCTTGGCCTCCTGTAGCAGCGCCACAATAGCGGCGCGGCGCTTCCAGCGGTTCGCTGAGCGAGTCCACGCCTCCAGCCGCGAGATCAGCTCCGGCTGGTTTCCGATGGAGGCCGCCAGCAGCCAGGAAGCCAGGCCGTCGCAGCAGCCCCAGTTGTCCACGTAGCGGTCGAGCCACCGCTCGAAGAGATCGAACTCCGCTTCCCCGCAGCGCTTGCGAAAGCGCCGGTACAGGTAGATGGCCACCGCGGCTTCCTCCAGCTTGCCGCTCCGCCACAGCGCCTCGCAAAGCGGGTTCAGGTGCGCCGGCGGCCAGGGTTTGACCTCGCGCCAGGCGGCTTGCTCGATCTTCCTGACCGCGGCGGTGGGCACACCGTAGGTATTCAGCGGCTCGCGGGAAAACCGTTGCATACTCTGGCGGACAGCCGGGTCGGCTTGGGCGGTGAGTTGGGAACGGATCCAGGTGCGTAGCTGGCGGACGGTCATGGATGGGGCTTCTCCCCATGCTAGCATCCGCACCTGGGCTGGCATATCCTGGTGGCTGATGCAAATCCCCAAGTGGCCGGTGTACGGCGAGCGTGAGTTGGAACTGCTGCGCGAGGTGCTCGAAAGCGGCCGGTGGGGCGGCCACAACGAGATGCTGGGGCGGCTGGAAGAATCGTTTGCCTTGTTCCAGCACTGTGCGCACGGGGTGAGCCTGGCCAACGGCACGGTGGCACTGGAGGCGGCGCTCGAAGCGGCGGGTGTGGGACCGGGGGACGAAGTGATCGTCCCGGCCATCTCCTTCATCTCGACGGCCACGGCGGTCTCGCGCATCGGCGCTACACCCGTCTTCGTGGACATCGAGCCGTACAGCTTCAACCTGGACCCGGAGCGCGCTTCGGCGGCGGTTTCCGCGAAGACCAAAGCGCTCATCGTGGTGCACTTCGGCGGGCAGGTGGCCGACATGGACCGCCTCGGGCGCCTGGCCGCCGAGCGCGGCCTGATCCTGATCGAGGACGCAGCCCAGGCCCACGGTTCCGAGTGGAACGGGCGGCGGGCCGGCAGCCTGGGGGTGGCGGGCATTTTCAGCTTCCAGAACTCCAAGGTGATGACCTGCGGCGAGGGGGGCATGCTCACCACCAACGACGCGGAGCTGGCGGCCCGCGTGCGCGCGATGGCCGACCAGGGGCGCCGCGCCGGAGGCGGATGGTTTCATCACTACTCGCTGGGAACCAACTACCGTATGACGGCCTTCCAGGCTGCCGTCCTGCTGGCGCAACTCGAACGCTTGCCGGAACAGATCCGGCTGCGAAACCGGAACGCGGCCCTGCTGCGCGCGGAGCTGGCGGGCGTTGAGGGACTGCGCTTCCAGGAGGCCCCGCCGCAGGCCACCGCGCATTCCTGCTACCTGCTGCTGGGGCGCATCGACGCGGCCCTCTTCGGAGCCACGCGGGACGAGTTTCACCAGGCGCTGGCCGCGCAGGGCGTTCCCTGCACGCCGTTTTACCCGCATACGCTCTACGCCAACCCGCTTTACCGGCAGGGCGGCTGCCGCGTCGAGCCTTGCCCGGTTTCAGAAGCCTGCATCGCCGACGCCTTCTGGCTGCCCCACCGGGTCCTGATGGGGGACGAGGAGACGACGCGGGAGATTGCGGCCGTCATCCGCGGGGCGGCAGGGCGCGGGATGCGGCAGCGTCCTGCTTGGCAGGTTCGTTGACAATGGGAAGTTTTGCGGCCGACAGGCTGGTACCCTCTGGGTGCCTGTTTCTGGAGTTTTTACATTTCCTGAGAAGATTGAAGACTGGCGGCTCAAGGCCTCGTGGGACAGGCGGTTTCGCCT
>CAYGVJ010000140.1:0-13832 GCA_964353255.1 uncultured Solibacteraceae bacterium | reverse complement strand
CACGATCATAAGGAAGCTCCGGAAGTATAAACGAACTTTAGAGACAGGACACTAGACCTGCACCTTCGGAGGTTCGCGGTCCTAGCCAGACAAGTCCGCATGCCAGCTCTTACTCTACTTCAAAAGGACTCTCGGCGTGGCTAGCGCCAATGGCGCCTTGCATGGCAGGCATTATCATGGCCACGCGTTCCGCCACGCCGCTGCGGAGGGGATTGTGGACGCCGGTGCGGCGCGGGTGCACGTGTGAGTCCTTAAACTGGCTCTGCCTCCAGGATGGCGCCGAGTTGGCGGAGGAGCGCCGGAAGATCGTGTGAGGCGATCTGCCAGACGATATCCAGATCGACCCGATCGTAGGCGTGAATCAGCCGGTGACGCAATGCGATGATCTGAGACCAAGGTACCTCTGGGTGGCGCTCACGCACCTCCGGCGGGACCCGGGTGGCCGCCTCGCCGACTACCTCCAGCAACCGCACCAAGGCAAGGCACAGCAGCCGATCACTGTCCAGGTCGGGTCGCTTCCTTCCCTGTAGAATTGCCAGCGCCTCACGTGCGTGGGAACGCATCTGTTCGAGCGGCACGCGCGGGTCACGCTGCGACATAATGAAGCTCGGCGCCAGCCAGAGCGCGGTCCCGGATCAGCGGGCTGAGCCAGCCGGGAGTGTGGAGATCGACTCTGCGCCCGAAGATCTCCGAGAGTTCGGCCTGCATCCGGAAGAAGGCCAGGCCCGGCACGTGGGCGGGCTCGAACTCGACGAGCACATCGATGTCGCTGGCGGCGGAGAAGTCCTCCCGCAGCACGGAGCCGAACAGGGCGAGCTTGCGGATGTGGTTGCGCCGGCAAAATGCGGCGATCAGCTCGTGATCGGGAAGAACGCTCGCAGCCATCGCGGATCGCTCCCTGTGATCCTATTCTCGCACGCCCAAGGCGCAGTGCGGAGATGGCGGAATTGGCAGACGCGCTAGCTTGAGGTCCTGGTGGGGCGAGCGAGGGGGGCTCAGGTCGCTCGCTCCGCACAGAGCAACTTAACAACTTAGCGGTTCCCGGCGGGCTCGCCGGGCCGCCTCGCGGCGGTCTTAGAGCGCCGCTCCGTTCGGGGCGGTGAAGGGGTCGTTCGCGAGGTCGCCGGTGTTTCGTGTGTTAGCGGGCTCGAAGCACAGAACCTCAGCTTCTTCATCCGCAGAGGTTCGATGTTCGATGCCACGCGGCACCACCAGACCCTCGCCGGCGTGAAGCTCGACGAGTCGATCGCGGAACTCGACCCTGAAGGTTCCCTTCCAGGTGATGAAGAGTTCGTCCTCCGCGGCGTGGCAGTGCCAAGGGAACGTCCCTGTCACCTTGACCAGCTTGAGTTCCTGCCCGTTCAGACTCGCGATCACTTTCGGGCGCCAGTGATCGGAGAACAGCGCGAATTTGGCGTCGAGATTGAATTTCGCGGTCATGGCTCTGGTTTGCCTGGCTGGACTCCCCTTCGATTCTAGCCCGCATTTCTCCCCACTGCCGGCCAGCCGGCCGTGAGGACCTCGCCGTAACTTTGCCCTGGCCGGCAGCATCATAAGCGGCATGGGGCTAAAAACGGGCTTTGCACTTCTGGTCGTTGCGGTGATGTCTTTGCCGGCGGCGGCCATGTCTGTGGCGCTTTCGCCTTCGCTTCCGTCGCCAGCCTTCGTGGGCGACGTGGTCACGTGGACCGCGACGGTCTCCGACGCGGCAGGGGGCACGTTGTGGTACCGCTTCCGCGAGCGGCGCGTCGGCTCGAACGCGCGCATCATCCGCGACTACGGCCCGCTCAACACGCTGTACTGGGCGGTGGGCGACCACGAGGGCTCTTACGTAATCGAGGTTTCGGTCAGGAACCTCGCCACTTCCGATTCCGCCTCGGCGCGAGCGGCCTACAAGATCGTGCCGCGCGCCGGCCGCGATGCGCCGGTGATTACGGCGACGCGGAATCCGCTGGTGTTTCTCTACAGCGCGCCGGCGTGCGCGGCGGGCGCCCGCATGCGGGTTGACTTCCGCGCTCCGGACGGACTCGTTCAGAACACGAACTACCAGGATTGCGGCCACGGCCTGACCATGAATTTCTACCTGGCCGGGCTGCGCGCCGGCACGACCTATGCGGTGAAGCACATCCTGGATACCGGCTCGGAATTCGTTCAGGGTCCGGAAATGGCGCTGACCACTCCGCAGGTGTCGCTGCCGCTGGCGCCCTACACGCTGCTTCAGCCGCCGCAGCCGCCGGCGCAGGGCGTGCTGTTGCAGAGCAGCCTGTCGCAGTCCATCGTGGCCACAGACCTTCAGGGGAACCTGGTGTGGTTCTATCCGGACGGGGTATCGTTCCTCACCGCTCCCGAGCCGGGCGGCCTCTTCTTAGGCATTATCTGGGACGCGAGCGTCGATTCTTCCCGCCAGATCCTGCGCGAATTCGACTTGGTGGGCAACACTGTTCGGGAAACCAATGCGGCCCGAGTGGCGGAGCAGCTCGTAAACATGGGCATGCGCCCGGTGACTTCATTCCACCACGACGCCCGGCGCCTCCCGGACGGCACGATCCTGGCGCTGGCCGCCACCGAGCGGATCCTCACTGATGTGCAAGGGCCGGGGGCGGTCAACGTGCTCGGAGACGTGATCGTGGCGCTGAACGGCAACCTGCAAGTGGTGTGGGCCTGGGACGCTTTCGACCACCTGGATGCGACGCGGAAGGCGGTGCTGGGCGAGAGCTGCGTGCGCGGCGGCGGAGGCTGCGCCCCCTTCTACGCGAGTGATCAGGCTAACGACTGGCTCCACGGCAACTCGGTCCAACTCACCCCGGACGGCGACATTCTTTACTCGGCGCGCCACCAGGACTGGGTCATCAAGATCGACTACCGCAACGGCGAGGGCTCCGGCGACGTGATCTGGCGGCTGGGCAAGGACGGCGATTTCCAGGCCGTCTCGAACGATCCCAATCCGTGGTTCTCCCACCAGCACGACGCCGGTTTTCTGCCGGACGACAACTCCACCTTGACGGTTTTCGACAACGGCAACACGCGGCGGGCCACGGATTCCAGCGCGCACAGCCGCGGGCAGGTGATCCATCTCGACGAAGCCAACCGGGTGGCCACCTTCGTGCTCAACGCCGACCTGGGGGCCTACTCGCTGGCGCTGGGAACGGCGCAGGCGCTCGAAAACGGCAACTACAGTTTCGACCTGGGCTGGATTCCGGGCGATCAGGGCCAGCCCGCCACCACCCGAATGGTCGAGGTGAATTCTTCGGGCGGAATCGTTTACAACCTCCAGGCGGCGACGCAGGTGTACCGTGCCTTCCGGATGCGCGACCTGTACACTCCGTGAAGGGGGTGTTTTCAATGCCTGGTCGCGGCGTCACCAAACGAGCTTTGCTGAGAGCGGCGGCAGCCGCCGCCCTGGGCCGGGTGGCCAGGGCGCAGAGTCGCCCGCCTAACTTCATCTACATCAACGCCGACGACCTCGGATACGGCGACCTGGGCTGCTACGGTTCGCAGATCCGCACGCCGAATCTGGACAACATGGCGCGCGGCGGCGTGCGGTTCCGCCAGTTCTATTCGGCGAGCCCGCTCTGCTCGCCCTCCCGCGCGGCGCTGATGACGGGACGTTACCCGACGCGCGTGGGAGTGCCGGACGTCCTCTGGCCCGAGAGCCCGTCCGGACTGCCGGAGTCGGAGACCACCGTCGCTGAGGTGCTCAAGATCCGGAACTACAGGACCATGTGCATCGGCAAGTGGCACCTGGGATCGCAGCCGCAGTACCTGCCCACCAGCCGGGGCTTCGACGAGTACTTCGGCATCCCGTACAGCAACGACATGTGGCCGCGGGTGCTGCTGCACAACACGACGGTCATCGAGGATCCGGCGAATCTGGAAAACCTGGCCGAGCGCTACACGAAGCAGGCGGTCCAGTTCATCGCGGGATCGAAGGAGACGCCGTTTTTCCTGTACCTGGCTCCCCCCATGCCGCACCTGCCGCTGGCGGCTTCGGCGCGCTTCCGGGGCAACAGCGGAATGGGGCCGTACGGGGATGCGGTCGAGGAACTGGACTGGAGCGTGGGGCAAGTGCTCGCAGCGCTCGGGGACCACGGCATCGACGACCAGACGCTGGTGATGTTCTCGAGCGACAACGGGCCGTGGTTCCAGGGCAGCGCGGGACGCCTGCGCGGGCGCAAGGCCGAAACTTTCGAAGGCGGCATGCGCATGCCTTTCATCGCGCGCTTTCCGGGCCGCATTCCGAGCGGCGTAGTGATCCAGGGCATGGCGACGACAATGGACATCCTGCCGACGCTGGCTCGCCTGGCGGGCGCCCCCCTGCCGCCCAACCCCCTGGATGGAGTGGACATCTGGCCTCTGCTCACCGGCGAACAGAGCGCCGTGGAGCGCGACGCGTTTCTCTATTTCTCTTCTTTGGACGTGCAGTGCGCGCGAATGGGGCGCTGGAAGCTGCACGTGGCGCGCCCCAACGCGCCGCCCTGGACGCCGGAACCCAAGGTCGGCTACTTCAACCTGCCGCTGCCCCGGCCCGAACTGTACGATCTGGAGGCCGATGCCGACGAAAGCTACGACGTGGCCGGCGACAACCCGCAAATCGTCGCGGACATCCGCGCCCGGATGGAAGCCCTCATTGATACCTTCCCGGACCAGGCGCGAATGGCCTGGCGGTACACCCTGAGCCGCGCGGTCGAAGACACGAACGCGGGCCAGTGGCCGGTGCTCAAGGGCGGTTGACGGGCGCTGCGGTCAGGATGCCGCAAGCTGAACGGTATTGCCGACTTACCATGATGTCTGCCCCTTGGGTCACAACACCAATCCGGGCCGAATCACCATGACGCTTGAGGGCGGCGCTGAAGGCGTCCGCGAAACTTGTTGTCGCGGAGATTCCGATCTTCCCGGCTTCCGCACAGGAGACTCCATCAGATACCAGGATCACGTTCACCCGCCGGCGAGTCCGTTCAAAGGCCAAATAGGTTGCCGCCGCCACCCCGTCGGCGACTTCGCCGGCATCTACCAGTTTCATCACTTCTTCGGCGGAAGTCGTGCCGAATTCAACTAGCTGGGGGTGATCCGGCGCGATACCCTCCGGGGCGGGGATCAGAAGGATCAACGTGCCGCCGTCCTTGACGAGCATGCCGCAGTTGTTGACGGGCTTGAAGCCCTGCCACAGATCGCGGTCGGCAGGGTGGGAACTGGCAATGACGATATCGGGCTTCTCTTTGACTTCCAAAGTATAAATCGGCCGGGCGATTTCAACACCCGCGCGATGAGCTTGGACCACATCTCCCGCGAGAACGGCCACCACCTGGCCCGCGGCATTCAGCACCACGTTGACAATGAATTTCAGGCCCGACTGGAGCGCGATCTCCTCCATTTCCTTGCGCACCGGATTGTCCACTTCGCCGAGAATCTCATAAACTCGCGGGCCGGCGATCAGGTGGGTCTTCGCCGTAGTCAGGGCGCTGCTGACTCCCGGCTGAACCATCTTTGCACCGCCCGCCCAGCCGGCATACATATGCGGAATGATATTCCCGACCGCGATGCTGATATTGCTCTCCAGGTACCGCCGGCTGACCTGGATGGGAACGCCGAGCGGCGTCACGCCCAGATCCACAAAGTCCTCCGGCTCTTGGGGAAGATTGATGACCTCAACGCGCTCGAAAACCTCCCTCCCAACGCGGCTGATCAGTTCATCCCGGCTCATCGGGCGGTGAGTGCCGAGAGCTACCATGACGCAGACGTCCCCGGCGGCCACTCCGGCGGAAGTGAGTTCGTCCAGCAAGACGGGCAGGATCAGCTCTTGTGGAGTGCTGCGCGTTCCGTCGTCAATGAGGATTACCGTTCGCCTGCCGTGCCGGGCGACCAGTTCGGCAAGACAAGGCGATCCAATCGGATTCCGAACCGCGGTTCTGACGGCATCCGCCAACCCGGCTAACGGCGGGACAGGCTTCGGCCCGTCGATCCATGCCAGGTTAGCCGCGGGAACCTCTACCGTTCTGGAGCCGTGCCCATACGGAAGAGTGAACTGCCGGTTCATCTTCCTACAGCGCCCCCAACATATCCCGCAGGCGGCAAAAGCAGGTGGAGCCGCTGTTGTACACCGGCACCCGAGTATTGTTCAACTGGGGCGTCAGCGCGGACATGGACAGTTGCGCCATGACAATGGAGTCAACGTTGTTCCCCAATTTTTCGATTTCCTCCAGCAGAATAGCGTTGTGAGTCTCGATATCTCCTTTCTCAAAGGCCTTGAACGCGTCGTGCCGCAAGACTGTCGTAACCTCGATTTCTCTCTTGTTCTCGCCGGCGACAATCCGGAGAAGCCGTTCGGATGAGGGAACCGTGGTGGGGAGCGTCGCCAGCAAGCCGATTCGCTTGCTGTGACTGACCGCCTGCTCCATCATCGGGCGATCGATCTGCATGATCGGGACGTCGATCATCGGGCGAGCCAGCTCGGCCGCGTAGTTGAACGTCGAGCAGGCCAGCAGGATCATGTCCACGCCGGCCTCTTGCAGGTTGTGAGCGTACTGGGCGAACTTGAAGTAGTTGACCTTGGGGATCACACCGACGCCCGCTCTGATGTTGTCGCGCTGGATGGTGTCGTCACAGAGATGCATCACAGCGACTTCCGGGATGTACTGCTGGATGAAGGGCTGCATCGCCCGGATCGTGAGATTCACGGCGTGAATGATACCTAGTGTTTTTTCATCCTGTGGTCGGGACATTTCTGCTTAGAGCTCTCCTTTCACTTGGACCGGCCGCACCACGCGAATGGCGAGCAGAATGACGCAAAACGCGATGACGTGAAACGTGCTCACCATTCCGAACACGGGCGCGTAGCCAAAGCCGTGGTCGAGCGCCCAGCCGACAACTAAGCCGAAGAGGACTCCTCCCATGGCCCCGCCGAAGCCCACCAGCCCGGCCACAGCCCCAACGGTCCGGTGGGGAAAGATGTCGGCCGGCAGGATCATGACCAGCGTGGACCACGATTGCTGCCCGAAGAAGGCGATACTGAAGAGCACGATGGCGATGCTGACCGGCGACCAGGTCACGAAAAGAATCAGCGGCATTACCGCGGCGCTTGCGCCGAGCGCCAGCTTGCGGGCGAAATTCACCGAATGGCCGCGCCGGATGAGCCAGCTTGAGAACCAGCCGCCCGTGAGACTTCCGATCCCGGAAGCCGCATACGGAATCCAGGCGAAGTATCCGACGCTCTTGGTATCAAATCCCCGGACGTCGTACAAGTACTTCGGCAGCCAGAAGAGGTAGAAATACCAGGCGGCGTCGCTAAGGAACTTGCCGATCACCAGGCCCCAGACCTGCCGGTACGCGAACAGCCGGAGCCAAGGTATGCCCGGCGCCTGCCCGCTGGGCGACCGGAACACTTCAGCAATCTCCTCGCGTTCGTGCCGCGTCAGGCGTGGATGCGCCGAAGGAGCGAAATACCCGCGCATCCACCATATGGTCCAGAGAAGCCCCACGGCGCCGGAGAGGAAGAACACCCAGCGCCAGTTCAAGACGGAGATCACCAGGGCAATCGCGGGCGGCGCGATGACAGCGCCCACCGCCGTTCCCGCGTTGATGATGCCCATTGCCGTGGAGCGCTCTCGGACGGGAAACCACTCGGCCACCGCCTTGGTGGCAGCGGGAAAGCCGCCGCCTTCGCCCATGCCAAGCAGGAACCGGCTTGCCGCGAGCATTGCGAATCCCGCCGCCAGCCCATGGCTGGCGCAGGCTAGCGACCACCACGTCATGATCAGCAGAAAGCCGGTCCGGGCGCCGAGCGCGTCGATAAGCTTCCCGCCTCCCGCATACATGAACGCATAAGCCAGTAGGAACGCCGCCTGGAGTTGCGAGAACTGGGTATTGGAGATGGGGATGTCGCGCTGGATTGCGGCGACGGCTACCGGCAGCGTCTGCCGGTCGAAATAGCTGACGGCGATCGCCGCACAAATAAGGATGGCGATCCTCCAACGCAGGGTGCGGCTGCGGGCATCACCGCTTGCCGCACTGCCGTCACCCGCGAGGACAGGGCCTTGGCCTGGTGGCACTGGCAGACACTCCCTAATCCTTGAACGCGCCGGCAGTCGTGACTTCAAGCCGTCCTTTGGCCCGGATATCTTCCGCCGAGCTGCCGACCAGCACCTCAAACTGGCCGGGCTCTACAACGAACGACTTGGACTTCACATCATAGAACGAAAGCTTCTCGGCCGGCAGCGGGAAAGAGACGGTTTTCTTCTCTCCGGGCTTCAGGCTGATTCTCTCGAAACCTCTCAGCTCCTTCTTCGGCCTCTTCACGCTGGCCTCTACGTCGTGCACGTACAGTTGCACCACCTCGTCGCCCGCGCGCTTGCCGGTGTTCTGGACGTCTACACGAACCGCGACCTGGCCGTGGCCGGGAATCTGTTTGGACGAAATCCTGAGATTGGCGTAGCGGAAGGTCGTGTAGCTGAGCCCGTGCCCGAACGGGTACACCGGCGGCCCCTCGAAGTACATGTACGTGAAGCCCTTGGTGATGTCGTACTCGGTCATCGGCGGCACCTGTGCGACGGATTCGTACACGGTGTAAGGCAACCTTCCGCCCGGGTTGCAGTCGCCGAACAGCACGTCGGCAATGGCGTTCCCACCCTCTTCGCCGGCATAGAACATGTCCAGGACCGCGGGCACGTTCTCCTTGGCCCACTTGACCGCCACCGGCCCCCCGTTCATCAGGACCACCACCGTCCTGGGATTAGCTTCATAAACTCTCTTGATCAGTTCCTCCTGGACCGGCGGCAGATCGATGTAAGTTCGGTCAAGTCCTTCGCGTTCGAGCAGATGGTTGATGCCGACGTACAAGACGGCGACGTCGGATTTCTTTGCGGCGGCGGCAGCCTCCGCGAAGCTCTTCTCCTTGTCCGGGGCCTCGAGGACGTCACAACCCTGCGCGTAGAGCACCTCGGTGCCGGCCGAGACCTTGTTTTTGATGCCCTCCAGAGGAACGACGAACTTCGACACCTGCCCGGTGTAGTTCCTGGACCCGGTGGTCACGACGTTCGCATGGGGACCGATCACGGCGATAGTCTTGATCTTGCTCCTGTCGAGCGGAAGAAAACCGTTCCTATTGGTCAGCAGCACGATCGATTCCCGGGCGGTCCGGAGAGCCAGCTCTCTGTGCGCGGCGGAGTCGATCACGGCGGGAGAGATCTTGTTGTAAGGGACCATCTCGGGAGGATCGAACTCGCCGAGGCGGAAGCGGACCTTCAGTATCCTGCGCAGCGACTGGTCCAGGTCCTTCTCGGACAAGAGGCCTTTCGCGATGGCCTTCGGCAAGGCGGCAGGAAAGTCTGTGTTGTCCAGATCGTGGCCGGCGAGCACGCTTTTCGCGGCGGCTTCCTCCATCGTGCCGACCAGTTTGTGACCCGCGATAAGTCTGTTGACTGCGCCGCTGTCCGGCACGACGAAGCCCTCAAACTTCCACTGTTCCCTGAGGATGTCCGTCACCAGAAGCTTGTTCACGGCGCCAGGCACGCCGTTGATGGCGTTGTACACGGACATGATCGACTGAGCGCGTCCCTCCACGATGCCCGCCTTGAAATGCGGCAAAAAGTACTCATGCAACATGCGCTCGCTGACTTGGGCCGAGAGGCTCAGGCGGTCTTGCTCCTGATTGTTCGCGGCAAAGTGCTTGAGGGTGGCGGCCAGTTGCAGGTACTTGGGATCGTCTCCCTGCATCCCCTCGACGAAGGCGACGGTCAGGCGCGAAGTCAGAAAAGGGTCCTCCCCGAAAGCCTCTTCGATCCTTCCCCAGCGTGGGTCGCGGCTGATGTTGATCACCGGGGAGCGGTAGATAAGCCCGTTGTGCCGGGTCTTTCCGCCGCTCGCGGCAATCGTCATCTGCGCCCGGCCTTCCTCCGCAACTTTGCCCGGCGGCATGCTGCGCCAGTAGTTGTAAACGGCCCTAGCCTCCTCGCCGATCGTGGCCGCCACCTCATGGACCAACGCGGTATCCCACGTAGCGGCCATGCCGATCGGCACGGGAAACATGGTCGTGGGCCTCGTCCACACCACGCCGTGCAGGCACTGGTTCCAGCCATTCATCACGGGAATCTGCAGCCGCTCGATGGCCGGGGCCGTCGTGCACATCTGCGCAGGCTTCTCCTCCAGCGTCAGCCGCGAAACCAGATCTGCGACGCGCTTGTCGATCGGCTGGGATGGGTCGAGGTAAACGGGCTGCTGGCCCCTCACTGCGAACGGGATCGCCACAACCAGTGTCAGAGTAGTCAACAGGATTCTCATAGACTCGTTTTTCCTCCCTGAGCCTTGCGTTCAGGAACACATTCCAGATTGAAACTGCGTAGCTCGGCTCGGCCGCTCCGCTCCCCAGCCGAACAGGTAACGGCTCAACTGCCCGCCGCCTTCAGAACCTGTACTTCAGGGCGAACTGCATCCGCCTGGCACTACCGGCCGTGCTCGTCACTATCCCACCGGTAGCGGTGTCTATCACGGTGTTCGGTGGATTGAAGCTCGCTGTGTTGGTCGAGTTGAAGAACTCGCTCCGAAACTCCAAAGTCGAGGTTTCCCTGACTCTGAACCGCTTGAAAACAGAGAAGTCGAAATCCTTGTACGAGTCCCCCTGAAGGATGTTTCCTCCGCTATTCCCATATGTGTATAGCGCCGGAAGCGCGAAAACAGTCTTGTCGAACCACAGGGCAATGCTAGGATTCTCGAGCTTCCCTGAGCCCAGCCGGTTGGGTCGCTGGCCGCCAACTCCGGTATTGGCCTGGTCCCGCGAAATCGTGGGGGTGAAGGGACGTCCGCTGCTCCGGATCAGGATGCCCTGCGCCTGCCAGCCTCCGATCAGACCATTCAACAGTCCGCCCGCATTGCTCAAGAAGTGCCTTCCCTTGCCGAAAGGCAGCTCGTAACCGAAGCTGGCCGCAAGATTGTGCGGGATGTTCAGATTTGAGACGGCCCTTTCCCATCCCGTGTTTCCGCCCTTCGCCTGGGTGAGGGCAAACTGCAGGCTCTTCGAATACGTATAGCTCACCAGGCCCCACAGGCCGGACGAGAGGCGTTTCTCCATCTTGGCCTGCAAAGAATGGTAGGACGTAGCGAGGTTGTGTGTGTTGTAAGTAATGCTACCGAAGCGCGGGTACGGCCGGCGGTCCTGAATCGACCCCGGACCGGGAGGAGGGATATTGATCGGTTCAGACCCCTGCGCGTCTCCCCGAAGGAAGGAACCCTTGTTGGCCACATAATCGATCGCCAGGACGGCCGTTCTGAAAAGCTGCTGCTGGATTCCCACGTTCCAGTGCTGATCGTACGGAGTGCGCATTCTGGTCTTACTAGGCGTGAGGGCCGGCGGGCTCAAGAACGTGCCGATGGCCGCTCCGCGGAAGAAATTCGCCATCGTGCGCTGCGGAATGGCCCCCCGATCGTTATAGGCGGTCTCCGTCAGGGTAAACGGGATCATGTTCAAGTTCACTCGCCCATTGGTACTCTCGACTTCATAAAAGATCCCATAGCCGCCGCGGAACACGGTGGCTTCGCCAAAGGGCCGCCAGGCCAGCCCGAAGCGCGGAGCGAAGTCCTTCTTGTTCGGATAGGTGACGGCTAGCGGGAGTCCGGCCTGCGAGCTGGTTCGGATCAGGTCTTTGAAGAGCGCATAGGCTACCCGGCCGCAGAATTGCGCGTCCAGGTCGAGCTGGTCCGTCTCGCTGGCAATGATGATCGGCTTTGCAGACGTGCCATCGAAGGTCCCCACCTGGCCGCGCCAGCCCTTGTAAAACGGCGAGTACTCGTAGCGCAGGCCGATGTTGAGAGTGAGCTTGTTGCTGACTTTCAAGTCGTCCTGGACAAAGAAATGCCAGTAGGTGCCGAAGCCGCCAAAGGTGTCACCCGGATAGCCGCGGCCGACCGATATCGGGAAGCCGAGCAAGAAATCCGCGTAAGCATCTCCCGTGCCGCTGGTCCGGGCCGGGTTTTCGGTGTTCTGGCCGTTAAAGCTGTAGCTCCCGACGTAGGTCTTGCTGTCGGTCCCGAGCCAGCGATGGTAGCGAATCTTGGCCCCCGATTTGAGGAGGTGTTTGCCCTTGATCCAGGTCAGGTTGTCACTGAACTCATAAGCCAGCCGGTCCTGGGTCTTTGGACGCTGATCGAAAGCCGAACCATTTATGCTCGAGTACCCACTCCAGCCAAAGTCCGGAAATGAGCCGATGAAGCCCGGGCGTCTGGTCTCCTCGAAACCGGTAATGCCGGCGTCCTTGTTGAAATCGGTTCCGAGGAGGAAGGGAGAGTTGCTGAGGGCGTTCCAAAGGTAGTTGAAGCGAAACTCGTGGACCATGACCGGCCGCAGGTTGCTGCTTAAGCTTGCGGCCACATTTTGTCCGCGCGTCCACAACGCCGTCGTCTTCAAAGCGGGAGCGGAATTCGGATCATTCATCCGATTGTCGTTGAAGCTCCAGCGCGCAAACGCCCTGTTGTTTGAGTTGATTCTGCGGTCGGCGCGGACAGTGACCTGGTCCTCGTCCACGCCCCGAGAAGGAGCGAAGATCGCCCTGCCCGCAGGAGTGTTCGCGGTAGAGATGAAGTTGTTGAAGTACTTCGCCTGGGAGGAGACTCTGGCAGGCGGCACCAGATTGCCGCTAAAAGGATCGCGGATGGTCCCACTGCCGGAGGGATTGGGCCGGGTGCTCAGGGGGTCGTATATCTGGTTCAAACCGGCAGCGCTGAAGTTCCCCGTCCGCTGGGCGTCGCTCGGGACGGTGTTGTTGAAGACCAAGCCCTGCCTCTCCCGCAGCCCCTCGTAGCTGACAAAGAAGAACATCGTGTCCTGGCCGTTGTACACACCGGGGATCACGATGGGGCCACCGAGGGTGCCGCCGAACTGGTTGCGCTTCAGCACCTCTCGTTGAAGCGCGAAGAAGTCGCGGGCGTCCAGTTTGTCATTGCGCAGGAATTCGAAAAGGCCGCCGTGCAGTTTGTTGGCGCCACTCTTGGTGGTGGCGTTATAGAAGCCGCCTGCGCGGCTGTACTCGGCGGAGTAAGCGTTCTGCTGCACGCTGAATTCCTGGAGGGCATCGATGGAGGTCTGGATGAAGGTGCCTCCCTGGTGCTGCTCCGAGATGTCAACGCCGTCCAGCAGGAAGGTGACCTGCTGACCTTGGACGCCGCTGATGGAGGTGCCGTTGACGGCCTCCGGACGAATCCGGTTGACGCTGCCGGTGGCTGGCAAAAGGACCGCCCCTGGGGTAAGACGGCCCAGTTCGGTGAAGTTTCTGCCATTCAGCGGCAAATCCATAATCTGGGTGTTGGTGATGACCTGGCCCATGGTCCCGGATTCCGTGTTGAGCAGGGGCACTTCGGCGGTGACCTCCACAGTGGTGGCGGTCTCGCCAAGGCGGAGTTCCAAGCTCACGCGGACCGCTTGGCCCACCTGCAATTCGATCCCCCTTTGGACGGTGGTCCTGAACCCGGAGGCGGTGGCGCTCGCATCATAGGTTCCCGGCTCCAGCGGCGTGACGACGAAATCTCCGGTTTCATTGGTGGTCACGCGCCTCGACTGGTTGGTGGCCACGTTGGTGACGCTGACGGTTGCCCTGGGCACGGTGGCCCGTTGGGGGTCATACACGGTCCCCACGATGCGTCCCGCCTGAACCTGAGCCAGGGCGGGAAGGCCAGTGGCCGCCAAGGCGGCGCACAAAAGAACTCCTTTGATCCTCGCTCGTGGCATGACTTGGCTCCTTTCGCTCCTGATCCCGGCGGATTCAGTTTGAATCCGTGGGCGTGCTTGCCCGGCAGATCATCAGACAAGCACACCAGCAGTGTAGCCCCGTGCTATACTTTTGTCAATGGCT
>CAYGVJ010000139.1:0-13891 GCA_964353255.1 uncultured Solibacteraceae bacterium | reverse complement strand
CCCAGCCGCCGCCGCTCCTCGGAGAAAATGAACCCCACCGTAGGCCGCACCATGGCATGCCCCATCCTCATGATGTCGATGCGCGAAACGCAAGCGCGGATGTCCGGGTGGGCCCACGCCAGATCGTTGAGGATGGCCTCCTTCCAGTAGTGCCAGTCTGCGTCGAGCAGCAGCTTCCGATTGCGCGCTGAAGGCCCCTGCGCCAGGGCCCAGTAGAAGGTCCACACCGTGCGGTCCGAGCGCGAGCGCAGCGACTGGTGCGTGGCCACGACGTAGCCCAGCGCCGGCGAATCGTAGATCACGTTGTCCCAGGCCGGCTCCAGATCGCCCTGGCGCGGCGGCCGCTCGAGCGTCAGGTTAGCCGTCAGCCACGGCGAGTACTCGAAGCGCCCCATGGACGGGGCATTCTCCACCAGGTACGGCAGCAAAAAAGTCGGCGCCGCAAAGATCACTGCCTCGGCCAGGTACGTCGCCCCTTCCGTCAGCACGCGCCAGCGCTGGCCCTGGGGCGCGATGCGGTATACCATCGCGCCAGTGCGCGCGTAGCGGGCCAGCCGTTCCTGGAGCCGGCGCACAATCCAGCCGTTTCCCTCCGGCCAGGTCAGCGGCCCTTTCTCCTCCGGCTCCCGCGCGGCAAAGTAGTGGATGCCGGCCCAGGCCGAGACGTCCTCGGCCAAAGCGCCATAGTCGTCGCGGCAGGCGTAGTTGACGTACCAGCTAAGATACGGCGAGTCCAAACCCTCCTGCCGCAGCCAGTCCGCCACCGAGAGGCGGTCGAGCGGCGACGGCCGCGCGCCTGTCTCCATCGGAATCGTGAACTGGCCCGAGGCGCGGAACCGCTCGATGCGTTCCTCGAACCGCCGGTACTGCTCGCGGTGGCGCGCGGTGACGCCAACCGCGGGTTCGAGTCCCTCCTGCCACCTTCCGTGCAGGTACAACCGCTCCTGCGGCGAGAAGCACAGGTAACGCTCTTCGAAGCGGCCCCCTGCGAGCACGCCCAGATCCTCGAGCAGCTCGCGAATCAGTACGGACTTCGGCCCGGGCACCGGCACGTAGTGCGCGCCCCAGGGATAGGCGGTGATTTCATTCTCGCCCCAACGCGACACCCCGCCCAGCCGCTCCTCCATCTCCAGCAGCACGAAGTCGCGGAAGCCCCGCTTCACCAGCCGCCGCGCCGCCGAAAGCCCCGCCATGCCCCCGCCCACGATCACCAGCGGCACGCGCACTTCCTCGACGGGAGCCCGAAACGGCCCGCGACTGCGCAGCCTGTGCCCGGCGCGGTCCGATTCATTGACGAACGACCCGGCGATAGGGCGTTCCGCTTTGCTGCTCAACCCAACGAGCGCGGAGCCGAGAAACCGGCGGCGGGAAGCGGGAACCGTGGCGCAGACACTCGTGTCTGCCGCGTCGAGACTCGTCTCGACGCAAGGGTCCACACGAGTGTGGACCCGGCAGGCTGAAGCCTGCGCCACGGTTCTTAATGCGTGATCTGGCTCCATTCCTGCTCGTAGTAGCGGACCAGAACCTGGTCATTCAGCCGGTTGGGCTCGACTTCCACCCGCGCCATATCGCTGGGGAATTCGAAGAGCTGCGGCAGCGCCGCCGGGGTGAGAAACCTGAGCCCCGGCGGGAGCCTGGCCGGGGGGCGAAACGGCGCCAGGCTACCCAGCACGAATCCCCACTCGCCGAATGAAGGCACGTAGGCATGGTAAGGATGCGTCTCGAAGCCCGCCTGCTTGAGAGTCTCGACAATGCACCAGTACGAGCGGCGGGCAAACAGCGGCGAAGTGCTCTGCACGGCGGCCATGCCGCGCACGCTGAGTCGCCGAGCCAGCAGCCGGTAGAACGCCGTGGTGTACAGCTTGCCCAGCGAGAAGTTGGTCGGGTCGGGAAAATCCACCACTGCGAAGTCGAAGGTCTCCTCCGTCTGCTCGAGCCAGGGGAACGCGTCCGCGTTGATCACCCGCATGCGTGGCGCACTAAGTGCGCCTTGATTGAGCTGCACCAGCAGCGGGTGAGTCGAGAACAGCCGGGTCATCTCCGGGTCCAGGTCCACCAGGGTCACGCTCTCCACCGCCGGGTAGCGCAGCACCTCGCGGGCCGCCAGCCCGTCGCCGCCGCCCAAAATCAGCACTCGCCGGGCGCCGGCCATCGCCGCCAACCCCGGATGCACCAGCGCCTCGTGATAGCGGTACTCGTCGCGCGAGGAGAACTGCAAGTGGGAGCTCAGAAACAGCCGCAGGTCGTCCTTCCACTTGGTGAGCACAATCCGCTGGTAGGGCGTCGCGCGGGCGAAGATGACCTCATCGGCGTAAAGATTGGATTCCGCGGCGTCGGTGATCTGCCTGGCGCCCGCCATCCCCACGCCCAGCGCCGCCAGCACCAGGACGCAGCCTATTCTGAGCCCCGTCGCGCGCGTCAACTGCTCGCGGAACAGGTACGTGCTCCACAGGGCCACCACCGCGTTGATGATCCCGAACAGCAGCGCTCCCCGCGCCAGGCCCAGCTTCGGAACCAGCCAGATGGGAAACAGCAGCGAGGCCCCCAGCGCGCCCAGGTAGTCGAAAGTGAGCACGTGCGCCACCAGGTCGCGGAACTCGAACCGGTGCTTCAGTATCCGCATCAGCAGCGGAATCTCCAGGCCCACCAGCACGCCGATCGCGATCACCATGGCGTACAGTCCCAGCCGGAAACCCGGCGTGTAGGCGAACGCCAGCAGCAACAGAGACGAGGAGAAGCCTCCCAGCAGCCCCACCATCAGCTCGATCGAGACGAACCGCGCCACCAGCCCCCGCGTGATGAAGCGCGACAGGTAGCTGCCCACCCCCATGGCGAACAGGTAGCTGCCGATGACCGTCGAGAACTGAAAGATGCTGTCGCCCAGCAGATAGCTGGCCAGCGCCCCGGCCACCAGCTCGTAGATCAGCCCGCAGGCGGCGATCAGGAAAACCGAGAAAAACAGTGCGGCGGACAAGCGTCAACCGTGCACCGCGGCGGCGATGATGATGCACATACCCAGGGACATGGCGCCCAGCAGAATCGCCAGCGCCACGTTGCGGTCCTCGACGATTTCCTTCCACAAAGCGTAAGGCGTCAGCTTGTCCAGGATCACAAAGGCCACGACAAAGATGAGAATGCCCAGCACCGAATACAGCAGGGCGTTCAGGATGTAGCCGGGTTGAAAAACGGTCATTTCATTCTCCTGAAGTTACTTCCCCCGGAAGACCCGAGGGAAGAACACGTAATGCGAACGGTAGGCGCCGGGGTTATCGCGCACCGACTTAGGAACGTCCTTGACCTCGTTGACGCTCAGCAGGCTCCAGCCGCGATACTCGGCCAGGCCGACCAGGCCCAACACCAGCACGCCGTATGCCAGGTAAAAGGGATGCTTGATCATTCGTCGTCTCCGGAACCCGAACTCGAGCCGGCATAGTCGCTTTCCTGCCAGCGCCGCCGCTCGAAGCCCACTGAGCGCAGGCTCTTGAACGCCGGCGGCACCAGCAGCAGACCGGCGGCCATCCAGAACCAGCCCATGTAAGGCACATCCCGCCGCACCGTCAGCTCGTACCGCACGGCGGCGGCTCCCGCGTCCATCTCCGGCTCCACCCGCAGGTAGTAGCGGCCCGCCGGCACCGTCGGGATCACCGCGCGATCGTTCGCCCGCCCCTCCGTCCACGCCCCGTCGGAGTCTCGCCCGTAGTAGTAACTCACTTCGCGCCCAAAGTCGTAGGCCTGGCCCGTGTCCCCATTGATCAGCGCGAGACGGAAGTACGCCCAGTTGTTGGCCAGATCCGTGTTAACTCCAACCTCCACGCTGGACGGCCGGCCCTTCAGCTCGAACACCTCGGTCACAAAAGAAGCCTCGCCCCCACTGCGCGGCGAGAAGCTGTAGTTGCCGCGGAACACCTGCTCCTGGCCCGAGAAGGCCAGGAACGCCTGCGCGATGGCCAGCAACGCCACCAGCAGAAACAGGCACAGCAGCCAAACCCCCTTGGCCGACCCTTTGTACGGCGAGGGCTGGTTGGCGAACACGCCCACCGCCTCCGGCGGGCTGCCCGGCAGCCCGAACGCCTCCCAGACCCGCGCGCCCGTCATATACTCGCCCAGCGACCAGACCGTTTCCCCTTCCGTGCTCTCCTGGGAAAGCATGCGCGGCGGCGAGACGAAATCCCTTACCGCGGCTGTGTCGCCAACGCGCACCCGCCAGGGGAACTCGCCCAGCACGTAAGTGGTTGTGGCGCTGGCCGTCTGGAAATGGTAGTACTTCTCGCCCAGCAGAGTGGCCACGGGGCGCGGCCCGCGCGTGTCCACTTGCGGGAGGTTTCTCAGCGTCGCCACGTCGTTCCAGTGGCCCTGGTACTCGGTGAGATAGCGGAAACCCTTGTAGGGGTTGAATAGCAGGTACTCGGACCAGAAGTACGGAACGTCATCCACCGTGATGGTGCGCTCCTGGTAACCGACCACCTCATAAACGTCGCCACGCAGCTTGCCGCGCGTGCCCAGCGGGATGCGAGGCTGAACCCCCTCGCGGGCCTTGAACTGCTGAAGCACCTGGAGGTTGGGGTCCTTGGTGTCCAGGATCGACAGGCAGTTCCCGCACACCGCCGAGAGCGTGTGCTCGAAAGCGCGTATGGTGAGCGGCGCGCCGCAACTCGGGCAGTTCAGCGCCTTGACTTGTGCGGGAGCGCTCATCAGCTCCACCCCTCGAACTGGCGCAAGTTCTTCAAATGCAGCTCATCGAAAGCCACCGCCTCGCCCACAAACAGCAGCGGCTCGCTCTCGCTGTAGTCGATGGTGGCGAAGCGCGCGTCGGCAGTGCGCAAGTCGGCAAACAGGACCGCCTCCTTGTCCCAATAGGCGAAGGGCAGCTCTCCTTCCACGCCCCGGTAGCGGGCCTGCGTCAGCGAGGTCACTTCGTACTCGACGCCGTTCAAGACCAGCCGCCGCCGCGGGCGGAGCTGGTCCGCAGCAGGCAAGCCGGGCTGAGCGGTGAGAAAGGAAACGGCGTATTCGGCCTGCGCGTCGGAGAGCCAGCCACTGGCGCCGTCGTTGAAAACCACGTGCCACTCGTTCCAGCCGCCCTCCTCGTACTCATACAGTATGCGGCCTGCCACCAGGAACGCGCGGTTCCGATAAACCCCCTCCGTCGCGATTTGAATGGGCGAGCTGTCCGGCGGCAAGTCGGCTACTACCCCGACGCGCTCCAGGTCCACGTCGCGCCGCACCAGTATGGAGCGGCAGAACCCGCAGGTGGTCTGGACCGCGCTAGACCACCGAAACTGTATCAGCGCTCCGCAGTTCGGACAGTTGGCTGTTGGCTGGCTCATGATCGTACGGGCGCTCCAGCCGCCGGACATGCACCGCGCGGGCGGCGAACTCGCGCCCGAGATGCGCCAAAAAGTCCCACTCCGGCCGCGGCCGGCAGCAAAACAGGTTCAGACACAGCGCTCCGTATTCAGGAAAAGTATGACACGCCAGGTGCGATTCGGCCAGCAGGCACAAGCCCGTCACCCCGCCAGTGCCCGGAAACTGGTGCCAAATCGCTTCGCGGGCCGGGTGCAGAGATAGCTCCTCGATGAGGTACGCGAACAACCGGCGTAGCTTGCTTAGATCGGCCAGCGCCGCCGGGTCGCAGCCCCGCGCGTCCACCACCCACTCGACCCCGCTCACGCCTGCGGCCCGCCACACTCCGGACAGAACTTGGCCACGCGCGGGATCGCCTTGCCGCAGGCAATACAGAACTTGGTGTCAACGGCTGGCGCGGCGCCCGGAGGACTGGCCGCGGCGGGCCCGCCAGCCGGAGCCGCTGGGGCCCCGGACGCGCCGGGAGCCGGCGGCTGCATGGCGCTCATCATGGTCTGCGCCATGGCCAGCCCGGCGCCCAGGCCCACGCCCACGCCGGCCGCGCCGCCGCCCTCGTTGCCGGCCGCCACCGGCAGCGACTGCGCCACCTGGAACTGCGTGTAGCGGCTCATGTCGCCCACCATGGTCATGCTGATGCGCTGGTCGAGCAGCTTTTGCAGCTCCTCAGGCAGCGAGAGGTTCTCCACCACGAAGGCGTCCAGGACCAGGCCCAGATCGTTGAAGACCGGCTGCAACTGCCCGAGCAGGGTCTGTCCCAGCTCCACCTGGTTGGCCGCCATATCCAGGAACGGGATGCTGCTCTCCCCGAAGGTGTCGGCCATGCGCCCTACGATAGTGTTGCGGAGCTGGCCTTCCAGGTCCGGAACGTGGTAGATCTCCCGCGTGCCGCTGATCTTGATGAAGAAAGTGCGCGGGTCGCTGATGCGGTAGGAGTATATCCCGTAGGCCCGCAGCCGCACCGCCCCGAACTCTTTGTCCCGGATGGTGACCGGCGTGGCCGTGCCCCAGCGCTGGTTCACCTGCAAGCGCGTCGAGAAGAAGTAGACGTCGCTCTTGAACGGCGACTGGAACAGCTTGTCCCAGTTCATCAGGTTGGTGAGCACGGGAAGCGTGTGCGTGTTCAGCGTGAACAGGCCGGGCGAGAAGACGTCCGCCACCCGCCCCTCGTTGACGAACAGCGCCGTCTGCGACTCCCGCACCGTCAGCCTGGCGCCGTTCTGAATTTCCAGGTCCCGCATCGGGTACCGGTAAGCCAGCACGCCATCCTCGGGTTCCGTCCACTGGATGACGTCGATGAACTGCTTGAGGATGAAATCCTTGAGTGCCATCCAAACCTCCGCTCTTCTATAGACGTTGTACCACGCCCGCTTGTTCGCTGAAAAAGCGGCGCCTCCCGGGGCCATCCCGGCCGACCGACCGGTCCCCATAGGGCTCCGCAGGCAAATCCCTGAATCCAACACACCTCCTCACCATCCAATCGGTTGGGGCCGCACATGGCCGGCCCAGGAGGTGCACCATGGAGAAGGCCGAAGTGAAGAGCTTTGGCAAGCCTGATGAGATTCGGCAGTTCCCGAAAGGGCGACTGGAACTCATCAAGATCGGTGGAGCAGTGGTCGGTCGGGCCGTCTTTGAGCCTGGCTGGCGATGGGCAACGTCGCTCCAGCCGATCGCCCGGACCAGGAGCTGCGAAGCTCCACACTTTAATTATCACGTGTCGGGCGTGCTGAGGATTCGGATGGACGACGGAACTGAGTTCGACTGTGGGCCGGGAGACGTTTCACGGCTCCCCTCGGGCCACGACGCCTGGGTGGTCGGCGATGAGCCGGTGGTGATCGTAGATTTCCAGGGCATGGTTGACTACGCCAAGCAGGCCACCTAGCGAGCGCTCCTGAGCGAGCCGTGGCGCGGACTCTCAGTCTGCCGCACCAGCCGGACGAAACCGGGCTAAAATGGCCCTTGGTCCGGGCGGTTCGGTTCTGCGGGCCGGGACCGCCTTCGCCCGGACCGAGACGTCTGGTCTTTGGGCAGGTCGGAGACGCCTGTGGGTACCTTTAGAATCGTTGCTTATTCGCTGCTTGTGTTTGCGTACGTCTTGGGGCTGGTTTCTTTGATATGGTGCGGCGTGTTTCTCTGGGCCGGACCCCGCCAGATTGTAGACCTGGGCCTGGGAACGCCGATGACGTTGGCCTTCGACGGGCTGCTGTGCGTCGCGTTCTTTTTGCAGCACAGCGGAATGGTTCGCAGGTCCTTTCGCCTCAGACTGGCAGCCGTGCTCCCAACTCACTATCACCGGGCCGTCTATGCGATTGCCTCGGGAATCGTGCTGCTGCTGTTGGTCGTGTTGTGGCAGCCCTCCCGACTTGCGGTGTTCTCGCTGGAAGGGCCTCTGCGCTGGTTGGCGCGCGGTGTCTCTCTGGCCGCAATTGGGGGTTTCGCGTGGGCCATTGGCAGTCTCGGGCAGTTGGATTCCTTCGGCAGTGGTCCCATCCTTGCTCACCTTCGGGGCATACCGGCGCGAGCTATGCCCCTCACCATCCGTGGCCCGTACCGCTGGGTACGCCATCCTTTCTACGCTTCTGGGCTGCTGTTCATGTGGACGCATCCGGATCTGACCGCCGACCGCTTGCTGTTCGATGTGCTGGTGACCATCTGGGTCGTCGTGGGCACGCTGCTTGAGGAACGGGACTTGGCAGCGGAGTTCGGCGAGGCCTATTTGAAGTACCAGCGCAGCGTCCCAATGCTTGTTCCGTGGAGGCTCCGCCGGTGCGTCTAGGCAAACGGTCGGCGGGCCGCTCTTGCCCCTACCGCCGCGCCCCCACCACCGCCACCTGACCTCCGTGGGACAGGCTTCAGCCTGTCGGCCCCTGCCGCGCCCCCAGCACCGCCAACTGGCCCTGGCGGGCCTAGTCGATGGCCTCGGCCAGGCGGTCGCGTGGTGGTGTACAATGGGCCTGTGCCGGAGCTTAGCCGGTTCTACTGCGCACTTTCACGCCTACTATCAGGATTGAGATAGGTTGTTCTATGGGTCATCCGATCTGCCGAGTTCGTTCTTTCGAGATCCTCTCTGCTTACACGCTTCGCGTTCGTTTTGACGACCGCACGGAGCAGACGATCGACTTCCGGCCGATTCTCACTGGCGAATTGTACGGCCCGCTACGTGATCTGGAACTGTTCAACCGCGTTCGCATCGATGCTGAAGTCGGCACGTTGGTGTGGCCCAACGGAGCGGACTTTGACCCGGCGACATTGCATGACTGGCCGGTCTATGAACCGGCGTTCCGGGAACTTGCTCGACGCTGGCAGCCAGTCGAGGCCTGAAGCTGGGCGAGTCGAGGCCGGCTAACGATGCGCGGCAGCCGGCCCGCGAGAAACGCGGGCCATGGATCCCGGCGGACTGAAGGCTCGCCGCGCCTCCCGGCTCCCTACCGCCCCCCCAGCACCGCTACCTGCCCCTGGCGGGCGTAGTCGATGGCCTCGGCCAGAATGCGCGCGGCTTCCTGCGGGGCGTGGAAGCCGGTGGAGTTCTCGGCATTCACGAAATCCACGCGCCACTGCGCCCGGCGCTGGAGTTTGAGCGCGGCTTCGAGCCGAGGCTCCGGCACCCCGGCCGCCCGCGCGGCCTTGAGCTCATCCAGCAGAGCGATGAGCGCATCTTCAGCGCGCCCGAGCAGCGTCGCGTTGCGGTCCTGAATGATCTCGACGCGGGCCTTCATCTCCTCGGCGGAGAAAGGATGGCAGGTCAGGCAGGCGCGCTCGACGTTCACGAGCGGGCTGCGCACGTGATGGTCGCTGATCTTCACCGCGCCCTGGCGCAGGTACGGCATGTGGCAGTCGGCGCAGGCCACTCCGCTGCGCGCGTGTATACCCTGGTTCCACATCTCGAACTCCGGATGCTGCGCCTTCAGGACCGCCGCCCCCGTCTCGCCGTGCTTCCAGTCGCTGAAGTTATTGTCGTCGTAGTAGGCCTCGATCTGCTCGACCTTCAGTCCTTTTGACCAGGGATAGGTGAGCAGTTTGTGCTCGCCGGCGAAGTAATACTCGACGTGGCACTGGCCGCAGACAAAGCTCCGCATCTCCTGACGCGTGGCCATGGTGTTGGGATCGTAGTTCTCGATACCCTGGCTTTTCTTCAGAGCCTTAATGCCGTTAAGAAACCCGGGCCGCGTCACGCGAATCGCCATGGTCTTGGGATCGTGGCAATCCAGGCAGGCTATAGGGTGAGTGACCAGCTTGCGGGCCTCGGCGAAGGGCATGGCGCACATCAGCCCGAAGCCCTTCATGACGTCCCCGCCGCCCAGCTTGCGGTAGGCCGGGATGATCGCCGCGTGGCAGTGCAGGCAGCTTCCGGGCTGCGGCCGCTGCTTGGTCCGCTCGGTTTCATCCTGGTCTTTCAGCGAGTAGGCGTGGCCGCGGTCCTCGCGATAGTCCAGGGCGAAGGCGTAGCCGGCGAAGATGCGCCGCAAGCGCGGGTCCTTGTCCAGCTTCGAAAAGGCCTCGCTGCCCCCGTACTTGGTGCGCTGGGTGTCCACGGTGCGCTTGTAGCCGTCGTACTCGCGCGGGAAGTTCTTGCCCCATTCGCCCGGCTCGATGGTGTCTTCGGTCAGCCGTGCCAGTTCCAGGTACGCCTGCCGGCCTTCCTGCTTGCGCTCGCTGATGTTGATCAGCAGCAGTGTCACCAGAACCGTGGCCGAGGCCACCGCGGCGCTCAGGGCTATGTAAGTCCATCGTGAAGATCGCATGTTACCTCCGCGGGCCGTGGCCCACCCCGGCGTGACAGTGCACGCAGGAAAGCGCCTTCATGTCCTCGACCAGATCCTGGTGGCAGCGGACGCAGTTGGCCTGCAACCGTTCGGAGTTCGAGACCCGTATGCGGATGGGTTCCTGGAAACTCTGGAGCGTGAATTTCACCGAGTGGTTCCAGCCGTTGTCGGCCTTGGTGAAGAGCTTGGGGGCCAGCGCATGGGGCGTGTGGCAGTCGTTGCAGGTGGCGCCGGCGTGATGGCTGGATTTCTGCCAGGAGTCCAGGTAGTCACGCATGATGTGGCAGTTGGCGCAAGCCTCGGGATCGTTGCTGAAGTAGGAGTAGCCCTGGGCGTAGACGAACGTGTACAACCCCAGGCCCGCGAGCGCCCCCATCAGCACACTCAGCAGCGCTGGCAGGGACGTGAGAAAAAACTCGGGGACACTCCGGGCAGAGCTTGACGAATCAGCCAAGCGGCGCGGTGCGCAGGAGTGTCCCCCGAGTTTTTTCCCACGTCCCAGTCCCCGAATGCCTCGCATTCAGGGTTCTATTCTACTGAAACCGGAACAGCCGCGTCGCCACCCAGCCGGCTGCCAGAGCCGCCGCCGTCATCCCTATCAGATGCGGTATCACGCTCGCCGGAGCGGCGCCGAAGCTCACCAGCTTGTGCAGCGCGTCCATGGCCCAGCCCGTGGGCACCGTCAGCGCCAGCTTCTGAAGCCACAACGGCGTGATCTCGATCGGCCACCAGCAGCCGCCTATGGCCGCCAGCACGTTTGTGGCAATGACCCCGAACCCGATCACCTGCCCCTCGGTTCGCGCCAGGCCCGCCAGCGCCATGCCCAGCGCCGCGCACAAGCCGGCGTAAGCCAGCAAGACCAAGCCCAGCACCGGCAGGCTGGGGCCCCAGTTCACCCGGTACACCACCGCCCCCAGAAGCACCATGAAGCCGATCTGAATCACACCCAGCGTCATCCGGGCGCCCCACTTGCCCAGCACCACCGCGCCACGCGACATGGGCGCGGAAGCCAGCCGGCGCAGAATACCCTGGCGACGCTCGATCACCAGCATCACCGCGCCGGTGCTCACCAAAACCAGCAGAACCATCATCACCAGCGTGCCGGGCACCGAGTGCTCGTAGCCGGTCGGAATCCGCTGCCGCTGCCCCGCGGACTGCACCTCGAGTGTCAGCAAGCGCGGCTGGCTGGCCAGCCGGGCGAGGTCCCCGACTCCGGGGGCTTCCTGGTCCTTCGCAACCACGATCAAGTCCGCCAGCACGGAGTAGACCGCCCGGCCCACCCGGACCTGGTCGTAGTTGGCGTCCGGGCCGTCGCCCGCGCGGGTCAAGGTGACCTTCACCGGCTTGCCGGCCAGCACCGAGGCCGTGAATCCAGCCGGCACGACCAGACGCCGGCGGTAGCTCGCAAGCTGCTCCTGGCTCCCTACCCGTAACACGCGGTAGTTGCGCTCCTCTAACCGCCGAAGGAGATGATCAGCCAGGAAACCCGCATCCGCCGGGACACTGACAGCGAGGCTCTCCTTGGTGTCTGTGGATCCCCCAAAGCCGCTCGTCACGGTTCCAAAGAAGTAGCTGATCAGGATCGGCAGAACGAATGCCCAGAACCAGATTTCCGGGGCGCGAGACATGTGGGCGACGTCTTTGCGAGCCACGAAGAACGCGTCGCGCAGCATCACCGGCTCCTCACAAGGCAAACCCGCGGCGCAGGCGGCGGAGAATGAGCGGGAACATCACTCCGCCGGCGGCCGCCAGCCCGGCGCACGCCAGCGCCAGCCGCCCCGGATCCAGCGGCCCCGCCAGCAGGCGTCTCAATTCCAGCACCGCCCAGCCGTTCGGGGTCAGCCGCCCGATGCCGGCCAGCCAGTCCGGCATCGCCTCGAACGGAAAGAAACTCCCGCCCAGCATGGCCAGCGGAAACACGACCATAAAAGCCAGGATGTTGGCCGCGCGATAGCCGGAAGCATGAATCAGGAGCAGCGCCATCAGGAGCCACAGGCCCGCCCCCGAGAGGGCGATCCAGAGGACCGCCGCCACGGGATTGTCCGTCGGCATCCCTAGCAGCCAATGCGCGCCAGCTACCCCGACCGCACCCAGCGCCAGGAACACCACTGCGGCGGCGAGCACCTTTCCTGCCAGAAACGCCGCTGGGCTTCCGGAAGTCGCCAGCAGCCGCCGGAGCGTGCCGTGTTCGCGCTCCTTCCATAGGTCCCCGCTCTGGCCCACCACTACGAACAGGATCGTCAGGAAGAGCATGCCGGGGAACATGGCCGCGGCGAAGTTGATCCGCAGCGGGCTCTTCTCTCCAGTCACGGTGGTCTCGAGCGCGATCAGAGGAGGGTTTACGTACGTCCCCAACTTGGCGCCGATGCGGTTGAAGGCACGGCTGGTGGCCATGATGGTCTCATCCGGGAACGCCGGCGCCCCCTTCGGCGGTCCTTCGGCGAACAGGCGGAGCTGATCACCCACCATCGCTTGCAGGTAGAACGCCGCTTCCACCATGATCGACACGCTCTCCTGCACGATGCGCGGAAGAATCTGCTGGGCGGGATTCGTGATCAGCTTCAATTGAAACGGCCGGCTGGCAAGCACCGCCTGGCCGAACCCTTTGGGGATGATCAGCAGGGCGGAAGCGTCGCCCCGGTCAATGCGGGAGCGCCCCTCCGCGCGGTTGACCTTCTCGACCACCACCATCTTGGCCAGCTCGCCCTGCGAGAATGCGCCCGTCAGCAGGGAACTGAGCAGCGTGCCATCCTCGTCCGCTACCAGCAGGCGGCCCTGCGGCATAGGGCCGGCGTGGCCGCCGAACGCCACGTTCAGCAACACCGCCGTAAACAGCGGAATGCCGATCCACACAAGGGGCGCCACAGGGTCGCGCCACAGGCGCCGGAGGTCTTTTACCGCGCTCAGCCACGCGAAACGCATGGCTACTCCCGCAGTTCCTTCCCGGTGAGCTTGATAAAAAGACTCTCCAGGCTGGGCTGGGTCAGGGTGGTTCCGCGAATCTCGGCCCCGGCGGAGGCCAGCGTCGCAAAAATCGCCGGCAATCGGGCCGAGGCGTTCACCACGGCCAGAATCAGCACGCCCTCATCGGCCTGCACCACTTCGATCCCGTCGGCCCCCCGCAGCGCTTCCCGCGCCCGCTCCACCTGAAAAACGCCGCTCAGCCGCAGCAGATCGCGCTCCCCCACCATGGCGCGCAACTCGGCCAGCGTGCCCTGCGCGATCAGCCTGCCGTGGTCGATGATCGCCAGGCGGTCGCAGAGGCTCTCGGCCTCCTCCATGTAGTGGGTGGTGTACAGCACGCACTTGCCCGCGCCCGCTTCCTTGCGCACCAGCTCCAGCAGACGCGCCCGGCTCTGCGGGTCAACTCCCAGCGTCGGCTCGTCCAGCAGCAGCACCGGCGGTTGGTGGATGATCCCGCAGGCGAAGTTCAACCGCCGCTTCATGCCCCCGCTGAAACGCTTGACCGGCTCGCGCGCCCGGTCCTCCAGCCCGGTGAGTTCCAACACTTCCCGAACCCGCTGGCGCAGCGCCGGGTTGCGCATGCCCTGGGCCCCGCCCCAGTAAGCCAAGTTCTCGGTGGCGGAAAGGTCCTCATAAACGGCGATCTCCTGCGGAACCACTCCCAGCACCCGGCGCGCCGCCAGGCCGTCCCGCACCACGTCATGGCCCATCACCCGCACCCGGCCCGCCGTGGGCGCCAGTAGCCCCGAGATGCAGCTTATGGTGGTGGTCTTGCCGGCGCCGTTCGGCCCCAGCAAACCGAA